>CABUBZ010000001.1 GCA_902489945.1 uncultured Collinsella sp.
GCGGCGAGATGGGGTGCCTGAGCGCCGCGCAGCGTCGACCGGTCCGGCGTTCGGCAGAACGCCGGAACCTAATTAGTCGTGGTACTCGCCGCGGTCCCACTTCTCCAGGAACTCGTCAAAGAAGCGCGGGTCAGCCTGAGCCTCGGCGTCGGCCTTGTTGCAGGCATCGATCTTGGCAATCAGGGCATCGTGCTCGGGGGTCTTCTCGTAGGGCTCCTCCAGGAAGGCAAGCATGATGTCGGCCATCAGGAACTCGCCGGTGATCTTGCCGCCAAAGCCCACGATGTTGGCGTTGAGCTCGCGACGGGCATACAGGGCAGAGGTCATGTCGCGAACCAGGGCGCAGCGGGCGCCGGGAACCTTGTTGACGGCGTTGGTGATGCCAATGCCGGTGCCGCAGAGGGCCACGCCAAAGTCGGCCTTGCCGCTGGCAACAGCCTCGCCCACGGCCTTACCGTAGATGGGATAGTGCGTACGGGTGTGGCTGTAGGTGCCGCAGTCGAGCACCTTGTAGCCAGCCTGCTCCAGGCGGTCGGCCAGATAGATCTTCTCGTCCGTAACGATATGGTCGCAACCGATTGCGATGGTCTTCTTCATCAGAACGTCCTTTCGTCTGAATTCACAAGTTGAGATAGAAGTTCGAGTTCTCGGTGGCTCTCGTTAGGCCATCTTGTTGAGCATGTCGACACGGATCTGGTGACGGCCGCCGGCGTACTGGGCGCGCAGGAACTCGCGGGCGATCTTCTTGGCGACCTCGGTGCCAACAACGCCCGGGCCCATGGTGACCATGCGCGAGCCGTTGTGCTCGCGGGTCATGTAAGCGGAACGCTCGTCGGAAATGTTGGCGACGACCATGCCCTTGATCTTGACGGCGGCCATATAGGAGCCGACGCCGTACTTATCGAATGCGAAGCCCTGGGAATCCTTGTGCTCCAGCAGGTCCTTGGCAACGGCGGTGGCGGAATCGACAAAGTCCGCGGCAGGGGTCTCGGAATAGTCAACGACCTCGTGACCGTCGGCGATGAGCATCTCCTTGATGGACTCCTTCATCGACATACCGTCGGCATCGGAAGCGATTACAACCCTCATGACATCCTCCTTGAGAGATACGCAGGTGCGTAGTTCCTGTTTGGAAGTGTTGAATCGCGTTCAGGTCCGGGCATCTGAACGTGCGGTTCTTCACTGTTCGCGTTTATTTGAACACATTCGAACATAAACTGCAACAACTATTTGTTTATCTTTGTTCTTTTTTGAGCAAATACCGTTCACAGGTGATTGCTGACCGTTTGGACCCGGCGCGGACGTAGCGACCATGTGTTCAACAAACAAAAGGGCGGCCGAGAACGTGTCTCGGCCGCCCTTCTCACGGTTGATCTTCCAAAGATCGCTTTGCCGCCTACTCAGACTGCCCGCTCTTCTTGGCATGTTTGGACGGAGCGCTCAAGAAACGACCCGTCAGATAGTTCGCGGGACCGGAGATATCGATCCCCAGCAGTACGTGTCCCAGCCACAGGAACGCCACGAGCACCAGCAGCGGGATAACGCACGAAGTCACGATCATCACGATGACGCCTTCGATGAGGTCGGTCACCTGCTGCACGATCTCGTCGGTCATCTGCTTGGCACCGCTGGTCACCGACGTAACAAGGCTCGAGGCCCCATCAGTCAACTGCTCGAGCACGTTTTTGGACTCCGTGGCCTCGGATTTTTTCTTGTTCGATTTTGAGCTGGTCTCGGCTGACTTGTCCGTGGTGTCGGCCGCGTCCGCAGCCTTTTGCTCAGCTTGCTCAATACTTACGCGATACGTTTCATCGACCTTTTGCGACACCCATACGCTCGCGGGCACGAGCGCCATGCCGATCACGGCAACCACCAGCACGCGCGTCGCCACACGGCGCAGGACAGCGCTCGTGCTCCAGCGCCCGTGAATGCCGAGCGACACCGCAAAGAGCACCAACGCAAACGGGATTAAGATGCCCAGGCCAACCGACCACAAAATGGTTAGCAGGTATTTCTCGAGGTAGAGCACGGCAAGCACGATACCCAAGTTTCCTGAAAGCTGCGCGAGCTGCTCGGCAACCGGCGTTCCCGTATCACCAGGCAGCGCGGTAATGCCCGCAGACAGCGCCACGCACGAGGTCGTGAGCGCCAAAACGTTGCCCTTCTTTTGATCGATAACCTCGATGGTGGAGTCCCATGTCTTGGTATCGGCAAAATGCGGGCGTGCGACAAAGCCCGACAGGAGCGCCATTACCACAAGGGCGACGATGATACCGATCTGCAGTTTTTTGTTTGCACACACGATATCGGACAGGCTCGGCTGCAGCTCAACCACTGTCGTAGACTCGGTAATCTGGACAGGGCGCCCATGATCCATCGCGTGCGCGTCTCTCTTTTGCATCAGTCCGTTGTCCGGCATTTGGATACCTCCTCAGTCCGGCGTTTAATGCGAAAGGAAGTATACCCACCGAGCAAAAATCGAACGGGAGGACCAACGGAGCGCACCAAGACTGTCCCCAATGACTAGTCGTTTAAGAACGTCCCCAATGACTATCACGGGATGAGTTGCGGTGGAATAGGGATTGTTTTGTGCCCGCCGGCCCCTATTCAGTCCCTATTTCACCGCAACTTAGGCTGAGGGACAGAAAAGCCCCGCCGCGGGGTTGCGACAGGGCTTCTGGAAGGGGACTTGGTTGTGAGCGCGCGTTAGGCGAGCTTGGCCTCGAGCTCGGCGATGCGCTTGTAGGCATCGATGGTAAAGCGGGCCTGCTTCTCCAGGATCATAGTGGTCATGAGGGTGTCCTGAGCGTGAGCCATGATGAAGGTCATCTCCATCTCGCCACCGCCGGCCTCCTGCGAAAGCAGCTTGGTCTGCGTGTCGTGGGCACCGATGAGCGCATCGCTGGCATCCTTGTGCAGCTGCTCGGCCTTCTCAAAGTCACCCTCGCGAGCAGCATCGAGCGCTGCAAGCAGATCGGTCTGGGCGTCACCTGCGTATGCGACAATCTCGAATCCAACCATCGAGATTTCTTCTTTGGTTGCCATATTGCGTTCCTTTCACATATGAACCAATGGAGAGCATCGCGTCCGGGCATACGCGCTGCGTTCTGTATGGCAGAAACATTAACATTCAAACAAAAAAGAACAGCGCAAAACGTAATTTCAAGCTATGAACGGTCACTTTTCGCCCGTGAACGGTTTTTAAACCAATCTGAACAATATCGAACACAATTAGCGGAAACCCAAACAGGCCCGTGCCCTAGCGCCAATCGCGCACCGTATCGCCCTCGACGAGTACGCCCGGAAACAGCATGTGCTCCACACCGGGTTCAACGCCCTCGGCACCGGCGATCTTATCGACTGCCCACATGCCGACACGCTTGTTGTCAAAGCGCACGGTGGCCAGGCGACGATCGGGCACGATGTCGCCCAGACTGTCATCAACACCCACCACGCTCACGTCCTCGGGCACGTGCTTTCCGCGCGACTCGAGTCCGCGAATGCAGCCGTAGGCCATGGCGTCGTTGGAAGCATAAATGGCCGTACAGGTCGGATCGTCCGCCAGAGCCTGACCGGCAGCATACCCGCTCTGTGCCGTCCAATCGCCACGAACGAGTCGCGGTGGCTCAATGCCATGCGCGCGCAATGTCTCGCGCCAGCCTTCCTCGCGCCGCATGCCCGAAAGCGAGCGCTCGGGACACGAGATAAAGTGCACGGTCTTGTGTCCCTGCCCCAGCAAGTACTCGACAACCTGGCGTGAGCAATCGAGCTGATCGTTATCGACCGTCGAGCACAGTGGGTGCTCCAGCATGGTAACGAGCACCGTCTGCATGCCAGGTAGCGGCTCGAAGGTGCCAAAGTCCGCCGGCATGCGATTCATGATCACGACCATGCCGTCTACCGGCAGCGCGCTCATACGCGACGATGCGCTCTCGAGGGTATAGGGATGTCCATCTACTTTAGTGAGGGTGATGGCATAGCCATGTTTGTCGGCCGCGGCGGCAAAGCCCTCCATACGGTCGAGGTTGCCGGTACCGGTAATGTTGAACATGGCGACGCCGACGGTCTTAAACTTGCCACGGCGCAGCGATCGACCGGCGAAATTGGGGCGATACCCCAGCTCGCGCATGGCGGCACGCACGCGCTCCTTGGTCTCGGGGCGCACGCTGGGCGAATCGTGCACCGTACGCGAGACCGTCTGCTCCGAGACGCCCGCGAGACGCGCCACATCCTTAACGGATACCGATTTTTTAACAGCGGCCATAGGTTGATCTTTCTATGTCAACGATGCCATTGGTGGCACCCTGCGCATTCAAATGAAACGCCTTCAAGTATATCCAACGCCTCCCCCACCATACGCTCACCACCCAAAACCTACCGTTCACCGACATTTTTGCTTCCCCGAACGGCTTTTGGTGCCCAAATGTTAACGTTGCCATTGTGCAAACACAGAGCCACCGGGCGGCTCAAACGTTTACGCGTAAGGAATCGACGGTTCGCAGGCACAGGAACCACCGGTTCGCGTCTTTTTTTGTGTCACAAAATGGCAACGTCAACATTTTGGCAACCGAACGCCAAAAGCTACCATCGTTGCTAACCCACCGACTCTTAGGAGCATTGCATGGAGCAACTCATCGCCACCATCGAAAAGGGCCAGCCCTTTTTCAACGCGATCGCCCGCAATAAGTACCTCAAGGCGATCCGCGACGGCTTTATCTCCGTCATCCCCATCATCATCTTCTCGTCCATCTTTTGCCTGGTAGCCTCGGTCCCCAACATCTGGGGTTTCTACTGGCCCGATGACATCAACAACGCCCTGTGGAAGTGCTACAACTACTCCATGGGCATCCTGGCTATCGCCTGCGCTGCCACCACAGCCAAGCACTTCGCCGACGCTCAGAACCGCGATCTGCCCAAGAACAACCAGATCAACTTCATCTCGTGCATGTGCGCGGCCATCATCGGCTTCTTGCTCCTTTCGAGCGACACGATCGCCACGGACGCTGCCAGCGGCTTCAACACCACCTACCTTGGTTCCAAAGGCCTGCTGACCGCCTTTATCGCTGCGTTTGTGACCGGCATCATCTACAAGTTCTTCATTAAGCGCAACATCACCGTCAAGATGCCCGAGCAGGTTCCGCCCAACATCTCGCAGACCTTTAAGGACATCATCCCCTTCTCCGTCTGCATCACCGTCTTTTGGGTCTTTGACATCGTCTTCCGCGCTGCCTTTGGCTTCTGCTTTGCCCAGGGCGTCATCCAGGTGTTCCAGCCCCTGTTCACCGCTGCCGACGGCTATATTGGCCTCGCTGTAATTTACGGCGCCATGAGCCTCTTCTGGTTCGTCGGCGTCCACGGCCCCTCAATCGTCGAGCCCGCCATCGCCGCCGCCCTCGTTGCCAACATGACCGACAACCTGGCTGCGTTCCAGGCCGGTCAGCACGCTTCCGCTGTCCTGACCCAGGGTGCCCAGTACTTCGTCGTCTGCATGGGCGGCACCGGCGCCACACTCGTCCTGGTCTTTATGTTCTGCTTCCTGGCCAAGTCTCAGGAGATGCGCGCTGTCGGTAAGGCCGCCATCGTCCCGGTCTGCTTCGCTGTCAACGAACCGCTGCTGTTCGCCGCACCCATCGTGCTCAACCCCGTCTTCTTTGTCCCGTTTGTCTTTGCCCCGATCGCCAACATCTGGATCCTCAAGATCTTTATCGACTTCTTGGGCATGAACGGCTTTATGTACACCCTGCCTTGGACCGTCCCCGGCCCCATCGGCACCATCATGGGCCTGGGCTTCCAGCCGCTCGCTTTTGTGATGCTCGCCCTTATCCTGGTCGTCGACTTCGTTCTGTACTACCCGTTCTTCCGTGCCTATGACGCCCAGAAGTGCGCCGAGGAGGCCGAGATCTCCCAGGAGGAGCTCGCCGCCAAGAACGCCGAGAAGGCCGCCAAGCTCAACGATGCCTTCCAGGGCAAGGCTGACGCCAAGAGCGTTGCCGCCGGCGCTGCTGCCGAGGCCGTGAAGGCCGACTCCCCCGCCGCTTCCGCAGCACCCGCTGCCGAGACAACGACCGCCAGCGACCTCAACGGCAAGCGCGTGCTCGTGCTCTGCCAGGGCGGCGGAACCTCGGGCCTGCTCGCCAACGCGCTGGCCAAGGCCGCCAAGGAGCGCGGCATTAACCTCGAGACCGCTGCCGAGGCCTATGGCAACCACGTGGACATGCTCCCCGACTTTGACCTGGTCGTCCTGGCCCCGCAGGCCGCAAGCTACCTGGCCGACCTGCAGAAGGACTGTGAGCGCGTGGGCAACAAGTGCGTCGCCTGCCGTGGCAAGCAGTACATCGAGCTCTCCCAGAACGGCGACAAGTCTCTCGCCTTCGTGAGTGAGCAACTTTCGAAGTAAGTAACGCCCAGGGCCAGCCGACCATCCAAGACCGGCTGGCCCTTCGATTTAGACGATTGGATCATCATGTCCGTTAATCCTGCTAGCGTCACCAACCCGCCCGCGCAGTTTCCCGAGGACTTTGTCTTTGGCGGCGCCACCGCTGCCTACCAGGTAGAGGGCGAGACCCGCACTCACGGTAAGGGCAAGGTTGCCTGGGACGACTTTCTGGAGGCCCAGGGGCGCTTCTCCCCCGATCCCGCTTCGGACTTCTACAACCAGTACCCCGTCGACCTGGAGCTGTGCGAGGAGTTCGGCATCAACGGCATTCGCCTCTCCATCGCCTGGAGCCGCATCTTCCCCAACGGCACCGGCGAAATCAACCCCGAGGGCGTCCAGTTCTACCACGATCTCTTCGCCGAGTGCCACAAGCACCACGTTGAGCCGTTCGTCACGCTGCATCACTTTGACACGCCGCTTCCCCTCTTTGAGAAGGGCGACTTCCTCAACCGCGAGACCATCGACGCCTTTGTGGACTTTGCCACCTTCTGCTTTAAGGAGTACGCCGACCAGGTGACCTACTGGTTCACCTTTAACGAGATCTGGGCCGACGCCTCCAACACCTACATCGAGGGCACCTTCCCCGGTGGCGTCAAGGCGCATCTGGCCGAGGCCTTCCAGTGCGAGCACAACATGATGCTCGCCCACGCCAAGGCCGTGCTGGCCTTCCACAACGGCGGCTTTAAGGGCAAAATCGGCGTCATCCAGTCGCTGGAGTTTAAGTACCCGCTCAACGAGAACGACCCCGCCGACATCAAAGCCGCCAACAACGAGCACGTGCTGCAAAACCAGTTCTTGCTCGACGCCACCTTCCGCGGCGACTATGCGCCCGACACCCTCGAGTGCGCCAACCGCCTGGCTGCCGTCTCGGGCGGCACCATCGAGATCCTGGACGAGGATCTGGAAATCATGCGCGAGGCAGCGCTCTACAACGACTACCTGGGCGTTAACAACTACCAGTGCCGCTTCTTGAAGGCTTACGACGGCGAGAACGACCTGCACCACAACGGTACGGGCGAGAAGGGCACTGGCCGCTGGCGCGTTAAGGGCATTGGCGAGCATGTGAACAAGCCTGGTATCCCCACCACCGACTGGGACTGGATCATCTATCCCGAGGGCCTGTTCGATCTGCTCGTCTACATTAAGCAGCGCTACCCCAACTACAAGCAGATCTTCATCACCGAAAACGGCATGGGCTACAAGGACCCCTACAAGGACGGTTTTGTGGACGACCAGCCGCGCATCGACTACATCGAGCAGCACCTGCGCTGGTTGCTCAAGGCCATGGAGGTGGGCGTCAACGTGGGCGGCTACTTCCTGTGGAGCCTGCAGGATCAGTTCTCCTGGACTAATGGCTACAACAAGCGTTACGGCTTCTTCTACGTTGACTTTGAAACCCAGAAGCGCACGCCCAAGGCAAGCGCATACTGGTATAAGCACGTGGCGCAGACCCGTCGTCTGGACTAGCGGCTTGCGACGAGCGGTTGGCGGAGTTGCACCGCCCACATAACCTGTCCCCCATTTCTCAGCCGGGGGTGGCACGTCACACGGCGCGCCGCCCCCGGTCTTTTTGGGCGGTTCGGGGTCCGTTCGTCTCAATCTGTAACATCTAGCCGAGTTTTTGGGTCCTAGCTGTTACAGATTGAGACGAACAGGATTGCTCTTTCCGAAGAATCTAAATCTGTAACACGTAGCCCGCTTTTGACCGTCTACCTGTTACAAATCGAGACAAACGGAGTAGGACCTAACCCCGTATGTCCCTAACAGTCGAGCGTTCGACCAGCGTGCTCGGCACATGAATCGCCTCGATAGACGAGCTCTCTCCAATCGCCGCCTCAAACGCAAGCTTACCGACACCGCGCAAATCAAATCGCAGCGTCGTCAGCCGATTGTGAGGAACAAGTCCCTCGAGTGCGTCGTCGATACCAACCACGCTCACGTCGTCGGGCACGGACAGGCCCGCGTTCTCGAGCGCGGCGATAACGCCCAGCGCCATCTGGTCATTTGCCGCAAGCACGGCAGTCGGCGCCTGCGACCCGCCGGCAAGCACCTCGGCCGCAATCCGCTCGCCCATGGCGTACCCACTGTCCGCACTCCAATCGCCACGCAGCATCGGAGCGGCATCGACATGAGCACGACCCAGCGTATCGCGCCAACCGGCCTCACGAAAACGCGAGGAAATCGAGTTTTCCGGACCCGCCACAAACCGCATATTCGAGTGACCATGTTCCAGCAGATAATTGGTCAACAGCTCGCACGAACCATACTGGTCGGAGTCGATCGTCGTGCAGCGCGGATGCGCATACATGGACAGGATGACCGTTCGCACTCCCGGCTGGGGAACAAACTCCTCAAAATCGGGAGCCATGCGGTTCATGTTGAGAATCATGCCGTCGACGGGTCGCTCGACCATGCGGCGCGAGGCATCGGCAAGTGTATAGGGCTTGTCGCCGCCCATCTCGATCATAGTGACGGCAAAATCGTGCTCGCGCGCCGCTTGCATGATACCCTCGAGCGTCGCCAGGTTACCGACACGTGTGATGTTGTACATGCACAGGCCAATAGAACGATACGACCCGCCGCGCAACGCCGCTCCAGCAAAATTGGGACGAAAGCCCAGCTCTTCCATGGCGGCCAGCACACGCTTGCGCGTCTTTTCCGTCACGTTAGGCATACCGTTGACCACGCGAGACACAGTCTGGCGGCTCACGCCAGCGAGCGCCGCAACCTCTGCCGCGCTCGCCGAATGACCATTCCTTGTTTGCTGAGCCATGCCTTCCACGCTAACCTGCTTCCCAACTATTCCCCGCGCCCATGGCGCATCGTACATACATTGATAACGTGCTCATGATACCCGAGCCATATACCACAACATGAAAACTTCTGTCAATCAAAACCGCTTACCGAACAAATACAACCGTTCGCGGCTGTTTGAAGTTGTTTTGTTTCTATACATCCCAGCCGGATGTTAACGTGCTCATTGTCAAATATTCACGTGCTCATTTTGGTTCTAATCATTTTAAGATAGTGTTTATCGGGCTTTTTCACCGCTGAACGCTAACCAGGGAGCCTCCTGAGCGCAAACGCACAATATCGAACAGCGAGACGAGAGGGTGTATGCATATGTCTTTGCTAAACCGCGTACAGCAGCTGCCGAAGGGCTTTGTTTGGGGCGCCGCAACCGCCGCGTACCAAACGGAAGGTTCCACGAAGGTGGCAGGCAAGGGTAAGACCATGTGGGACGATTACCTTGTCGCCCAGGGTCGCTTTTTGCCCGACCCGGCCAGTGATTTCTACAACCGCTACGAGGAGGATATCCGCCTTTCTGCCGAGCATGGACTCAACGCCATCCGTGTGTCCATCGCCTGGACCCGCATCTTCCCCAACGGCGACGATGCCGAGCCCCTCGCCGAGGGCGTTAAGCACTACCACGAGCTGTTCGCCTGCTGCAAAAAGTATGGCGTCGAGCCCTATGTGTCCCTGCATCACTTTGACTCCCCCGCCGCCCTGTTCAACCAGGGCGACTGGCTCAACCGCAAGACCGTCGACGCCTATGTGCGCTATGCCGAGTTCTGCTTCCGCGAGTTCCGCGAGGTCAAGAATTGGTTCACCATCAACGAGCTCATCAGCCTCTCGCACTCCCAATACATCCAAGGCAACTTCCCGCCCAACCATCACTTTGATGTGACGAGCGGCATCCAGAGCCAGCACAACGAGCTCGTTGCCCACGCCCGCGCCGTCAACCTGTATAAGGATCTTGACGAGACCGAGCACCTGGGCGGACGCATTGGCATGGTCAACGTCCTGACGCCGGCATATCCTGCCACCGACTCGCCCGCCGACCAGCACGCCGCCGACCTGTACAACGCCTTCTACACCGACTTCATCATGGACGGCGCCTTCCTGGGTCACTACTCCGCGCGCACCCTCTCACTCATCAACGAGATTCTGCGTGCCAACAACGCCACACTTACGGTTGAGGACAGCGACATGGAGGAGCTCGCCAAGGCGGCGCCCCGCAACGATATGTTCGGCCTCAACTACTATCAGTCGGCGTTTATCGCCGCCTACGATGGCGAGTCAACCAACAGCTTTAACGGCACCGGAGACAAGGGTACCTCGTGCTTTAAGTTTAAGGGCGTCGGGCAGCAGGTCGATATGCCGGGTATCCCCACCACCGACTGGGATTGGCTCATCTACCCGCAAGGCCTCTACGACACGCTCAAGCACATCAGCGCCACCTATCCCAACCTCCCCGTCATCTATATCACCGAAAACGGCCTGGGCCACAAGGACCCCGAGCCCGACGCAAACGGCATCGTCGCCGATCCCGAGCGCATCGACTTTGTCGACCAGCACATGGAGAAGGTGCTCCAGGCGCGCGCCGAGGGCGTCGACGTCCAGGGCTACTTTATCTGGAGCCTGCAGGACCAGTTCTCGTGGGCCAATGGCTATAACAAGCGCTACGGCCTGTTCTACATCGACTTCGACACGCAAAAACGCTACATCAAGCAGTCGGCACTCTGGTACAAGGAGCTCGCCGACACTATGGCGGACGCGCAGTAGCGCATCGCCTCGCTTTCCCCCGAGAAGGGAGCGGCCCTATGCGATACAAACCCAGCCGCCCCCCCTCTCTCCCCCTGGGACCGGCCCCGCCTGCACCCGGGCTTTTAGCAAGCGGGAGACCATATAGGTTTTCAACGTCCATGCCATTAAGATTTCATGCAAAGAGGAGCGTGAACTATGGAATCGATCGTTAAGTTCTTGGAGAAAGGTCAGCCGTACTTCGACAAGGTCTCTAAGAACATCTACCTTCAGGCCATTAAAGACGGCTTTTTGGCAGCAATGCCCATCATCCTGTCTTCTTCTGTCTTCCTGCTTATTTCGACCCTGCCGGGCGTTGTCGCCACGGTCGGCGGCTTTACGCTGCCCGACTGGTGGAACGTCGACGTCGTGAACTTCTGCAACAAGGTTTACAACTTCACGATGGGCGTCGTGGGCATCATGGTCGCCGGCACCACCGCAAGCGCGCTGACCGGCTCCAAGAACCGCCGCATGCCTGCCGGCAAGGCCATCAACGCCACGAGCACCATGGTCGCCGCCATGTGCGCTATGCTCATCTTGGCCGTTACCCAGACGAGTGCCAAGATCGACGGCGCCGATGTCTCGGTGTTCTTTACCGACAACATGGGCACCAAGGGCCTGCTGAGCTCCTTTGTCGCCGCATTTGCCACGGTCAACATCTATGCCTTCTGCATTAAGCGAGACATCACCATCAAGCTGCCCAAAGAAGTCCCCGGCGCCATCGCCCAGAACTTCCGCGACATCTTCGCCTTCAGCTTCTCCATCCTGTTTGTCGCCGTCATCGACGTTATCTGCCGCACCTGCTTGGCCGTCCCGTTTGCCAACGTCATCTCCACGCTGGTGAGCCCGCTGTTCGCCGCTGCCGATTCCTACGCCGGCCTCGCCCTCATCTGGTTCATGATCCCGCTGTTCTGGTTCATGGGCATCCACGGCCCCTCGGTCGTTAAGCCTGCCCTCAACGCCGCGCTGTTTGGCAACATCACCACCAACCTCGCCACGCTGCAGGCCGGCGGTCACCCCGCCCTCGCCCTGACCGAGAACTTCGGTAACTACATCGGCGAACTCGGCGGCACCGGCGCCACGTTCATTGTCCCGATCATCTTCCTGCTCTTTATGCGCTCCAAGCAGCTCAAGGCCGTCGGCAAAGCCTCTGTCGTACCCGTGATGTTCGCTGTCAACGAGCCGCTGCTGTTCGCCGCGCCCATCATCCTCAACCCGTACTTCCTGATCCCGTTCCTGTTTGCCCCCGTGGCCAACGTCCTCATTGGTAAGTTCTTCATCGACTTTTTGGGCATGAACGGCTTTATCTATGCCATGCCGTGGGCACTCCCCGGACCGATCGGCACCTTCATCGACACCAACTTCCAGCCGATCTCTCTGGTCCTGGTTGTCGTCCTGCTGGTCGTTGACTTCTTGATCTACTACCCGTTCTGCAAGGCCTACGACAACGTCCTGTGCAAGCAGGAGGCCGAGACCCTGGCCGAAGAAGAGGCCGAGGAGACCAAGACCGTCAAGACCGCTGACGCCCCCGCCGTTGAGGCTCCTGTTGTCGAGACCGCTTCTGCCACTGAGGCCTCCGCAGCTCCGTCCGCCCTTAAGGGCAAGGATCTGAGGGTTCTGGTTCTGTGCGCTGGCGCCGGCACCTCTGCACTGCTCACCAACGCGCTTAAGGAAGGCGCCGACGAGCTGGGCATCGACATTACCGCCAACGCCGGTGCCTACGGCAGCCACTACGCCATCATGGACCAGTACAACGTCATCGTCCTGGCTCCGCAGGTTCGCACCTATTACAACGAGATGAAGGCCGACACCGACCGCCTGGGCATCACGCTGCTGTCGCCCAAGGGCAAACAGTACATCGACCTCACTAAGGATCCCAAGGGTGCCGTCGCCTGGATCGAGGAAAACCTCGAGGCATAAGACGCTGACGCCACCTGCCGCTCGCAGAAAAAAAAATGGCCCGTGCATCGATGCGTGATGCGCGGGCCATTTTGTTTAGACCGCACCCGTCCTCCTGTTCATCTTAATCTGTAACATCTAGCCGAGTTTTTCGGTCCTAGCTGTTACAGATCGAGATGAACGCACAGGCCAAGCCGAAAATCTCAATCTGTAACATGTAGACCACTTTTGACCGTCTAGTTGTTACAGATCGAGACAAACGGAATAGGCCGAGTACGTCTACGCCCGCAGGTCCTTCACGCTAGAACGCTCGACCAGCACGCCCGAGACGAGCGTACGGCTTCTGGAGCTCGGGGCTTCCAGACCTGCGACGACCTCGTAAAGCGCACGGATGCCCAGTTCGCGGTGGCGAAACTTCACCGACGTCAGAATCGAGTTGGGAATCGTCTTGTAGAGCTCATCGTCGAAGCCGATCACGGACACGTCGTCGGGCACATTGAGCCCTTTGTCACGTAGAGCCATCATCACGCCGTTTGCCATGCAGTCGTTAGCAGCGAGGACCGCCGTGCAATCGGGTTTATCGGCAAGCACAAGGCCCGCGGCGTAGCCACTATCCGCATTCCAATCGCCTTGCAGAGGTTCAGGCGGCTCAATGCCACGTGCCTCGAGTGCCGCACGCCAGCCTTTCATACGACATTGGCTCGACAGCGACTCTTGCTTACCAGAAACAAAGTACACGTTCTTGTGCCCGTGATTCAAAAAGTACTCGCACGCCATGCGCGCACCACCCTCTTGGTCGTCACTAACGGTAGAGCAGGTAGAATGCTCCATCGGCGTAATAATCACCGTCTTGAGGTCTTTCGGCGCCTCAAAGGTATCAAAGTCATCGACCATCTGGCGCAGGTTGAAGATCATGCCATCAACAGGCAGCTGCGACATTCTGCGCGCCGCATCGGCAAGGGTCATCTTCTCCCCCGCCCGCTTTTTGATCATCGTAAGCGCAAAGCCTCGCTCCTCAGCAGCATCGGCGATACCGTCGATCATGTCCACGGCACCGCCTGACAAGTGAAACAGCACCACGCCGATGCACCCGTAGCGTCCCAATTTGAGCGAGCGTGCGGCAAAGTTGGTGCGGAATCCAAGCGCCTCCATGGCGGCATGGACTTTATCGCGCGTCGACTCGCGTACGCTATCGGGTTCGTTGATCACACGAGACACCGTCTTAAGGGAGACACCTGCGGCAACAGCCACATCGTTCATTGAGACGTTTTTCTTGTCCAACGTTGCCACTATTTCTCCCATCGGCTTCATGTCGCATGCTTTCTGCGTTCTAGCATACACTACCTGCTCAATTTTCAAATCAACCGTTTACCGGACAATATCGACCGCTCACCCGTATATCCTTGTTGCTCTTCCAAAAATGTCTTACGTTGTCATTAACGAAATGACAACGTTGTCATTTCGCAATGCCTTCCTTAAGCAGGAAGGTTTCCGGGCAGTCCTGACCATCCATCGACGACCAGTTCCATCCACATGCATCGCGCATCAAGTAGCAAAGGAGCTTTATGGACGCCATCGTAAAGATGCTCGAAAAGCATCAGCCGTT
This sequence comes from uncultured Collinsella sp., assembly GCA_902489945.1. Lineage (GTDB taxonomy): Bacteria > Actinomycetota > Coriobacteriia > Coriobacteriales > Coriobacteriaceae > Collinsella. The sequence continues at coordinate 14,526 of CABUBZ010000001.1, forward strand.
CTTTGAGAAGATCTCGAGGAACATCTACCTCCAAGCTATTAAGGACGGATTCCTTGGGTGTATGCCCATCGTCCTCACCTCTTCGATCTTTCTGCTCATTGCCACCCTTCCCGGCGTAGTTGGCATCACGCTGCCCCAGCCGCTCATCGACTGGTGCAACAAGCTGTACAACTTCACCATGGGCGTCATGGGCATCATGGTTGCCGGCACCACCGCCAAGAACTTCACGGCTTCCATGAACCGTCGCATGCCCGCCGGCAAGGTGCTCAACGACGGCTCCACCATGGTTGCCGCCCAGTGCAGCATGCTGCTGCTCGCTGTTACGCAGTTCACCACCAAGTTCAACGGCTCCGAGCTTTCTGTCTTCGATTGCACCAGCATGGGTACGCGCGGTCTGTTCTCGGCCTATATCGCCGCGTTCATTACCGTGTGGGTCTATAAGTTCTGCGTCTCGCGCGATCTGACCATTAAGCTGCCCAAGGAGGTTCCGGGCGCCATCGCTCAGAACTTCCGCGACATCATCCCCTTTGGCGGCGCCGTCATCATCTGCGGCATCATCGATGTCGTCGTGCGCAACCTCATGGGCGTTCCGTTCTCCGAGCTGCTCATCAAGCTGCTCTCCCCGCTCTTCACTGCAGCAGAGACCTACCCCGGACTCATCCTTATTCAGGCAGCCACCGCGTTCTTCTGGTTCATCGGCGTCCACGGCCCCTCGATCGTCCAGCCGGGCATCGACCCCATCCGTCTTGCCAACCAGGCCGAGAACCTGCAGGTTCTGCTGGCCGGTGGTCACCCCGCCCATTCCCTCACCTTCAACATGTCGCTCGTGGGTGAGTTCGGCGGCACCGGCGCCACGTTCATCGTGCCGCTTCTGCTGATTCTCTTTATGAAGTCCAAGCAGCTCAAAGCCGTCGGTAAGGCCTCGATTGTTCCTGTTGCCTTTGCTGTCAACGAGCCGCTGCTCTTTGGCGCGCCGATGATCCTTAACCCCTACATGCTCATCCCCTTTGTTGCCGCCGGCTGCGTCAACGTAAGCGTTGCCAAGTTCTTTATCGACAACGTGGGCATGAACGGCTTCTCCTTCGTGGTGCCTTGGGCTACCCCTGCCCCCATCGGCATCTTCATCACCACAAACTTCCAGCTTATCGCCCTGGTATTTGTCGCAATCATCATCTTGCTGGACGCCATCATCTACCTGCCGTTCTTGAAGGCGTACGATAAGCTGCTCTGCGACCAGGAGGCCGAGCGCGCCGCCGAGCTGGGTCTCGAGTCCGATGGTGCTGCCACCATCGCCGCCAGCACCTCTGCGCCCGCTGTCGAGCCGACCGCCGCTGCCGCCGACAGCAAGCCTGTCGCCGATCAGCCCGAGCCCGCCGCCGACGCATCCGCTAAGAAGGACGTCGACGGTCTGAAGGTCCTCGTCCTGTGCGCCGGCGCCGGCACCTCTGCCATGCTTGCCAACGCCATCAAGGAAGGTGCTGCGCAGACCGGAGAGAACATCGCTTCCTCCGCAGGCGCCTATGGCCAGCACACTGCCATCATGGATCAGTACGACGTTATCGTGCTTGCCCCGCAGGTTCGTAGCTACTACAACGACATGAAGGCCGACACCGATCGCCTGGGCATTAAGCTGCTCGCTCCCCGCGGTAAGGAATATATCGACCTTACCCGCGATCCCGCCGGCGCCATTAAGTGGCTCCGCGAGAACCTCGACTAGTTCCTCCCTCTGTTGGTGCCCGGATCCCCAGTTCGGGCACCTCTCCCTATTCGTATCCCACAGAAAGGATGACTCATGACCAACCCCATGCAGTTCCCCGACGGCTTTGTGTTTGGCGGCGCCACCGCTGCTTACCAGGTTGAGGGCGAGACCCGTACGCACGGCAAGGGCAAAGTGCCCTGGGACGATTTCCTGGCAGCCCAGGGTCGCTTCTCCCCCGATCCTGCAAGCGATTTCTACAACAAGTACCCGGTCGATATTGACCTGTGCCAGCGCTTCGGCATCAACGGTATTCGCGTCTCCATCGCTTGGAGCCGTATCTTCCCCAACGGCACTGGCGAGATTAACCCCGAGGGCGTCGCCTTCTATCACGAGCTTTTCGCCACCTGCAACAAAGCCGGCGTTATCCCCTATGTCACGCTCGATCACTTTGATACGCCCGAGGCCTTTTACCAGAACGGCGGCGAGGGCTTCCTGACGCGCACGACGATTGACGCCTTTGTCGAGTACGCCAAGTTCTGCTTTGCCGAGTTCACCGAGGTCAAGCACTGGTTTACCTTTAACGAGATTCCCGCGACCGCCGAGGGCAGCTTTATCGTCGGCAACTGGCCGCACGGCGAGAAGTATCGCCTGGACAAGGCCTTCCAGCTCATGCACAACATGATGGTGGCCCACGCCAAGGCTGTCGTCGCCTTCCATGAGGGCGGCTTTGAGGGCGAGATCGGCATTGTCCAGAACCTGGAGCCCAAGTATCCCCTCGATCCCAACAACGCCGCCGACTGCGAGGCAGCTCGCATGGCCGACGTCATCAACAACCGCTGGGTACTCGACGCTACCTTCCGCGGCCACTATGCAGCCGACACCATGGAGGCTGCGACCAAGCTGGCCCATATCGCCGGCGGCGAGCTCGACGTCCGCGACGAGGACATCGCCGCGCTGACCGCCGCGCTCCCCTACAACGATTGCTTGGGCGTCAACACCTACAAGTGTCAGTTCCTGCGTGCTGCCGAGGGCGAAAACGACATCAACCACAATGGCACCGGCGACAAGGGCTCCTCGCGCTGGTTCCTCAAGGGCGTTGGTGAGTCATGCGTGCGCGAAGGCGTACCCACCACCGATTGGGACTGGATTATCTATCCCGAGGGTCTGTACGATCTGCTGCTGCGCATTAAGAACGATTACCCCAACTACAAGAAGATCTACATCACCGAGAACGGCATGGGCTATAAGGACGACTTCGAGGACGGCTTTATCGACGACGCCCCTCGCATCGACTACATGCGTCAGCATCTCGCGTGGATCCTCAAGGCAATCGACGGCGGCGTAAACGTTGACGGTTACTTTGTGTGGTCGCTGCAGGACCAGTTCTCCTGGACCAACGGCTACAACAAGCGCTATGGCCTGTTCTACATCGACTTTGAGACCCAGAAGCGCTATCCCAAGGCGAGCGCGTACTGGTACAAGAACGTCGCGGAGACCGGCCTGCTCATGGCCTAGTTTCAGTCACATACCCTGTCGGCCGCATGCGAATCCCTCCACGGGTTCGCATGCGGTCTTTTTGTTTTTGATGAGCCCGTGCGGACCGTTTATCTCGATCTGTAACATCTAGCAGGGATTTTCAATCCTAACTGTTATAGATTTAGACGAACGGGCGACCAGGGCTGAAAGATCTCAATCTGTAACACGTAGCCCACTTTTAACCGTCTAACTATTACAGATCGAGACAATAAGATAGTCAAATCCGAACTTTCCAAGCAGTTATGAACCATGGTTTCCAGTTTTCGGTATCACGAACATACTTTCGGTATCATTTAATGATATTATGATATCGAAAGTATGTTCGTGATACCGAAAGGAGCCGCATGCGCCAGTTCGATTACACCACAGTCCCAGCGGAACTCGAAGCAACTCCAATCACCAACCTCCTCCTCTCGATACGCGAGCATAAAGGCCGTCAGCTTGCTCTGAGTCAAGTCAAACCCGAGCTTCTATCGTCCCTAATGGAGGAGGCTAAGATCCAAAGCACCCGGTCCTCCAACGGACTTGAAGGAATTGTTACCACCCAAAAAAGACTCAAAGCGATCATGGCGTATTCCGCCAAGCCAAGCTCCCGCGCAGAGGAAGAAATTGCTGGATACCGAGATGTGCTGTCGCTTATTCACGAGCAACACGATTCCATTCCCGTAACGCCATCGGTCATTCTGCAGTTGCATCGTGACCTCATGGCGCACACGGCAATCTCGTATGGAGGCCATTGGAAAGATGGCGATAACGAAATCGTCTCCATTGACGATCAAGGTAATCGATTTGTGCGCTTTAGGCCCCCTTCGGCTCTAGCAACCCCGGGACTTATTAAAGAAGCCTGCCAGTCCCTCAACGATGCTTTATCTCGCCAAGTTTGCGATCCCCTCCTTATATCGCTCCGCTTTATCTTCGATTTTGTTAGCATTCATCCCTTCAACGATGGCAATGGCAGGATGAGCCGGCTCCTTACAACGCTGCTACTCGAAAAGACTGGATACGACGTTGCGCGTTACATCAGCATCGAACGACTTATTGAAGACAACAAGGCGCTCTACTACAACGCCCTCGCTGCAAGCTCCATTGGATGGAATGAAAATCAAAACACCGAAGCACCCTTTATCCGTTTCATGCTCGGAACAACCCTGGCCGCCTACCGACAGCTCGAGCAGCGTACCTTAATTGAATCAAGCACTCGTCCCATGTCGAAGCAAGCGCGCATCGCTGTTCTATTTCAACAGAGACCCGGCGTCATTAAGAAATCCGACATCCGGTCCAACTGCCCCGATATCAGCGAGGTAACCGTTAAACGAACCCTCGGTCAGCTTGTTAGTTGCAGCGCAATCGAAAAAACAGGAGCGGGCCGTTCGACGGGCTACATACTCAAAGACGTCCATGCTCTAGAACTATTCTTGCAATCCACAATACCCGATAGCGAGGCCGCAATAACAAAAGAGGCTCCAAAGGATAAGCTCCTTGAACGTATAAACCACGCCGAGGATGAAAACAGAGAGGGGCTCTATGAAGACTACGATTCATTCTCAAGGGGCATAAAGACGAAATACGGAGTCTAGTCATACCCCAGAATAGCCTCATCCTTGTTGCCCAAAGTTATTTGCGCGTCATTGTAAAGCGATAACCCCTGCGCCGGCAGGGGCAGAAGTATCGTCTACTGCGCTAGTTAGCAGATGACCTGCGTGTGCTCCTCGATGGCGGCGCGGTCCTCGGCGGTAATACCCGGCTCGCACACCACGGCGTCCAAATTGTCCAAGCGGCAGAAGGTGTAGAAGTCGCGCTTGCCGATTTTGCTGGAGTCGGCGATCAGATAGCGCGAGTCCGCTTTGCTAAAAGCGAGCTGCTGGATACGGCCCTCGTCCATGTTGGACGTGGACACGTCGCCGTCCAGAATGCCGTTGGCACCGATAAACGCCGTGTCAATCCCTAGTGCGCGCAGGGTATCCTCGGCCGTTGGTCCCACAAAAGCGGCGGTGCGGCGGCGGTACATGCCGCCCACCAGGCACAGCTCGCAGCCCTCGCGCGCCTCGAGCAGGCTAAAGGCCGAAAGCGAATTGGTCACATAGATGGAAGGCAGTTTGTCGGTGACTCGGAGAGCGCCAATGCGATCTCACGACGGTTGCGCTCATTGTCTCAATTAGATACTCAACGAAATACGGCCCCGCAGCTCAATAAGCTGCGGGGCCGTACTATACACCGACGAATCAACGACGGAGTGAATCCACTATTTGGCCAGCTCCTGAACGATCCAGTCAATTGCACCTTCGGGATCGTTGGTAAGGTCGATATACTCCTTGCCCCTTGTGGTGAGCAGTTTAATTCCAAGGCGATCGGTATCGGCCTTCATAGCGTCATAGTACATGCGTGCCTGGGGCGCCAGAACAATCACGTTGTACTGATCCATCGTCTCATAGTGGCTTCCGTACGCACCGGACTGAGAAACCAGATCGATACCCTTAGCAGCGGCACCTTCGCGAAGAGCATTTGCCAAGAGAGTCGAAGTGCCGGCACCCTGGCAAAGCACAAGCACGCGGATCTGCTCCGCCTTGTCCTTTACCGCCTCGAGAGCTTTTGCGACATTTTCCTGTGCGGCAATAGCATCTGCATCCGAGTTTCCTGCAGTCTCCTTTGCAGACTCTTCCAAACAAAGCTGATGGTCATACGCCTTGCAGAACGGATAGTAAATCACAAAGTCGACGACCAACAGCACTGCCATCAATACGAGAGAACGCAGATCGAGACCCGTGGTGAGGAACGCACCAATTGGGCCGGGAAGCGCCCACGGCATGGTATACATGGGGGCGTTCATTCCAATGACGTCAATGAAAAATTTACCGATAATGGCGTTGACCATAGGAGCCACTAGGAAGGGCACGAACATATAGGGATTGAGAACAATCGGCATACCGAAGATAACGGGCTCGTTAACTCCAAAAATCACCGGGATAATCGATGCCTTGCCCATGGCTTTAAGCTGCTTGGAGCGCATAAACATGATCAGGATAATAGGAACGATGAACGTGCAGCCAGAACCGCCCAGACCGCCGATGAAGCTTGTAAAGTCCTGCGTGAGAGCAATTGACGGATGTCCACCTGCTTGGAAAACCTCAAGATTGGTAACGGTATTGCCGTAGAGCGCAGCATTAATCGGACTCATGACAACCGAAGCACCGTGGATACCCATAAATTGGAAAAGTGCGACCGCGCCTTCGATAAGCGCCATGCCAGGATAGGTGTCGACCGCGGAGAACAGCGGCGAGATGAGAGCGGATACCAAATTGGCGAACGGCACAGCAAGCAGCTTGCGGCTCGCAAGATCGATAAAAGCGCACGCAAGGATCGAAAACCCAAATGCAAAGATATCGCGAAAACTCTGCGCAATAGAGCCAGGGACCTCTTTGGGAAGCTTGATCGTCACATTATGGCTAATGCACACCTTATAGATATTAACGGTCAAGAATGCGGCTACGAACGCAGCGAGAAAACCCTTAGTTCCCATATAGCCGGTTTCAAAAACAGATGTATCTGCTCCGCCAATCGAGACAACATCGTTCGTCACCGATAGCAAGAGCATGCCGCACATGGCACAAACCATGCACGAGGTGGGGTTGAGAGATTTACCCAAAGGCATGCGACGGTTCATCGACATGGCAAGTGAGCTCGCCGTGGTGCCGGCCACCATAATGCCAAGAAGTCCCATGGTATATGCATAGATTTTATTGAAGAAATCCAGCACCTCAGACGGAAGCGTGATGCCTACATAGGCAGGGAGCGTCGAAAGAAGAAGGAACAGGCTCGAGAACAGCACAATTGGCATATTCGAGAGAAAGCCATCCTTAATCGCCACCAGATAAATGTTCCTCGAGATTTTGTCGAATAGAGGCTGGTGTTTTTCAAGGAATTTGACGATAGCGTCCATAACACATCCTTTCATGATTCCCGGGCACACAACGATTTATCCGGACTCAACCGTCGTCGTCCCCGTTTGTATCCACTTATGTAAGTGAATACGTTCTTGTGCGAAATGTAATATCATTTGCGCGATTTGTCATAACCAATTCTTTTTCCGCTTTTTCGGTATGTCAAGAATTCAAATACTTATTCGGTGAACGGTAGTTGATTAATATAAGGTTTTCCCAGCTAAAGGCTATTTTTTCCGAGCAGTACAATAAGTTTGCAACCGTTCACCGATTGGATATAACATATTGAATATATTGTTGTAACAATATTAGAGATAATGTCACAAGCCTGTCGTTCTAGTCAAAGGAAGTAACAATGCCCAAACGATTACTGAACATGTCCGCATCCGATTTTGCCGCCACGTCACCCATGGATCTAAAACAGGCAATTCTGGCTTCCGAGGGACGTACCATCATGGCGGAAAACGTACCCTCTTCCCAATTTCTCGGCGGCGTTACTAATGCAGAAATCGAACGTGCCGCAGGTGCCGACCTGCTTCTGTTTAACGCGCTCGATGTGTTCGATCCAGTTATTGCCGGTATTCCAGATGATCTCAATGAAAACCCGGTCACTTGGGTGAAGCGAGCATGCGGAAGGCCCATTGGCGTCAATCTGGAGCCAGTTGATAACGAGGCAGAGATGTCTGAATCCCGAACGGAAATCCCCATGGGTCGTCGCGTCTCTCCCAAGACCTTAGAAAAGGCTAACGAACTCGGATTTGATTTTATCTGCCTGACGGGCAACCCTGGAACCGGCGTCTCCAACGATGCAATCGCCCATTCGATTAAACTCTCCAAAGAGCATTTCAATGGCCTGGTCATAGCCGGAAAAATGCATGGAGCGGGCGTTGCGGAACCTGTCATGACGCTCGAAATTGCGCGCAAGTTTGTTGACCTCGGCGTCGATATCCTTCTCGTGCCAGCCCCCTACACCGTCCCTTGCTTCCAAGAAGCAGACCTGCGCGCCATCGTAGACTTTGTACGATCCCACAACGTAGGCAAGTCAATTGAAGAGAAGGTTCTCGTCATGGCGGCGAACGGGACGAGTCAAGACTCCTGCGACAGCGAGACCATTAAGAAAATAGGCCTTGCAGCAAAAGCAGCCGGCGCTGACCTCCAACATATCGGGGACTCCATGAACGGTATTTGCCTGCCCCAGAATATCTTCACGCTCGGACAAGCCCTTCGTGGATACAGGCATCAGATCGTCATGCTGAGCCGCTCTGTGATACGTTAAGGTTACCTTGCCCACGTTACATCCCGACTGAGGCAACCATCAGGTATAACCAACATGCAAACTGAGGCTCTAATGCTCGATACACACGAAAAACGGCCACTCTATTTACAGCTCACCGACGCGCTGCTCAAGCAGATCGTCGATGAATATCAAGCAGACGATAAACTTCCAACAGAAATGGAACTCTGCGACGAATACGCCGTAAGCAGAACAACCGTCCGACTTGCCATGAGTGAGCTGGAGCGTCGTGGAAGTATCTATCGAATCCAAGGTAAGGGGTCGTTTGTTGCACCGAAACGCGTTAGCGAGCTCAATTCACTTTTAGACTTTGACTTTGCAAGCCATTGCGATGGCGTTGATCCAGATGCCATTACCAAACATTTCGGCGGCCTCACATCAGGTCGTCCAATTTCCGTAATGATGCTCCAACAATTTGGATGTCAAAGTCGCGACAAAATTCAGCGTCTTGAATTGACCTACGAACTTGAAGGCAGCTTCATAGGCGCTGATACGTTCTTCATTTCAAAGTCGCGCGTTCCGAATAACCAGTTAGATTTTCAGGCATTTAGCAGAATCATGGACGACTTGTCCAAGTCTATCCAATCTGTTAGGGAAAGCTATAGAGCACGTCAGCTTAGCGATTCCGAAGCCAGTAATTATGGTGTTGCAAAACTTCCGGTCATCGAACTGACTCATTATGCTTACGACTCCGGAGGCAAACTAATCTCAATTGTCTGCCGCACCGTCTTAACTGGGCGAATCCCTTATCAAAACTTTATTTTCAAGTCCTAATGTTCTTTTTCTTTTGTCTCGATCTGTAACACGTAGCCGAGTTTTTAAGTCCTAACCGTTACAGATCGAGACAAACAAGGTAGGCCCCGCCGAATTGTCTCAATCTGTAACATCTGGTTGGTGGTTTCACCCCTACCTGTTACAGGTTGAGACGATTTGATAGTGGAGTCCTTATTTGCGCGTCATATCGCGTAGCGCTGACGCGCTGGTTTCCACAATGACAGGAGGTAAAAGTCCTCCCGCATCACCCGTTGGCAATCCCGTAGCGATAACTAGCAAATAACCTGCGTGTGCTCCTCGATGGCGGCACGATCTTCGGCGGTAATACCCGGCTCGCACACCATGGCATCCAAACTGTCCAGGCGGCAGAAGGTGTAGAAGTCGCGCTTGCCGATCTTGCTGGAGTCGGCGATCAGATAGCGCGAGTCGGCCTTGCTAAAGGCGAGCTGCTGGATGCGGCCCTCTTCCATATTGGATGTAGACACATCGCCATCCAGAATGCCGTTGGCGCCGATAAACGCCGCATCGATACCCAGCGCACGCAGGGTATCCTCGGCCGTTGGTCCCACAAAAGCGGCGGTGCGGCGACGGTACATGCCGCCCACCAGGCACAGGTCGCAGTCTTCGCGCGCCTCGAGCAGGTTAAACACCGAAAGCGAATTGGTCACAATGCGCAGGCGAAACGCCGGCAGCATCGAGGCCATCTGCTCAACCGTGGTGCCCGTGCCCAAAAAGATGGTCGAGCCTTCCTCGATAAGCTCCACAGAACGGCGCGCAATCTGCAACTTTTCCTCGGCATGCTTCGTGCGCTTTTCGCTGTGCGAATACTCATGGCGCAGCATAGCGTGTGGACGGCCCTGCGCACTGCGGGCTCCGCCGTGCACGCGCTCGATCTCGCCCAGGCTCGCAAGCTCCTCAAGGTCACGGCGGATCGTCATATCCGAGACACCTAACGCATCCGAAATCTCCTTGACCGAGACCGTTCCCTGTTCCTCGAGCAGCTGCCGAACCTTATCCTGTCGCTCCGCTTTAATCACGATGAGTCCTCGCTGTTCCACGCTCACGTCAATTCAAACAATAACGAACAAATTGTATCAGACTCGCGCGCGTCAGAAATGAACGCCCGCACAGCTCCAATCATCACTTTTTTGAGAAAAATACCCCCTGCTTTAGTGGGGTGTAGTGATAATCTTGCCTGTTCGCGCTACAGTTTGTCCGAAATACCTCGATGTTAGGAACCAAATGATCACTTCCGAGCTTTTCGGCACCGCGCCGTGCGGCACCCCCGTTCATCGCTACACCCTCAACGGGCCCGAGATCTGCGTTCGCATTATGGACTATGGCGCCACCGTGTTGGGCATCGACGTGCCCGACATCCCCGGCAACGCGCGCGATGTGGTGCTGGGCTTCGATAAGCTCGAGGATTACTTTGACAACCCCGCCTGCTTTGGCGCGACCATCGGACCTGTGGCCAACCGCACTGCAGGTGCCACGATCACCATCGCCGGCACGGACTGGCATATGCCCGCCAACGAGGGCACCAACAACCTGCACAGCGATCTTGAGCATGGTCTGCACAAGCGCGTATGGGACGTTGAGCTCGACGAGGTCCACAATGCCGTGCGCATGACCACCTCGCTTGAGGACGGTGAGCTGGGCCTTCCCGGCAACCGCACCTTTACGGCCGTGTTTACCGTGACGCGCACCGGCTGCTTCCGTATCGAATATGGCTGTGAGAGCGACCGCGCCACGTACGTGTCCATGACCAACCACACGTACTTTAACCTTGCCGGTCACAACGCCGGCATGGACTGTGAGCACTTCTTTGTTGCTAACGCTGCCCACTACCTGCCCATCAACGAGCAGAATATCCCCACCGGAGAGATCGCTCCGGTCGAGGGCACGCCGTTTGACTTCCGTGAGCTGCGCCCCGTCGCGCCCGGCATGGAAGCCGACGACCCGCAGATTAAGCAGGCCCGTGGCTACGACCACTGCCTGTGCATCGATGGCTATCAGTACGGCCGTAATCTGCGCCGCGCGATGCACGTCGAGGAGATGTGGACCGGCCGTGAGCTGGACTATTACACCACTGCCCCGGGCGTGCAGCTCTACACCGGCAACTGGCTGGGCGACGAACACGCCAAAGACGATGCCAACTACGGTTGGGGCGCCGGCTTTGCCCTCGAGGCCGAAATGTATCCTGACACGCCGCACCATGCGCTGTTCCCCCAGGGCATCGTGGGCCCCGGTCATCCCTACAGCAATGTGATCGAATACCACTTTATGAGGCACTAGGCCCACAACGCGACATATCGCACAGCAACGCCCGCCGGCACACCGCCGACGGGCGTTTTTCATCTTTTGGGCTCTTTTTCGCTGTGACTGTATGAGTGACATATCAAAACTATGCCCATTTACTACGTTTAGCCCGGGATGCTCGACCATGCACCGGTTTTTGTTAAATGCGCGAGCCGTCTACCTGCGGTTTTGTTTTTCTCAAATTCGACATGCTCGGCGATAACCGATCAAACGTAGTAAATGGGCATAGTTTTTGACAGGCGGCATCGCGCGCGTCCCTCGCAAGGGCAAAATGATCCGTTTTCCTCCGTCCCCAAGGGATCAGTTGAACAGATTGTCGATGGGATCGGGGGCGGAACTGGGGAGATAGCGGATTTCTAGCTCTATGCCGAGTTCTTGCAGCTCTTTGAAGGCGGCGACGTCTGCCTCGTCTACGGCAACGGCGGGCGTTGCGGGACGCTTGCCCTCCCCTGCCTGCATATGGCCAATGCTGATCTTGGTGATCGGCACACCACCCTTAACCAGCGCGAGTGCATCGGCAGGTGAGGCCACCATGACCAGAATCCATTGACGCGGCGTTGCGGTATGAATGATGTCGGTAGTCCTTTGCACCGAGAAAAACCTTGTCCAGACGCCTTCTGGCGCCGCCACTCTCATGGGTGCCCATTGGCGCGATTCCGCCGCGATCTCATCGTTAACGATTAGGACTAGGTTGGAACCCACGGCTTCGTTCCACAGCTCAACGTCTTGCCCGTAAATGAAACGGTCGTCGATACGCGTGAGAAGGATCTTGGGATGAGCCATGGCTGCCCCATTCTGTTTGAGACCCATATGAGCGGGACGTCGGCCACCAGCTCAATAGCAGGTCAAGCGCCAAATGGACGCCGCAGACATCACGTCTCCAATATTAGTGCATTTAAAGTGAGAAAAGCCGTCAGAACACTTGCGCGGATGTGCGATGTCCCGTATTATAGACAGCCGTTGACGCCTCAGTTGCGTCACCACATGGCCGCCAGCGTAGCTCAGTTGGTAGAGCACCGCTCTCGTAAAGCGGGGGTCACCGGTTCGAGCCCGGTCGCTGGCTCCATTGCACAAGATAGCCGCCTTCGGGCGGCTTTTTTGTTGCCGATTCGCCCACTCGGCGGACTTCGGGTTTAATGCTTAGGGGCGGGGATTTACCAAAGTGAAATTTTAATGAAAAGAAACCCAGCAGCAATTGCCATGGTGAGGGCTCGAATTGGCCATATAGATCTAAAATAGTCACGATATACAAATGTCGAGAGACGTTGGGGATATAGATGAAAAGAACTAAGGGTTTTCTTTTGTTGGTAATGATGCTGCTCGGACTGTTCTGCCTGAGTGGCCCTTCTTGGGCCGAGGCTGCCTGTCCTGAAGGTGAGCCTCAGCAGTCTTATACGGGCAGCCTGCTGATAACTGCTAAGGAGGGCGATGCCGACTCTCAGTCTGGGGTAAATCCCCTTGCCACTTTTGAGGGGGACGGCGGAACGGTCAAGCTTGACCATATTGGTAGCGGGATTTTGAGGTGGCAAGTTCTTCCGGACAAAATTGCGAACGATCCCTTCTCTTTTGCTGGAACGATATATCTATACAAGGTTGTGAGCGGAAAACAAAAATACGTCGATTGCTATCCGACAAACGGGTCTGGAATTGCATTCACCGGCATCTCGGGGCAGATTGATACACATGTACGAAAGGGAACCTATGTGGTGCGTTGGGTTGGAGCTGCTGCAGGCCCGATATGGATTGCGGTCTTGCGCCCCGATGTCCAAATAGGTTTCTCTCTCTAGACGGGAAGTTGCTCATGGACGCCATATATGACGGAGATGACTGGGTCGATCATTATACTTGGCGTCTGGTCGGCTCGGATGACAATGGGGATGTGGTGTTTGATGGACTATGTCCAAAGCATCTCCATCCTTTTGTCTCGTCGTTAATTGAGAGTTCCGCTCGTGTTGCCCCCTACAGCTCGGCATCGCTTCATGATACGGACGTTTTGAAGACCATAAGGGAATCAATTGACGAGGGCACGATGAGCGGCCCGCTGTTTTCTCGGCTTGTGGGGCTAGATGAGATTGGCTCGAAACGACTGCTTGCGGGCGAAAAAGTGGAACTCACTTATCGGTCGATGATTTCAATCCTGCGGCTAGCCGATGTTCTTCGCAAATAAACAGCTTCCCTATTCAAAAACAGAAAACCCCGCCAAACGTGATTCCCCTAGGGAAACACGTTTGGCGGGGTCCTAGCGTGATATCCCTAGGGGAATCACGCCATCAGACGAACAGCTCAGCCGAGCAGCTCGCTACTCCTCCCAGTAAGCATCTGCAAGCAGCTTAAAGCAAATCTTCTTGACCGGCTGCGCACCATCGCCCGGGAACTCGAGCGTGGGCATGTGAGGCTCGCCGGCAACAAACAGCGCAAACTTGTCGTCAGCAAGATCGCCGGCGATTGAGGCGTCGGAATCGACCAGATCGTAGTCGTCCTTCTCGTCAAACTCCTGGACCAGCGTCAGGCTGCCCGTGGCAACCTTAAAGGCCTCGCGACCCTCGACGTCGATCTGCAGGTCGTGATAGCGCTGATGCGTCTCATAGTGAGCCTCGGCTTCGGGACGCGTCGTGGGAGCCATGACGTTCGCAAAGACCTTGTCGCCCAGAATCGGATGGCTGCCGACCTCGAGCTTCGCCGGATCGTTCTCCTCGAGCCAATCGATCAGCACGTCGAGGCCCTTGAGCATTCCACGGTACTCCTCGATATCGCCCAATGCACCGTAAATCATCTAAATCCCCTCTCGGATCGTTTCTTTGGCGGCTACTCGGCAAACGCATTACCGACGCTGTTGCCACCCACATGCGTCTCGACCAGGGTAAGGTCGGGATTGAACACGACAGTGTCGGCGTCGCGCCCCGGCATAATGCTACTGCACTTGTCGTCGACATGAGCTAGCAACCGATGCCGGGGCCGCAGCACAAGCTCCTACAGCTCGGTCACGACAACGCCGTTGTAAACCTCGTCCCAACGATCCATAACCAAGTGGCCAGTCATGGGATCCATGGCATTGAGCTTGCCGCAGGTGTTGGCGGTACGCAGCACCGTCTCGTCGTCGGCGCCGGCAGCAATCGCATGTGCGAAGCCGGCAATGGTCGAATCGCCAGAGCCCGTAGCGTTAACGGCGGGGATATCGGGGGTCTTGGCGCGGAACGCACGGCCATTGTGGAAGCCAACTGAGCCGGCAGCACCCATGGATACGACGACCCAGGGGATATCGGAGAAGCGGGCGTCAGAGGCGAGCGCGGAACGGAGCTCGTCCACATCGTCGGTGGTAAAGCTCGTGCCCAGAAGGCCGTTAATTTCGGTCAGGTTAGGCTTAACCAGCTCAGGCTTGACCTCGGACTTGAGCGCAGCCTCAAGCGAGGCACCCGAGGTATCGAGCAGCACCTTGGCGCCGGCGTTCTCGGCAATGCCCGTGATCTTGGCATAGTAGTCCGCCTCGACGCCGCGGGGCAGCGAACCCGAGATGGTAACGACATCGGCCTTGCTCGCAAGCTCGGCGAACTTGGCGGTAAAGGCATCGAGCTCCTCGGGGGCAATCGTCGGGCCGCTCTCGAGCAGCTCGGTCTGGTTGCCGGCATGAAGGATATTGAGGCAGATGCGGGTCTCGCCCTTGATGGGCACAAAATCATTCTTAATGCCGTTGGCATCCATGAGCTCGGCCATATAGGCGCCCATATGACCACCAAGCAGGCCGGTTGCCACGACATCGTCGCCCAGCTGGCCCAGGACGCGGGCCACGTTGAGGCCCTTACCGCCGGCGGTCTTTTCGGGCGTCACGCGGTTGACGTCGTCGATAATGAGCTCATCAAGCTGATAGCGCGTATCGACGGACGGGTTCATCGTAACGGTGAGGATCATTTCTAGCTCCTTATCTCGCAGGCTCCTTATGCCTTGCAAAACGAATTGGCTACATGCGACTACAGAATCTCAATCGTGAACGAGCGGACGACGGTCTCCTTGGGCTTGGCGACAAGGCAGCCGCGCTTATGCTCAAGCACGTCGTCTTCATCGGAACAGGTCGAAAGACCGCCCCAGGGCTCAACTGCCACAAAATCGCCCTCGGGCTTACTCCACACAATGAGATACGGGAAGCCCTCAAAGCTCAAGCGAACGCCCTTGTCCTCGCCCTTCTTGGAAAGCGTGACCTGACGGCTCTCGAGCACGTCAAAGATGGTCTCCGCAAAATCGAAGAGCTCATGCGACAGGGGCAGCGTCTTTCCCACCATGGGGTTCTTGGAGCGGTTGTCCACATCAATCAATCCGGTCGAGGGAACGGCGGTGCAGAGCTCCGCAGCCTCGTCTTTCTCAAAACGCAACTCGTAGTCCGTATAGGACTCGCCCTCGTCGAGCGGACACCTAAAGCCGGGGTGTCCACCGATAAAGAAAGGCATGTCCTCGGTGCCCTCGTTGGTAACCTCATAGGAGACACGCACGGCGGCGTCCTCGAGCGTATAGCGGGCGACAAGTTTAAACGGATACGGATAATCGCTCAGCAGCGCGGCGTTATCCTCGGATGCCAGGCACATAGCCAGCTCGTTTGTGCTTTGGCTCAACAGCTTCCACTCCTGCTTGCGCGCAAAGCCGTGGCGGGCGAGCTTCACATGATGTCCGGCAAACGTCATGGCGCTGTTATCGCGCAAACCTCCGCAAATCGGGAAGCAAATCGGTGCCTGGCCGGACCACACGGCGGGATCGCCCTGCCACAAGTACTCGCGACCTCCAGCCTCAATCGAGGTAAACGAGCCGCCGGCCGTGGAGACCTTGATAGAAATCGAATCGTTGGAGAGAGCGTATTCCATTGTCCATCCTTTCGAACAACTGCTTTTTGCTCGCAAGAACCCGTCTCGGCCCTGACCAAAGGACAAACCCGCACGTTCATCGATGCGTCCGGTTTCCCAGGCATGCAACGGGGTACCATACAGACATTGATGCAATTACAGCTGAAAGGCCTTCTTATGCGAACCATTATCCTTTATGCCTCACGCCACCACGGCAATACGAAAAAGCTCGTGGACGCCATCGTTGAGGCACACCCCGAAATCGATACCCTCGACGTGAAGTCACTCGGTAAAAACGAGTACCCCGACCTGCACGAATACCATCTGATCGGCGTCGCCACAGGCATTTATTACTCCGAGATCGACAAAGATATGGCGCGCGTGCTCACGAACGTGCTGCAGCCGCAGGACAAGGTGTTTGGCCTTATGACCTACGGTGGCAAAAACAAGTGGTACGGCAAGGATATCGATGGCATCTGCCGCATGAGGCAGGCCATCTTTATGGGCGTCTACGGCTGTCCCGGCTTTGATACGTGGGGGCCGTTCAAACTCACCGGCGGCGTCCAGAAGGGACACCCGACCGCTGAGGAAATTAAGGGCGCCGTCGACTTCTTCGACAAGATCGAAGACGAGTATGGCGACATCATCGTCGAAGAGTACGCCAAGCGCGAGAAGCGTCTAGCATACGAAAAGGAGCATCCCGCGGGGGGTCTTGTGGCCGGCGTCAAGCGCACGGCAAAGAAGATCGTTAACAAGCTGTAACTGTTAAGGTGCTTTTGAGCGTTTAACCCATACGGCGGGTCCGAGCAGATTCGGGCCCGCCGTCTTTTTCTATCGTTAATCGGTAAAGGCGTTGCCGACGCTCTGGCCGCCAACATACGTCTCGACGAGGGTGAGCTCATGGTCGAACACGACAAAGTCGGCGTCGCGACCCGGCATGATGCTGCCGCACTTATCCTCGATGTGCGCAGAGCGAGCCGGCACCTCGGTTGCCATGCGAATGGCGATATCAGCGCTGGCGATGCCCCAATCGACAATGTTCTTGACGCCCTGGGCAAGCGTGAGCACCGAGCCGGCAATGCTCTTGCCGTCGGCAAGCCAGCACAGGTTGTCCTTCATGATGACGTCCATGCCACCACTGGTGTAGCTGCCCTCGGGCATGCCGCCGCAACCCAAGCAGTCGGTGATGAGCACCGTGTGCTGCCAGCCCTTTGCCTGCAGCAGCGCCTTGATGGCGGCAGGGTTTACGTGCTTGCCGTCACAGATGATCTCGGCGTAGGTCTCGGGCGTGGACATGGCAGCGCCCACGACACCGGGCTCACGGTGATGCAGCCCGCGCTGGCCGTTATAGGTATGCGTAAAGCAGCTGGCACCGGCGTTGATGGCGGCGATGCACTCATCGTAGGTGGCGTCGGAGTGACCGATACTGGTCACCACACCCTTGGCGTTCAGAGCAGCCGCATAAGCAGCGGCACCGTCGCGCTCGGCCGCCATGGCGCTCTTAACGATGCGACCGCCCGCAGCCTCCTGCCACTGATCGAAGACCTCCTCGGAGGGATCGATCAGGTAGGCGGGGTTCTGCGCGCCCACGTGCTTCATGGTAAAGAAGGGACCTTCCAGGTAGATGCCCTGAATGCGAGCACCGCAGAAGTCGGGGCCGCGGCCCTCGTCAGCCTGGGCGATGGCGGCGCAGGCATCCTTGATCTGCTCGACGCCATCGGTGAACGTCGTGGGCAGCCAGCTGGTGGTACCGCGACGGGCGAGCTCGGTTGAGCTGATATCGATGCCCTCGGGATCGTTATCGGTAGTTGAGTGGTTGTAGAAGCCATGGATGTGAGTATCGACCATACCCGGTGCGATCCACGATCCCGTGTAGTCCTTAATCTCGCAAGAGGGCTCGTCGGCCTGCCAGGCGCCAAAAACGCCATCCTCGACCATAAGATAGCCGCCCAGTTGCGGGCCTGCCGGCAAGAAGAACTTGTCAGCCTTAATTGCGTACGTGCTCATATGCACTCCTTGCTTCTAAAGCAGTTGACTGTGGTAATGCTTATACCCGGTCCATGTAAAAACAAAAAGCGCCCGCCCGCCGTTATGAGCGGACGGGCGCCCTTACAGGGGGACGCGATTAAGCGGTGAAGGGGTGAATCGTCACGCCCTTAACCACGCGGTTGACCGTGCCGGTGGGGCTCGGCGTATCGGGCGTGTTGCCCACGCGCACGGAGTTGAGCAGGCTGATAGCCTGGGCAAACATCACGAACGGCAGGGCAAGGTAACCCTCGGGAAGCGCCTCGTAGCCCTTAAAGGTGAAGGACTCACCCTCATAGACGGTGGCACCTTCCTGCTGAACGGCGATGGTGTGCTGAGCGATCTTGTCGCCACCGATCTCGTTGAGGATGTCGATGTCGTACTGACGGGTGTAGGCGTCGTTGTTGACGAACACGAAGACGAGCGTCTTATCGTCGACGAAGGACTTAGGTCCGTGACGATAGCCCATGGAGGTGTCGTAGGAAGTAGCGACCAGACCGTGAGCGAGCTCGAGAATCTTGAGCTGGCTCTCCTGAGCAAGGCCACCGAAGGAGCCAGAACCCAAGTAGGTCACGCGGTTGAAGTCGCCAGCCAGGTAATCGGCGATCTCGGGCTCACGGGAGATGACCTCCTCGCCCATCTTGGCGATGGTCTCGACCCACTCGGCCTTCTGCTCGTCAGAGGCAGTGTCGAAAATAAGGGTGGAGAGCAGGGTCATGCAGGAATAAGAACCGGTCATGGCGAAGCCCTTGTCGTTGGCGCGCGGAATGAGCAGCGTCAGCGCATTGGGATCATCGGCAGACTCGACGGCAAGCTTGCCCTCGGGAGCGCAGGTGATGTTGAGGAACTTGACGTTGTGGACGAGCTCCTTGGCAACGGCAACGGCGGCAAGGCTCTCGGGGCTGTTGCCAGAGCGGGCAAAGGAAACCACGAGCGTGGGATCCTCGGCGCGCAGGAAGTCGCGCGGGGCGCTCACGATGTCGGTCGTGGCGATGGGCTTAAAGTCGTAGAGATCAGTGTTGCCAGCGTGACGCAGGTACGGGGCGCAGGTATCGCCAACGTAGTCGGACGTACCGGCACCGGTGAAGACAACGGACAGACGACCCTCGCCCATAGCGCGAGCCTCGGCCAGGAAGGCCTCGATGGCCTCCTTGTTCTCGCGATAGATGTTGAGCGTATCACGCCAAAGCTCGGGCTGCTGAGCAATCTCGGCCGTGGTGATCTGGGCGCCGAGCTCGGTGAGCTCCTCGACACTCTTCTCGAACATTTCTAATACCTATCTCTAGAAGTAATCCTCTGACGTGCAATTATACACTTCGGTTGGTTATCTGGTAGTAACCAGTTAAATGCAAAGAATCACCATATGGAAACGATGCAAACACTAGTTGCTGCGCTGGTGGTAAACCTTGTATTTAAACTGATCGGCACGAGCAACCGAGAGTGTATACTCCACAACCTCGTTTGACTCGTTATACGTAGTCCTGACCAAGTCGAGCACAGGCGAGCCCTCGACAATTCCCAAAAGGTGAGCATCGGTGGGACGGGCTATGCTCGCATAGAACTCCTCTTCGGCCACGCGTATCTTTTGCTGAAAGTCTTGCTCAATCACATCGTAAAGCGGCTTACGCTCTAGCAGTGGTCGCTTTAGGGATAGAAATTGACGAACCGGTAGATAGCTGCGTTCGACCATCATGGGCATGTTGTCGGCAGAACGAAGACGCTTGAGCTTAAAAATGCGATCACCGATGCGCAATCCCATATGCTCGGCCAGATTCTTATCGGCCTCCATCTCGCAAAAATCGAGAATCGTGGTCTCGGGTTCTCGACCCATCGCGCGCATCTGCTCGGTAAAGCTGTAGGACTGCATAAGATTGGTTGCCTTTGCCGAACGGTCGGTCACAAAGGTACCGCGACCGTGCTGCCGAACCACCAGTCCTAAACGCTCCAGTTCCTGCAGAGCCAGGCGTACCGTAGTGCGCGAGAGACCATAGCGCTCCGAAAGTTCGCGCTCGGAAGGAATCATGTCACCGGCGCGATATTCATGGTCAATCTTTTCGGTCAGAATATCGACCAGCTGATCGTACAGCGGTTGCTTACGCGCTCCGATCGCCATCCTATCCTCCCTTTTGCTCGAATTCGGCTAACTACCTAGGGTGTTATGCATTATCTGTCTGCCACACCCGAATCATTAAGAAAACAAAAGCCGCGCGCTCTTTCGAGCACGCGGCTTTTAACATACACATGGCTTAAGGGGTCGGGGTGTGAGCCGCGTAGGGACACACCCCTCAAGCTAGAGCCTTACCAGATGCTCGGCCAGAGACCAAGCGGGCCAGCGCCCAGGATGCCAAGGACGAAGAGCAGGAGAATGCCCTTGGTCGGGGTCCAGCTGTGCTTAGCGAACATGTAGTAAAGCAGCAGCGTAAGCATAAGCGGGACGAGCTTCGGGACGATGGTGTTGAGGGTGTCGGCAACAGAGAAGTTGACCGGATCCTCGGTAACGGTGCCGTAGGTCACGGACTCCATGCCGTTGCCCAGATCGGTGACGCCGCACTCGACAGCGTTGCCGTCGGCATCGGAAGCGGTGAGGGCGTTGCCGTCCTCATCGGTCATGGCGATGGTACCGGCCTCAGCGGTCTCGGTATCGATGCCCTCCATACCGGTGAAGTTCTCGGCCTCCTTCTCGGAGACGATCACGGTAGTAGCGGAAAGGCCACGGGTGGTGCCGTTGGGGATCTGGAGGTTGATCTGGGTGCCACCCATGGTGACGACCAGGCAACCGACGACGAAGACGCCCATGATGGAAGCGGCACGCGTGAAGGCCTGCATGTTGGCGGTCAGAGCGTCAATAGCGCTGGTGCCAAGCTTGTAGGACCAGTTCATGAGCCAGAAGCGCAGAGCGAACTGGACGACGTTGAAGATCACCAGGAAGATGATCGGCGCAGCGGCGTTGCCGTTGATGGCCATGTTGGAGGTGATGCCGGCCGTGATAGGCACGAGCGTCAGCCAGAACAGGGCGTCACCGATACCACCGAGCGGGCCCATTGCGGCGACGCGGACGGCGCGGATCGTGGGGATGTCAACCTTGTTCTGCTCGAGCGAAAGCACGATGCCCATAACAAAGGTGACAAGGAACGGGTGGGTGTTGAAGAACTCCAGGTTGTGGCTCATGGAAGCCGCGAGGTCGTTCTTGTTGGTGTGGATCTTCTCCAGACCGGGGATGATGGAGTAGAGCCAGCCAGCGGCCTGCATACGCTCGTAGTTGAACGAGGCCTGCAGGAAGCAGGAGCGCCAAGCCATCTTGTTGAGGGTCTTCTGGTCGAGCTGCGGAGCAGGAGTGAGATCCTCGTAGTGCTCCGGGATTACATACTCATTAGATGCCATCTTCGAAGTCACCTCCGTCAGAAACAGCTGCACCCTTCAGCTCGGTCTGCTGCTGGAAGTCCCAGAAAGCGATGCCGAAGCCGATGAGAGCGAGGATGAGCAGAGCAGGGGTTGCCAGAGAATCGTTGGCAACGGTGATGAGCGCGAGGCCAAAGCCCATGAGGAAGAAGCCCCACATATCGCGGTTCATCATAACCTTGAGCAGGACGGCGAAGCCGACGAAGCGCATCATGCCGCCTGCAGCGGACAGACCGGTCTGCAGCCAAGTCGGGATGGCGGAAGCGATGGTCTGACCGATGGTGGCGCCAGCGATGAAGAACAGGGTGACGACGACAGCGAAGATCAGGCCGAGCAGAGCCATGGCGAAGTAGTTCAGGCGCTCGATGCCCTTGGTGTCCGCGTTATGAGCCATGTTATCGGCCGTGGACATAAGCGGGGACATAAGCGTGAAGACCAGGGTAACGCCGAGCTGACCAAGCAGGGCGAACGGAATGGCAAGGCCGACTGCCGCGTTGGGCTCGAGACCCGTAGCGATAGCGAGAATGGCTGCCATGATGCCGCCAATGACGGCATTAGGCGGCTGAGCGCCTCCGATCGGCATGTTGCCGATCGTCATGAGCTGATAGGTACCACCCACGAGAAGACCGGTGTTGAGGTCGCCAAGGATAAGACCGATGACGGCGCCGGTGACGATGGGCT
This sequence comes from uncultured Collinsella sp., assembly GCA_902489945.1. Classification (GTDB taxonomy): domain Bacteria; phylum Actinomycetota; class Coriobacteriia; order Coriobacteriales; family Coriobacteriaceae; genus Collinsella. Next base: position 37,017 of record CABUBZ010000001.1, read on the forward strand.
GATAGAGAGACTCGAGGAAGTCAAACTGGTCGATTGCCGCGATGAACGTGACGACGAAGACCAGAGCGATCTGGATGATCGAGTATTCCATCTTGCTCCTCCTTTCAAAATGAATGTACGCACTTTGGATATCACGTACAGAACGTCAGTGTTTCACTCCTGACAACGTGGATCACGAGGATTACGAGAAGAGCTTGCTCGTGTCCTCAACAGGCGTGCTCGGAACGCGCCTGATCTCCAACTCCACCCCCAATTCCTGCAGCTCTTTAAACGCAGCGACATCCTCGTCGTTAACTGCGACGGAGGTGGCGACTTGGCGCTTTCCTTCCGACATGTGCATGTTGCCGATGTTTACCTTCTTTATAGGCACACCGCCCTTGACGAGCGTAAGCACGTCTTCCGGTGTTTCGGCCACGATGAAGATCTTCTGGCGCGGGCTCGCCTTGCCAATGACGTCGATGGTCTTCTGCAGAGAGAAGAAACGCGTAGCGACGCCGGCGGGAGCGGCCATCTTCATGAGGTTCTGGCGCATGGTGTTGGTCGCCACGTCGTCGTTGGCGACGAGGATGAGGTTGGAGCCCAGAGTGGAGTTCCACTGGGTGGCAACCTGACCATGAACCAGTCGGTTATCGATGCGGGTAAGAAGAATGTTGGGTTCTGCCATGTTGATCAGCTTCCTTTCGTTATTTGCTGACGACAGTTACTTGATCTCCTGAATCGCGTAACGCGAAACATCTACGACGGCTCCGGATCGGACTTTGATCTGGACCTTCTCGCCTTCGATGCCTTTGACGGTTCCGTAGATACCGCCGGCGAAAAGAACCTCCTGACCCGGCTTGAGCTCGGTGTGCAGCTCCTTGAAGTACTTTTGCTTCTTCTTCATGTTGATTTGCGACCAGATGGTGTAAATCAAGCCCATGATGGCAAGCAGGCCTAATAGGGCGACCGAGGAGCTCAGGACGTTGGCTCCGAAATCGGCCATTAGATGCCGTCCTCGTCGCCGAAGATATCCTCTTCGTCGGAGCCGGCAACGGATGCGACCGTCTGGGCGGTGATGCCCGTTTGGCCAACGGTCACGGCCTGCTCGCCAAGCTCGGCGAGCGTGGCGTTACCGCGGAGGAACAGAAGCTCAATAACCATGGGAAGGTTAGTGCCGGTCAGAACCTCGACGTTGTCGACATCCTGGGCAATCATCATCGACTGGTTGAACGGGGTGCCACCAAGCAGGTCGGTAAAGACGAGCACGCCATCGCACTCCTCGCGCATGGCGGTAATAGCGGCGCGGAGATCCTCACCGTAGGATGCGGCCTGGTCGCCCTCAAAAGGAACGACGGTAAAAGCAGGCTGGTCGCCGGCAACCATAGCGATAGCGCTTGCAAGGCCGGGTGCGAACTGTCCATGACCGGTAAGAATAAAGCCAACCATTCAAATTTCCCTTCCGAAGGTGTGTACGATCTGAGTCCGATGATTTTCGAAAGCCAGCGGGCAATCGCCCTTAAAGCTTTTTGGAAAGCGTTCTTTGAAGACCAGTGGTTTCTAAACTGGTAGTAACCACGTGACGTGTTGTTGTCACTATATCACCCCAGAAGAGGCCGCTTCCGTTGATTCATACGGTAAAACGTTTTTGCACCGTTCACGGTGATAAATCGACCGTTTACCGCTCGTTAATACTTCTACCTGCGGATTTGAAACCGTTTCGAAATGCTTTGGCAAAAGATCGGAACTTTTTTTGTGTCTAAACAACGCAGGGCGGCTAAAAATAGCGTGTTGAAAAATTGCAGGTCATTGTGAAGATATGTGAATTGGTCTTTTTGACTTAATACCAGTTAGAACCAGTTTTGAGATTATCGGTGAACGGTAGTTTTCGACCGTTCACCGGTTACTTGTAATCGTTTGCAGTCGTTTTCCCAGATGAATTAGGGAAACACAATGGAGCGCTTGCGCGATCACGGGAAGTTTTGACATTTGTCCTCATCCCCCGCGCGCCGAACTCCGACACCCAAAACGAGCTAATAGTTCATGCTAATCGTTTTCAATCATTACTTAGTCAGTATCCCTAATTATTTATCGTTTGTCATTAATTATGATATAAGATACAAGTATCATCAAAGAGATTGGTTGGAGGGGCTATGATCCGCCGGATCGTATCCGCATCGAATGAAGCCATCGGTCGCGAACAGACAATAGCCGAGCTGAGGAGGCTCACCCGCATCTGCAAATGGGCCACAATCTGCGCCACTGCGGCACTCGCTCTGGGACTCTTCGCAGTCATTGCAATCGACCTTCTACTCATATTGCCCAGTCTCTCCCAAGGATTCTGTCTCCAATCCGTAGAACTTCAAGCCGGCGAAGGACCGTGCCTCGCTCTCGTCGGTGCCAATGCACAGACCCCACTTATGCTCATCGCGCACGACGGTCACACCGCCATGGGGAGCGTCATGATGACATTCCTCGCGCTCGCTATCGCACTGAGCGCATACAAGCTTTTCTCCATCATTGAAAAGGCGGGCAGGCCCTTTGACCTTGAATGCAGCCGTATGCTACATCGAGTTGGGCTTTTGTTCCTTATCGGCGGCGCTGCCGTGAGACTCCTTGGTGCCATAGTCACGGGATTGATGCTTTCAGGATTTGGCGGCAGCTTTACAGATGCCTTCGGCGGCCAGCTGTTCGAGCCCTCTATGCTCTTTGCAGGCCTGATTATTATCCTGATTGCCAGCATCTTCCGCTACGGGTGTATCCTGCAAAAACAAGATGACGAGTTGCTCTAGGGGGAATCCATGATCATTCTGCGGCTCGACCGCATGCTCGCCGAACGCAAGATCTCATCCAAAGAACTTGCGGAACGCGTGGGCATCTCCCAAGTCAATATGTCACGCATTAAGACGGGCAAGGTTTCTGCCATACGTTTTTCAACTCTTGACGCGATATGTCGGGCACTCGACTGCCAACCGGGCGATGTACTGGAATATATATCCGACGATGAAGCCGATAGCCTTTTTGGACTTAAAGATGAATAGCCATAATTAAGCCGCCAATCACGCCCTCAACGCAAAAAGTCCGCCAGAACGACTTCCGTACTGGCGGACTTTCTGCTGTCTATCGGCTAGATGCTCGATGAGCCGTGCGACTCTTTACGCAAACAGGCCGTAGATGCTGATGTTGGCCTTGGCGTAGAGGCCGTTAGCATACTCGGTCCACTTGGAGCTGGCGCTCGAAGCCTGCGAGGAATACTGCTGGTAGGCGGTGTAATAGGCGGTCATGGCCTGCTTATAGGTAGCGCTATCGGCCGTAAAGGCATCGTCGGCAAAGGCCTTAGCGTAGGTGCTGTTCTCGTCCTTCCAAGTGCCCTTTGAGCTATCCCACTCATCGCCGGCAAGGTTGATGATGTAGTCGGCGTAATCCTTGCTCGCGGTGTCCTCGTTGCCGTCAGAAGGCTCGGTCGGAGCGGTCGGCATGTTCCCAGAGGTATCGCCCACCTTCTTCTTGTAGAGCTTCTGCAGCGTCGCGGACTGGCGAACGATCTGCTTGGCCTGGTCCTTGGACACGCCATACTGCTTGGCCATGGTGTCGTAGTCAGAAGTACCGATAGAATCCTCAGCGTACTTCTTCATCTCCTTGGAAGAGACGGTGATGCCCTCGTCCTCGGCAGCATCAAGCAGGATCTTGTTGCGCACGTAAGACAGGATGACGTCGGCGGAAGGAGCCGTGTAGTTACCATCGCTATCCTTGACGGTATCCAAGCTGTACTGGCTCTCGATGGCCTCGCGCGCGGTGATGTCGCTCTTCTTGCCGTTGTAGCTATAGCTTGCCACGGTCGAATCGAGCTGGTCCTCGGTCAGGGTCGCCGAGCCGACACCCTTGCCGCCAAAGCCGCCATTGCCAATAAAGAAGCCGACCACAGCAGCGATCACGACTGCGACCACAAAGGCGGCAATCATCGTCTTCTTGTGCTTGGACGCATGGTCGTCCGCATCGGAGTCGTCCTCGTCCTGCTCCTCGGGCATGAGGTTCTCGTCAGCGGCATCTGCGGCGATCTGAGCCTCCAGACGGGCGTCCTCTTCCTCGGCCGTCGTGCCAGCTGCAATATGCTCGGCAGACGTACCGGCGACCAGGTCGATCTTCTCGTCCTCATCACCATTGGGGCCTTCGCCGCGCTCGATGATCTGGATGCCGTCGATCTCGTCCTTTTCGTCCTTCTTTTGAATCAGACCCATATCAGTTACTCCTTGTTAGGAAACATAGTCCCTCATAGAATACGCCCGACGGAGCGCCGGGCGTATTGATTCTTAGGTTATACGCAAACACTTAAGTACTATTTAGGCGTTTGCAGCGTGCATACCTTAGGCCAGGTGCGCGATAACGGCATCGGCAAAGGCCTGCGTGCCCACGGCACCCTCAACGGAGCCAGTCTGGGCACGGCGTACGTCACCGGTAACCTGCTCGCCCTCGTCGAGCGTGGCAGAGACGGCGGCGCGAATACGATTGGCGGCGTCGTTCTCGCCCAGGTGGTCAAGCATCATCGCAGCAGAGAGAATCTCGGCCGTGGGGTTGGCGATATCCTGGCCAGCGATATCGGGCGCGGAGCCGTGCGTCGCCTCGAAAATGGCGCAGTCGGCACCGATGTTGGAGCCGGGGGCCATACCTAAGCCGCCCACCAGGCCGGCGCACAGGTCGCTGACGATGTCGCCGTACAGGTTGGGCAGCACCAGGACATCGAAGTCGTTGGGGTTCTGGACCAGGCCCATGCAGGTGGCGTCGACGATCTTGTCGTTGAACTCGATGTCGGGATAGCCGGCGGCCACCTCGCGCGCCACGCGCAGGAACAGGCCGTCGGTCGCCTTCATGATGTTGGCCTTGTGCACGGCCGTCACCTTCTTGCGGCCGCAGCGGCGGGCATACTCAAAGGCATACTCCACGATACGGCGGCTCTTGGCGATAGAGATGGGCTTGATCGAGATGGCGGAATCAGCGGCGAAGGTCTTTTGGCCCGAGCGCTCGACGAGCTGCGAGAGTTCCTCGACCTCGGCAGCGCCCTCATCGAACTCGATACCGGCGTAGAGGTCCTCGGTGTTCTCGCGCACGATGACCAGGTCGACGTCGCGGAAGCGCGAGCCGTCGCCCGGCTGCGACAGGCAAGGGCGCACGCAGGCGTACAGGTCGAAATGTTTACGCAGGGCCACGTTGACGCTGCGAAAACCCGTGCCGACCGGCGTGGTGATGGGACCCTTGATGGCAACCTTGGTCTGGGCGACCGCATCGAGCACGTGCTGGGGCAGCGGCGTGCCAAACTCGTCCATGACGCCGGCGCCGGCCTCCTGGACGTTCCAATTGATCTGGACACCGGTAGCCTCGACCACGCGGCGCATGGCCTGCGTAATCTCGGGACCGATACCGTCACCGGGAATCAGGACTACATCGTGCGCCATAATCTGTTACTCCTCGTCTTCGGCGTCGTCAGATTTTTTAACGCTAGCACGCTTCTTCTTTTTGGAGAGATCCAAGTCAAAGCGTTTAACAAGCATTTCGCAAATCTCGCTCGAACGGGCTTTGAGATAGCTGCCCTTACCGTTCTCGGCATCGAACTTAAGGCGCAGCGCAAGCTTCTCGGCAACCTCGGCGTCGATCTCGCCCTGGCAAAACTCGTACAGGCAACCGAGCATGTCGCGATACTCAAGGTCGCCGTGGTAGCACTGGATGGCCTCGTCCAGGATGGGCCAAGCCTCGCGCGAACGCTCGACGCCCGTGGCGCCCCACACGCACAGCAGGCGGAAGGCGGCATAGCGCAGCGTGGAGGAAATCTCGTCGAACAGTGCGGTCTCGGCGCCCTCAAAAGCATCGCCCAGCTGCACGGGGCAGGTGGTAGCGAGCGCCGTCAGGGCATCGAGGGCCTCCCAGCGGGTCTGAGCCTCGGGGCGGTCGAGTGCCTCGATCAGCGCGGGCACGCACGGCACGACGCGCTGCGGGTCGCGCTCAGCCAGCAGATGCAGCACGCGGGCGGCAAACTGGCGGATGCGGCGTGTGGGGCAGCCGAGCTCCTTGACCAGACGGTCGACGGCGTTCTCGTTCTCCTCTGCCAGCTGAAGCTGTGCCAGCTCCTCGTCGGTGAGCTGTTCGTCTTTGTTTTCTGCCATAGTTACCTCTTCTTATTTCTTAGCGTGCTTGCCAGCACCCTTGCTGTCATCGGTGACCGAGATGAGCTGTCGGTCGGCTGCGCCATTGCGACGCGCACGGCGGCGTTCCTCGGCGTCGCCCGCATCGGCGGCGGCGCGATGGGCCTTGTTGACGTTAAAGACCTCGTCGTGCTTGCGCCACGGGCCAACGGACTCGCCAAAGCTCATCTTAAGACCGGCGATAAAACCGCCGAGCCAGCCGATCGGCGCAAACTGCACCAGCGGGAACAGCGAGAACACCCAGGTCAGCAGGACGACTGCCGCCGCACCCGCAAAGTTGGCGATCCAGTAGTCGCGCTTGGTGATGACGCGCTTTTCGCAGGCCCACTGGCCGCACAAAAAGCCAATGTAGATCGCAAAGAGAAAGAGCACCAGCGCAAGCACCACGAACGTCCAGCTCATGAGCGCTACTCCTCGTGATGGTGGCCGCAGCAGCACTCGTGGCCGTCATCGTGGCCGTGACCGCCACAGCACTCGTGGTCCTCGCCGTGATGGTGGCCGCAACCGCACTCATGCTCGTCGCCGTGCTCGCCGCAACCGCAGCCTTCCTCGTGAGCGCCATGCTCCTCGGGACGATACTGCGACCAGTCCAGACCGGCGGCGATGGCGTCGGCCTCCTCCTTATAGAGGACCGTGACGGCCTGGGTGCCCAGCTTGGCGCCACCGATGGCATCGAGCATGTCGTAAAGCGTAAAGGCCACGTCGGCGCCGGGCAGCGCAAGCTCGCGGTCGTCGGCATAGGCGAGCGCCAAGCGCAGGTCCTTGATGAAGTGCTCGACCATAAAGCCGGGCTTGTAGTCGCCGTCGAGCGCCTTAGGCGCCAGGCTCTCCATGGCGCCGGACTTACCGGTGCCGCCCAGAATCATCTGACGGGTCTTCTCAAGATCAAGGCCGCTCAGCTCGGCAAACGCCAGCGCGTCTGCCATGCCGACCATGCAGGCGCCCAGCGACACCTGGTTGGCGAGCTTGGCAGCCTGGCCCTTGCCGGCGCCATCAAAGCAGCAGATGGTTGCCGCAAAGGTGGAAAGGATGTCGCGGACCGGCGCGATGTCGTTCTCGGTGGCGCCCACGATAGCCGTGAGCGTGCCGGCGATGGCACCCGACTCGCCGCCGGTGACGGGGCAGTCAAACGCCATGCGGCCGGAGACCTGGGCGGCCTCGGCAATGTCGCGCGCCAGCTCGGGCGAGCTCGTGGTGAGGTCGATCAGGACCGCACCGGGCTTAGTGCACGCGAGCAGACCGTCACCCGCCAGGTAGAGCTCCTCGACCTCGGAGGGATAACCCACCATGGTAAAGACGACGTCGGCATTCGCCGCGGCATCTGCCGGCGTATCGGCCCAGACGGCGCCGCGCTCGATAAGCGCCGCGGCCTTGGACTTGGTGCGGTTGTTGACCGTGACGGGATAGCCGGCGTCCAGGATGTGGCCGGCGATGGGGGCACCCATAATTCCGGTGCCGATAAATGCGACGGAGAGCTTGTTTGCCATGAAACCTTTCCTTTTGGGTTGGGTGTTGTTACCAGGTTGAATACTCGGTGCCAGCGTTTGGGCTGTGAGTCGAGGGCGACTACGGCCGCAGCGCCTGCCTACTGGCCGCGCACGCGGCGAGCGATGCGGTCGGAAAGCGAGGCTTTCTCGGCGCGGTTCTTACCCCAAAACGCAAGTGCCACCATGCCGGGCCCCACGTGCGAGCCGATGGTAGGACCGACGGAACTACGGATAATCGTGACGTCGGCGCAGCCCTCCTCCTTGCGAACGGCGGCCTCGAGCCAGTCACCATCCTTCTCGGCATCGGCCGTCATGATGGCGATGGGCATGGTGCGATCGGGCACGTAGTTCTCGCGGAACGACTTGAGGATGGACTTGAGCGCCTTCTTGCGGCCGCGGTTGACGCCGATCAGCGACAGCGAGCCGGCCAGGTCGTAGGAGAGCTCGGGCTTGACGTCGAGCTTTGCCGTAAGCTGTGCCGCCGCGGGCGGAATGCGGCCGCCGGCAGCCAGTGCGTCGAAGCTCTCGAGCGTAAAGTAGCCGTGCACGTAGGTCTTGGCCTCGTTTGCCCAATCGACCAGCTGCTTGGCGGTCAGTCCCGCCGAACGCTGGCGCACGGCCTCGAGTGCCAAGAGCGCGCCGGTCGCGCAGGGCAGAGCGTTGTCGACCACGTAGAGCTCAAAGTTGGGATACTCGGCACGCACGGCATCTGCCGCCTGGCACGCGGAGTTGTAGCTCGACGACAGTGCCGAGGTAAAGCACAGGTAGACCGTGGGCGTGCCCTCTTTGGCGCACTCGGTAAAGAACTCGATATAGCGACCGAGCGACACAGCCGAGGTGGACACGCGGGCACCGGCGCGCATGCGGTCGTAGAACTCCTTAGGGCTCATGCTCGACCAGATGTCATCCGTGCGCTCTTCGCCATCGATAATGAAGGGGAAACCCAGGATATCGACATCAAGGTTCGCGGCGACCTCGGGACTAAAGTCGCAGCAGGTATCGACGACGATGCGGCAACGGTCCGAATGGCCGGTAGATGCAGCCTTGTCCATCAAAGCGACTCCTTACGTAAAAAAGGCGGCCACCCGCATGGGATGGCCGCCAACCGTTAACTCATGCAAGTTAACGTATTTTACTCGTCAAGTGTTTCGATGCGGGGCTTGATGATGCCATATCCACCATTCTTACGGTGATACACCACATTGATGAGGCCGGTCGTCGCGTTCTCAAACACGTAGAAGTCGTGACCCAGCAGATCGGTCTGCACCAGCGCCTGTTCCTCGGTCATCGGGGTGACGTCAATAACCTTCTCGCGGACGAGCAGGTCGTCGTCCTCCTCGGGCAGCAGCAGGTCGGCCAGATCCTCGACGCGCTCGACCGGCGCGACATCCGCGGCGCTGGCACCACCCTGGCGGTTGTCCACGACCTTGGTCTTGAACTTGCGCAGCTGGCGGGTAACCTTATCGGCGGAGAGGTCGATGGCAGCATACATATCTGCGCCGTGCTCGGCAACGCGAATCACCGAACCGCGGGCACGAACCGTGACCTCGACGATTGCCGGGTTGGGGTTCGAGGGGTTCTTCTCATAACGAAGCACGACGTCGACTGTCATGGGCTCGATGTCGAAAACCTTGAGCGCCTCGCCGATTTTCTCATCCACATGCGCACGCAGAGCATCGGTTACCGTCGTCTTGCGTCCAGAAACCTTGATATCCATACGTGGCTCCAATCTGCCTCGGGGACTTACTGTACTGGCTATGTACCCATTGCCGTGCATTTAATCACGCGAATTCCCAAAGACCCGAATAACGACTGCTTGATACCGCATACCGAAGTCTCGCACTTTTCCGTGGCAAAGTGCGCTATAGGAAGGCGTCGACGGAGTTAATTTTTCTCCTGGAAATTAGCTTTGACCTGCTAGTTTTACCAAAATAGAAAAGCCGGGCTCCCCTATTTGGGAGACCCGGCCATGCGTGTTGAAACCGTGAAGAAGCGCCTTGTTCGGTGTATGGCAGACGCCACCCCTACCAATAACTAGCTATTGAGCTTGTTGATGTCATCGTCGGTGATGGCGCCCTCCTGGCTAGACGACGGACTGTCGCCGTTGTTATCAGAGGCGTCGCCATCGGAGGACTCGGTCTCGTTGGACGTGGAGTCGGATGCCTGCACATTGGCCCCCGAAACAGTCTTGGCGGTAAGGTCATAGGGCATTTGGCCATACCAGACGCAGTGGACCGCCTCAAGCGTGCCGTCGACCGTGATACCGTCGAGGGCATCACTCACGGCACGGCACAGCTCATCGTTAGAGCTAAGGCCTGCGACGCCAAGCGTGGAGGGCGCCTCGAGCGTGCCGACATAGGAGATCTGGCTCATCAGGCGCGCGAGGTAACCACCGGCCGTGGAATCACAGATCACGTAATCGACCTCGCCCGACTCGAGTGCCTCGAAGCACTCGTTGATGTTGGAGAAGGTCTTTTGGTTGGCCGTGATGCTCTGCTTGGCAAGCGCTTCCTGCGAGGCCGAGGAAGTCTGAACGCCCAAGGTAGCAGTGTTGAGTGTGTCGGTTGAGACACTCGGGGACTCTCCGTCGCTGGTCTTGCCGAACACGGCGGCAGCATCGTACAGACAGGTGCCAAGCGAGCTGATGTCGCCGCCCGCAGACTTGATGTCGCCAATAAAGATGTCGGCCTTTTTATCGCTGAGCGCGGAATCGGCCGAGGACGCATCGACAAAAGCAACCTTGAGACCCATGCGGCACGCGAGGGCACGAGCGGCATCGACCGCATAGCCCGTGAGGTTTCCGTCGGCATCCTGCATGGCTTGCGGGGCATCGGAAGTATCAAGGGCGACCGTCAGGGTTCCCGGCGTGACCAGGGCATCGTCCGATACTGTGGGGGTAACGGTCTCGCGCTCGATCTGGTCGATCGTGGGCGTCGTGAACGTGGACAGTGGATTGAACGCGCATCCGCTCAGGCCCAAAACGGCAATGACCGCCGCGGTCCCAGCACCCAACCGAGCCGCATGCATCAAGCTGCCCCTCACCATGTCCACTACCCTGCCTTCTGTGTCGTATACGATCCGTGCCCCGCACGGAATATCGGGTTGTTCCCACCAGCTGACCTGGTATTTGACCCCACACTTGCGCACCGGGGCGTTTGCTCGGGAGGCCGCAGCCACCTTCACGACTGGCCCGCTCGCCCGCGAGGCGGTATTGCCCCAAAGAAAGTAGAACGGACGGTGCGGCTTACATCTAGGACGCGCCATGATCGCGCCGCGCGCACGCGGCCGCTTACGTGGATCCCTTTGACCGCGTCTGTCTTGGACTAGGATGGGCATTTCGTCCGTCCGCAACCACAGCCTGGCAGGAACGTAGCGCATTATAGCTAAGTTCAAGCTATAGTTTAAGGTTAGGGACGTTATTCGCATCGCGAGCACAGATTTCGCAGGTCGGGGCGGGCTGCACGCGCTCTGATTGAGCCCGTAGCTCCCCATGGAGAGCCCCGACGCGCTCGTCTTGGGGCGCGTGGCCAAAAAATAGCAAATATGAGTACTGTTATCAAATTAGTGGCAGGAATTTTTGGCTCTGCAAACAGTTTTCACTCTCTATAACGTCAGATTGATGCCAGGGTATTCCACATTTGTTTAATATCTTTCTGATTTACGCCATCTTCTAGTCCCAAAATCCCTGATTTTGCTGTTACCGAATTTGTAGCAGTACTCATATTTGCTATATTTTGGCCAGAGCATGTATTCAACCCCCTGTTTCAGAGCATTGCTAGGCGGGTTTAAGCCCAAAACACGCCCGCAGCGTGTTAAATAGCGCCTCTTGTTTCTTTCTGCAAGCGTCAACACGGTTGCGATATCGCTTACCCATACGTTGGTGGATGCGCCATGCGAGCGCTTCCATCGCTTCCATGTCGCAGAGCATTTCGTTGTTGACCGTCGCGACCTCGATTCCCATAGTAATCAAGCCCGTGTTGCGTTTTTCATCATGGATACGTCCCCTCCGGGAGGAATGGCCCAGCTCACCGTTGTATTCCAGGTCAAACCGGGCTGCTTCCTGATGGGCATCGCAAACCGCATACGGCATCCCCGAGATCGCCTGCGCTCGGTCGTTGAACTCGATCTTGTGGTCGGTCTTAAAGGGACCGCAGGCAAATCCGCCATAGGAAAACGGAAGCGAAAACATGGCAAGCATGATGCATTCCATGGGTGAGCGCAGGTTTTCCGACAGAAAGGGGCACAGCCGCCGCAGCTGCTTGGCCGCGCTCCCCTTGCATGCCGCAAGGTAATCTGCCAGGCGATCGGGCGTCAGCACTGGCTCTACCTCAAAGTAGCCCACATCTGACGGCTGGTCCTTATCCTTTGCAAGCCTGTTCACGGTAGGCGAGCTGTAGGGAGGCAAATACTGCCCGCGATCGCTCAGCGAAATCTTGGAGCACAGCTCCTGGGCCAGGGCAAATGCCTGGATACAGCCGACTTCGCGCGCAACGGCGGCACAGAGGGCCTCGGGAGACAAGCTGTACACCCCCGGCTCCACCTCCAAAATCGAAGCGTCCGGCAGGCCTGTAGAACAAACGGACCAGCTTGCACCAGGCATGCGGCGACGCTGCTTTGCAGACCCCACCAGTAGGCACAGGTCTTCTTGAACCTCGCCACTCACGACCCCGATCCTCACCAAATCGGGAAGATAGATGTCCTCGGCCGAGGGCGACGATGCGCGCAGCACACGGCACTCTTCATCGGGAGCGAGGTCCCTCCAACTGATGTAACCCATTTGTCGGCGCTCGGCGCGCATCATGCGCAGCGCCGAGGCGCCAGTCAGGATTACAGAGGCCGCCAGTTGCTCGCTTGTCGGCTCGATGCGTCGCGCTATCTTCACTGCCACAAAACCACCCCTACCAAACGCGTGCGATAGCGAGGCCATCGACGGCCGCGGCACCGGCACGTTTGAGCTCCGCCGAGGCTGCTGCCATGGTCGCGCCCGTGGTAATGACATCATCGATGAGCAGCAGACGGCGGCCGCGCACATCCTCGACCGTCTCGTACACGCCCCGGGCATGTTCCCGGCGCTCATCGCGACCGAGCTCGCGCTGGTCACCGTGGCCGTACTTAACGAGGGCGTCGAGCAGCGGAACACCCGACAGCTCGCAAAACGAGCGCGCGATTGCTTCCATGTGATCGAACCCACGCCGCCGAAACGCCGCCGCAGTCGCGGGCACAAACACCACCGCATCGGCATCGGACAACACGCCGCCATAGCGATTGGGAGCTGCGACTTGAGCGTTTAAGGCGGTGTCATAGAGCAGCTCCGCCAGATACGAAGCCAGGCGTCGCTCGCCCGCGTCCTTGTACGCCTTAATGATGCGCGGCAGCGGATGCGCGTAGACGGCGCACGCCAGACAGCGATCGAGCGCCTCGGCCATTGCCGAGGACTCCCCCTCGACCGAGCACTCGGTGCACAGCAGGTCCCCATACGGAGCACCACACCGGGTGCAGCTATGGCACGGGTCGATGAGCGCGAGCGAGGCCAGACAATCCTGGCAAATCAGTGCACCGGCGCGTTCGCAGCCGGCACAGCGCGTGGGCGACAACGCCTCAAGCGCCTCGTATGTCGCGCGCTCGGCAAGCGGTAGCAATTCATCCGTAAACGGTAGGACACCTGCACCCCGCAAGCGAGTCAGCACGTTCAAATGTCTCTTCATGACACAACCCTCCCTACGCGAAGGCGAAGGGAGGGTTGTCGGTGTAGAGCCATGATACCCAGAGGTGCTGGGGTCAGACAGGTTGCATCCGTTTACGGGCGCTATTCGCCGGTAGGCGGTTGCGGTGCGGACGAGGTGCGGGTCGAGCCTTCGCCACCGTCCTGGCGCGGCTTGCGGGAGCGACGGCGACGGCGACGCTTTTGACCCTGGTCGGTCGAGCCCTCGCCACCGCGATTCTCACGCGGTTCGCACTCGTCGCGAGCGCCGCCGTGCGAAGCCTTGGCGGCAGCTCCTCCGCCATCGCCGGGGCGACGGCGCGTGACCTTGACTTCTCCATCCGAAACCTGATCGGCCACAGAAGGAACCGAGGGCTTCTGCTGCGTGCCCGAGGAATGGCGACGGCGCGGACGCGGCGCGCGCTCCTCCTCGCCACGCGGCTTGCCGCCCTTGTCGGCAGGCGCGTCGGAGGCCGAGGCGCCCTTGGGAGCGGCACCGGCCTCGCGAGCAGCTGCGGCGCGGAAGGCGTCCTCGCGCTCCTCGCTCGACAGGTGACGGCGACGACGGCGCGTGGGGTTCATGCCACCGCCGCGGTTTTGCTGCTGGGGCTGCTGAGCCTCGCGCTCGCGGGAAGCGTTCTTACCCGCGGCCTCGCCATTATCGACGGACGCCGCGCGCTTGCGGCGGCGACGGCCACCGGCTGCCTCCTCGGCCTCGGGTGCCTCGGCCTTGCCGCGGCCCTTTCCACGGCCACGGCCCTCGCCCTGGCCCTGAGCGGTGCGAGCATCGGATTCGGCATCGCGACGACGGCGCTTGGGCATCGATGTGCCGGCCAGACGATCGGCACTCGACAGGCCATCGCCCACGTCGACGCCGTTCTCGCGATCGAGTTCCATGAGCGCCAGGCGCATCTCGGGCGACTCGATGCGCTCGAGCACGTCACGCGTCACGCAGTCGGGGCGGCAGTTGCAGCCCTGCTCGGCGGCCTTCTTTTTGCAGCCCTCCGAGCACGTCATATCGGCCAGGTTGACCTTAAAGACTTTGCCGTTCTCCAGGCGCAGCACCAGCTGCTCACGCGGCGTGTCATATTCCTGGATACGCGCCTTGCCGAGCGGCGTATCGATGAGCGTCTTCTTTTTGGGCGCACGGCTCTTAAAGTCCTTGTACGCCTCGAACTCATAGCGCAGGCAGCACATCAGGCGGCCGCAAACGCCGCTGATCTTGGACGAGTTGAGCGGCAGGTCCTGCTCTTTTGCCATGCGAATCGAGACGGGCTCAAACTGTCCGCCAAAGCGCGTGCAGCAGAGCTCCTGTCCGCACTGGGCATAGCCGCCCACCAGGCGGGTCTCGTCGCGCACGCCAATCTGGCGCATGTCGACGCGAATGTGCAGCGTCGAGGACAGGTCCTTGACGAGCTGACGAAAATCGACGCGTTCCTCGGCCGCAAAGTAGAACACGGCCTTCTCGCCGCCAAACAGGTACTCGACGCCGACCGGCTTCATCTCGAGGTCGAGCTCTTTGACCAGACGGCGGAAATCGACCATCGCTTCGTCGCCCTGGATGGCCAGGTCGTCGGCAAGCTGCAGGTCGATGTCGCTCGCCACGCGCAGCACGGGCTTGAGCGGCTGGCCGATCTCATCTTGCGGCACCTCGAAGGGATCGGCCGTGACCAGGCCGATCTCGGTCCCGCGCTCGGTGGAGCAAATGGCATAATCGGCCTCGAGGATATCCAGATCCTGCGGGTCAAACCACAGGTCGCGCGAGGCGTAGGTAAACTTAACGGGTACGACTAACGGCATTTCAGTGCCTTCCTGATATCGAACAGCATGACCTCGATGGCCAGCTGGGGAGTAACGTTTCTGGCGATGTTGCGCTCAGCCGTGGCAACCGCCTCGAGCGCCTGGGTGGCACCCGCAACATTCGTCGCCGCGGCAAGCCGCCCGATCGTGTCGCGCACGTCCTCGTTCACAACGCCTGCCGCCTCATCCTGAAGCGTCAGCAGCACGTCGCGCATGAGCGTCCGCGCGCTCGCCAGCGCTTCCATGATACCCGAACGCTCGCGCGCGTTGAGTTCGCGCTTGTTGCGGTCCTCAAGCTGCTTCAATGCTCCACGCGACAGGTAGTCGGCGTTTTGCTCGAGCACCTTTTCCTGTGTGGACTTGACCTCGGCGAGCGGTGCCTTAACGGCGACGATGAGCGACTTGGCGCGGCTGAGCACATCAGCCTCGTCGGCAGCGATGAGCGAATCGATGGCGCGGACCATCTGGCGGCGAGCATCCTGGCGCTCGGCACTCTTAAGGAACTCGATGCCGCGTGTGGGGCTTCCCGCCACGGCGACCGCCATGCGACAGCGCGCGAGATCCTGGCCCGTCGCGCGACTCACGGCCTGCGCGGCCACGGTGGGCGACACCAGCCGAAACGGCACGCACTGACAGCGGCTCACGATGGTGGGCAACATCACGTCTGCCGAGGTGCCCAGCAAGATGAACATAACGCCCTCGGGCGGCTCCTCGAGTGTCTTGAGCAGCGCGTTGGCGGTGTTAGCGCGCAGTTGCTCGGCACGGTCGATGATGTAAACCTTGGCCTTGGCACGGATGGGCGCCAGCGGCACGTCGTCGAGTAGCTCGCGCATCTGGGCAATGAGGTAGCCTGTGGCGCTCTCGGGCGTGTAATAGTGCACGTCAGGATGCGTATGCCGAGCAACGCGTATGCAGCTGTCGCATGCTCCGCAGCCGTCCTGCTCGCACAGGAAGGCCTGGGCGAGCGCCCATGCGGCATCGAGCTTGCCGGCGCCGGGAGCGCCCAAAAACAGGTAGGCGTGCGATGCGCGGCCGCTGGCGACGGCGTTGGTCAAAAAATCGCGAACGCGCTCTTGGGTGTCGAGCTTGGCCAGCAGGCTTGCCTGAGCGGGGGCCATGTTACTCAGCCTCCTTGGCAAGCGCGGCGGCGACAGCATCTTGCGGAATGTCGAGACCGTACGCGCAAATCTGCTCGATCGTCTTCTCGAAGACTTCCTCGACGGTCGCAGTGGCGTCGATGAGCTTTACGCGGTTTGGCTCCTCGGCAGCAATGGCGCAAAATCCCTGGTAAACGCGCTCTTGGAAGGCCATGCCTTTTGCCTCCATGCGATCTGCCGCGCCACGGGCTGCCATGCGTAGCGCCGCCTGCTCGGGTGTGATGTGGTAGACGAGCGTGAGCGCCGGATGCGTACCGGCGACAGCCAGGTTGTTGGCATCGCGTACCATCTGACGGTCGAGGCCATCGGCAAACGCCTGGTAGCAGGTCGTGGAATCGTAGAAGCGATCGCACAGGACCACCTTGCCGGCCGCGAGGGCGGGCGCGATGACCTCGTGCACCAGCTGGGCACGCGCAGCCTCGTAGAGCAGCAACTCGCAGGTGTCGCCCATCGCCGTATTGGCGGGGTCGAGCAGCAGAGCACGAATCTTTTCGCTGATGGCGGTGCCGCCCGGCTCGCGCAGGCTCACAACCTGGTAGCCAGCGAGTTCGAGCGCGCGGGCAAGCAGACGCGCCTGCGTGGACTTGCCGGCACCATCGACGCCCTCGAGCGTGATAAAGCTATGTTGAGCGGGCTCAAAAGCCATGAGCGCAGCCCCTTCCTATAAGGCGCGTAAATGCAGATATATCAACCAAGCCATGATACCCCAGGGGCAGGCGCGCCCCAAATCGGGCCTAGTCATTGGGTAGTCATTGGGGACGCTCTTAAATGACTAGGCGACAGCTAGGGACGTTCCTAAAGTGCCGGCAGAAAAGGAACGTCCCTAGCTGCCGACTTTTTTGAGCGCTGGGTATAATCGTCGTATTGATTTGAAATGTGGCGAAAGGAGTGGCAATGTCTCGGTATTGCGCCTCGTGCGGCAAACTTCTTGCAGATGATGCCAAGTTCTGCACCTCATGCGGTGCACCCGTTGAGCAGACAACCGCAAGCAATGGCCAACCCGCGTTTGAGCAGACCGGCTTCCTCGATACGCCGCAAGCTAAGCCGGACGACCCCCTCGCCTATCGCCCCGACCCCGCCGCCAGCCCCGCAGCGGTCGAAACGACGCAGCGCATACCCGTCGCGGACACCCCGCCCCAACAGCAACCGGCGTCTACATACGCGTCTGGTTCACCGCAGGCCCCCGCCGCAAAAAAGAGCGCTACCAGGGCGCTTGTCGCCGTTATCGTTGTGCTGTTGGCAATCATCATCGCCTTGGTCATCTTTTTTGTGATCAAGCCGTTCGACAACTCCGCTACGCAGACGACTGCCGAGGTAGCTAAGCTGCACCATGACGTCGACGACGATGATCTAAAGCCTCTCGGCAATCCCAACAGCCTGTACGACGATGATGACGATGACGACGAGGATGGCGGCGAAGCAAGCCTCTCCGAACAGAACCTCTACCGTCGCCTGAGTGAATACTACGACCTGCTGGAAGATCTCGATAGCCAGGTCCGTGCCTGCGCAGAGACGTTTAATGGCAGCTATCTGGAAGAGGATCGTACCACCCGTCAAAATCTCGCTGACGTCGCCGAGCGCACGGAGGACACCATCGAGCAGTATTACGACATTGTCGAGGACCTGGACGTCCCCACAAGCTCTAAGAACTACAGCTCGTGGAAGGACATCATTGCTCTGTACGACGACCTGGATCACCGCATCGATGCGATCTGCGATGCCTGGGAGATCAGCTTAAAGTACGCAAAGCCCGCGGACCATAAGAACGAGATCGTGGCGCCGCTGTCGCGCGACAACGTGGCGGGCACCAATGACAATAAGTACCGCCTAGACTTTGAGGAGCGCTATCCCGGCGCCAAACCCGTCGAAGTGAACTAACGCCTTGTCGTTTCCGAGCCGGCAGTTAGGGACGTTCCTAAACTGCCGGCAGAAAAAGGAATGTCCCTAACTGCCGGTCAAAAAACGAGCGAGGATCATGGGACCCTCGCTCGTTTTTTGGGCAATGTTTCGACTGCGCCGTTACTTGTCGGCGGCTGCTTTCTTGGCAGTCGACTTCTTCGCGGTCGTCTTCTTGGCGGCAGTGGCTTTCTTAGCCGTCGTCTTCTTCGCAGTCGAGGTCTTCTTCGCCGTGCTCGCCTTGGTCGCAGCCTTGCGGCCGCGGGCGGGCTTCTTCTCCTTGGTCGGGCAATCCATGTTGACGCAGATACGCCACGGACCGCGCGCCGTGTTGACCACCACGATGGGGGCGCCGCACTCGGGGCAGGTCTCGCCCGTCGCCTCGAGCTTGCCGCGCGCCGGCAGCGGATAGCTCACGCCGCAGTCATCGTAGTTGGTGCAGCGGATAAAGCGCTTGCCGCTCTTCTCGCTCTTGTGTGCAATCAGATCACCATGGCGTCCGGCCTCGGCGCACACCTTGCACTCGCCCACCTTAAGGTCGGGCTCGTAGTTGGTGGGGCACGTCGGGTTCACGCAGATCTCGAAAGCCTTCTGGCGGAACGGCTGGCACTTAATGCGCGGCGCACCGCATTCGGGGCACACAGCGGCCTCGCCCTCGAGCGGGCTTACCTTGACGCCGCTCGGCACCGGATAGGTCACGTCGCAGTCGGGCCAGCCCATGCAGCCGATAAAGCTGCCGCGGGTCTTGGCGCTCGTCTTCATAACCAGATCCTTGCCGCACTTGGGGCAGGCGCCCACGCGCGCATCGGCCGTGACGGCGTCGCTGATGGCGTCGCCGAGCTCCTGCGTATGCTTGAGCAGCTCGTCGAGCACGCCGGCCAGCAGCGCGCGCGAGTGCGTCACGACATGCTCTTCGGTGTCCTCGCCGCGCTCGACGCGGGTCATGTCGCCGTCGAGCTCGCTGGTCATATCGGGGCTCGTGATGCGCGGGGCAAACTGCGACAGCGCGTCGATGATGGCGATGCCCAGCTGGCTCGGCTCCACGGGATCGTTTTTGAGGTAGCGCACGGCGTACAGGCGCTCGATGATGCTCGCGCGCGTGGACTTGGTGCCCAGGCCGCGCTTTTCCATCTCCTGCACGAGCTTGCCCTGGCTGTAGCGCGCGGGCGGCTCGGTCTGCTTGGCCTCGAGCTTAATGTCGAACACGTCGACCGTATCGCCCTGCTCCAGCGGCGGCATCTGCTCGTCGCGCTTGAGTCCATACGGATACGCCTCGCGGAAACCCGGGGTCACGAGCACATCGCCCGAAGCCACGAACGGCTCGCCGTTCACGTCGAGCTCGAGCTTGGTGTTCTCGATGGTCGCGGGACCCATAAGCGTCGCCAGGAAGCGGCGGGCGATGAGGTCGTAGAGCTTGCGCTGGCCGCCATCGAGCGTGGACGGATCACCTTCGCCCGTAGGGTAGATAGGCGGGTGGTCGGTGGTCTCGACCTTGCCGCGCGTGGGCTTCATGGGGCCGGCGAGCACCTTTTTGCATACGGGCGCCAGCGCCGGATTAATCTTTGCAAGGTCGCTCACCACGGCGCCCAGATCGAGCGTCGCGGGGTACACAGTGTTGTCGACACGCGGGTAGCTGATGAGGCCCGCCATGTAGAGGGACTCGGCGATGCGCATGGTGCGCGCAGGCGAGATCCCCTCGGCTGCAGCGGCTGCCTGCAGCGAGGTAGTCGCAAACGGCGTGGGCGGCTGCTGCTTGCGCGAGCGCTTGGTCACCGCGGCGACGGTTGCCGTCGCAACGCCGTCGACATGGCCGTACGCCGTCTCGGCAGCGTCTTTGTCGGTAAAGCGTGCCGTCTTGTGCGCAATCTTAAAGCGGTCATCCTCGGCAGCACCCTGTGCGGCGCCCATGCCGCGGATCTGCCAATAGTCCTCGGGCACAAACGCCATGCGCTCGCGCTCGCGCTCGACCACCAGGGCAAGCGTCGGCGTCTGCACACGGCCGGCAGAGCGCACGTTACCAAAGCCGCCAAACTTGGCGAGCGTCAGGTAGCGCGTGAGCACCGCACCCCAAATGAGGTCGATGTGCTGGCGGCTCTCGCCGGCGTCGGCCAGATTCTGGTCGAGCGAGACGAGATTATCGAAGGCGTGCGTGATCTCGGCCTTGGTAAACGAAGAGTACTGGGCGCGGGCGACCGGCAAGTCGGGCGCAACCTCGCGCACCTTGTTGAGGGCGTCCGAACCAATCAGCTCGCCCTCGCGATCGAAGTCCGTGGCGATGATGACGCTGTCAGACTTTTTAGCGAGGTTCTTGAGCGAACGAATGAGTTCCTTCTCGGCCGGTAGCTTAATGACGGGCGCCCAGGTGAGGTAAGGCAGGCTCTCGAGTTTCCAGCCCTTGATTGAGATGCCATCGGCAAGAAACGGCTTGCGCTTGGTGTCGTAGGGCGGACGCGCCAGGCCATCGGGTATGTCGGCCGGCAGCATCTCGCCGTCCTCGGTGACCGAATACCAGCCCAGCTTTTTATCGAACAGCACGCTGTCGCAAAAATCGGGCGCTAGGATGTGACCGGCAAGGCCGATGGTCACGCACTCCTCGCCCTTCCACTCAAAACGGTAGATGGCGGTGTTGTACACCTTGTCCTTTTTGGGCTTGCCCGTGGACAGACGCTCGGCAATCTGACGCGCGGCGTCGTTTTTCTCGGCGATGATGAGCTTCAAAAGAGGCTCCTATCTCGTATCTCTGCGGCTACGCCCGCCCGTATGGCGGCCGACTTACGCCCTTGCTTGCTCAATCTGCCCGATGAGCCAATCGCACCAGGCATCCATGCCCTCGCCCTTGCGCGCGCTGACGGAAAACCGCGGCGCCTGCGGATTGAGGTCATCGAGTGTCTTAGTATACCTATCCATGTCAAAATCGAAAGCCGGGGCCACATCGACCTTGTTGAGCAGCTGCGCGCCGGCGTGCTGAAAGATGCCCGGGTACTTGATGGGCTTGTCGTCGCCCTCGGGCACCGAGAGAATCATGATGGACAGGTTTTCGCCCAGGTCAAAGTCGACTGGGCAGACCAGGTTACCCACGTTTTCGATAAAGATGACGTCGATGTTTTCCAGACCCACGGCCTGGTCGAACGCGTCAACGGCCTCCATGATCATGTTGCCCTCGAGGTGGCACAGGCCGCCCGTGTTGATCTGGATGGCAGGCATGCCGGCTTCCTTCATGGTGATGGCGTCGACGTCCGAGGCGATGTCACCCTCGATGACGGCGCAGCGCAAGCCGGCCTTGTCGCGCAGGCGCTCGTTGGTGCCCAGGATCGTAGTGGTCTTGCCCGAACCGGGACTCGACAAGACGTTGATCACGTAGGTGTTTGTCTCATTAAATCGTTGACGCAGTTGATCTGCCAGGCGCTCATTGCGCGACAGAATCGGCGACGCGATATCAATCGTTTTCTCGACCATACTTAGCGCTCCTTACTTCTACCATTTATACCCCGTCCCCAGGTTGCTGGCGGGCTAATCGTCGGGGGTCTCGATCTCGATACTTGCGATGTCGAGTTCGCGGCCGTGCAGCAGACGCACGTTGGCGCCGCCACACTGGGGACAGCGACAATGGAAACGGTCGTGGTCAAAGACCTCGCCGCAGTCCAGGCACTCGCTTTGTGGATGGACTTCCTCCACGGCAAGCTCGCAGCCGCGCGTGAGCGGGTCCTCGTCGCGAAACGTCTCCCAGGCAAAGTCGAGCGCCTCGCGCACGACCTCGGTCATATCCCCGATACGCAGCGTTACCAAAACGGCGCGCGAGGCCCCCGCCCCACGCGCCGCGCGAATCACTGTATCGAGTATGCCGTTGACAATGCCAACCTCGTGCATACCGATTTACTCCTCGTCGTCCTCATCGTCCGAGAACAGGTCCAGACGACTCACAAACAGGCCCTCCTTGCCCTCGCGCGCGGTAATGACCACGCGAGCGATGGCAAGCGAAATCTCGTAGAGCGAGAGCAGAGCGCCATACATGAGGCCCAGCGTAACGGGCGAGCCGTCGGGCGTGATCACAGCAGAACCCACGAGCAGGCCCACGTACACGTAGCGCCAGGCGCTGCGGAAGGCCGCGTAGGACACGATGTGGAAAACAGACAGGTAGAAGATGATGAGCGGCAACTCAAACGCCACACCAAAGCCGATCATAAAGAGCAGCTCCATGTTGACGTAGTTCTCCAGGTCGGGCAGCGCCGTAGCGACGGCCGAGGTCTCGCCGATGAGCCACTCAAAGCCTGCAGGGATGATGATGAAGTAGCAAAAGATAGCGCCCAGGAAGAACAACACCGTCGAGGCGAGCACCGTGGGCACGACCCACTTGCGCTCGTTGGGGCGAAGCGCCGGCAAGAAAAACGCCAAGATCTGCCAGATGATCATGGGCGTGCACATGACAACGGCCATCTTGATGGCCAGCGAGAAGCGCAAGCCAAAGCCGCCGAGCGTGGTAGTGATGTAGAACTTACCGTCCGGCACAAAGGAGCGGATGGGATCTTCCAGGATGTCGAGCACAACAGGCGTGGCGAAATACAGCACGATAGCGGCGGCAAACACCGACACGACCACGATGGTCAGGCGGCGACGGAGCTCTCCCAGGTGATCGAAGAGCGGCATACGCGCAGGTCCGATAGGCATTACTCATCGCCTCCCTTCGGGGCGTCGGCGGCAGCGGCGTCGTCTTCGGCCTCGAGCTCGCGAGCGAGCTGGTCGACGACGGCCTTGCGCTTACGGGGACGACGGGCGTAGAGGTCAGCCGTCGTGGGCTCTGCCGGCTCGGGCTCGGGTTCCGGCTCTGCAGCAGACTCGGGCTCGGCGGCGGCAGCGGCGGCAGGCTCTGCGTTCTCGGCCTCCTCGGCAATACCTTCGTCCTCGGTGGCACCCTCGCTCGCGGCCTTCTCGGCGGCAAGGCGGGCACGGCGCTCGGCAAAGGTCTCCTTCTTTGCGGGTGCAGCCGTCCCGGCGGCATCCTCGTCCGCATCGGAATCGTCATCGACGGCAGCCTTCTTGGGCTTGACCGGAGCCGAAGCAGCCTCGCTTACCGGATCGATGATCTCGGACTGAACAACGGCCGTCATCTTTTCCTGCGTCTCGCGGAACTGACGAATGGCACGGCCGATCGTGCGGCCCATCTGTGGGAGCTTATCCGGGCCAAACAGCAAAAAGCCGAAGACCACGATGATCGCGAGCTCACCCTCTCCAATACCAAACACACATACCTCCAAGGCTCGATGTGAGTCGAGCCCGCACCGCGCCATTCGGCCGGAACTCGTCTATTCATTCGGTCAAGTATAGCGCCCGGACGCCAAAACGTCCGAGCGCATCACAAACATATGCCAAACGGCACGCCCTTTTGGGGGCAAAGATTATGCCGCCGTGATCGAAATCTCCTGGTCGACGCCCAGCAGCTGAACCACGCGCATCACCTGGGGCTGCACATTAGTGCAGCTAAAGCGCTTACCGTGGTCGACCGCGTGGTGCGCGGCGCCCACGAGCACGCCAATGCCCGTCGAATCGATGTAGCTCACCTGGGCAAAATCGAGCTCAACGGCCTCAATGGGCTGCTCGAGCGCCAGGTCGATAGCATTGCGCAGGCTATCGGCGTTAGAGATATCGATCTCGCCGGTTACCTTAATGGTGTAGATCTCCGGCGTGGGGTTGGTGGAAATACCCAAATCCATGTATACGCTCCTTTACGTATCGAAAGTGCGGATAGTACTGGGCGCGGACTTGCGGGGCCCTAGGCGTTAGGCGCGCTCGGCACGAGCAAGCTCGGCAGCGACAAGCTTAACGGCCAGCACCAGCACGTCGAGCGCGGCCTCCAGGTCCTCGACCGTGGGATAGCTCGGCGCAATACGGATGTTGGTATCGCGCGGATCCTTGCCATAGGGCCAGGTGGCACCGGCCGGCGTGAGCTTGACGCCCAGGTCGGCGCAAAGCGCGGCGACCTTCTGGGCCGAGCCCTCGGGACCATCGAAGCTTACAAAGTAGCCGCCGCGGGGGTGCGTCCAGGTGGCACAGCCCGTATCGCCCAGGCCCTCGGTGAGCTTGCGCTCAACGGCCTCAAAGCGCGGACGCAGGAACTCGGCATGCTTTTTCATGTGCTCCTTGACCGCCTCGATGGTGGGAAGGAAGCGCACGTGGCGCAGCTGGTTGAGCTTGTCGGCGCTGATGAGGCCGGCCTTCAGGCGCTTGGAGAACTCGGCGATGACCGCGGGGCTCGCACCGATGAAGCCGATGCCGGCGCCCGGGAAGGTAATCTTGGACGTCGAGGCAAAAGCCACCACGCGGTCCTCGGTGCCCGCCGCGCGAGCGAGGTCGAAGATATTGGCGAGCTCGTCGGTCTCGTCGTACAGGTCGTGCACGCAGTAGGCGTTGTCCCAGAAGATGCGGAAATCGGGCGCGGCCGTGGGCATATCGACCAGGCGACGCACGGTGTCCTCGCTAAAGGTGATGCCCGTGGGGTTGGAATACTTGGGCACGCACCAGATGCCCTTGATGGAGTCGTCGGCGGCAACCAGACGCTCGACCTCGTCCATGTCGGGGCCGTTGTCGGTCATCGCGACGGGGACATTCTCGATACCCAGGTCGGCGGTGATGCCAAAGTGACGGTCGTAGCCGGGAACAGGGCACAGGAACTTGACTTTCTTGCCGTCGTGCGCGGCCTCGTAAGCCTCCCAAGGCTCGCTGCCGCACGAACCGCAGCGCCAAAACATGCCGGCGATATCGTGCTCGATCAGAAGGCTCGACGAACACAGTACGAGCGTCTGCTCGGCAGGGCAACCCAGGAACTCCCCCGCCAGCTTGCGTGCCGAGGGAATGCCCTCAAAGCAACCGTAGTTTGAGCAGTCGACGTTGCCGTCGTGCAGATCGGCATCGGCATTGAGGATATCGAGCATGGGTCGAGAGATGTCCACCTGGGAGGGCGACGGCTTGCCGCGGGCCATGTCGAGCGCCAGGCCCTTGGCCTTGACCTCGGCGACCTCGGCTTTGAGCGCCTCGATGGCGGCATCGAGTTCGGTGGTTTCCATCTTCTGGTAGATCGTCTGCATGGGTGCGACCTTTCGCGAAGCGGGACGTTGCAGTTCGTCTAAGTATAGACCGCCACCGCCGCAACGGCATGAAGCCGTGATAGATTAAGTTCATCGCAATGATTTACGAATCGCCGCGCATGCCGGCGTGGGGCGCCCAAGGAGGCACTATGGAGTACGGATCGTTCCAGGCCGAGGAATTCGGCGACCTGCAGCGCCTGGTCGACGGACTATTTTACGACCGGCACGCCATCGACCGCCTGGATCTCATCGTGCAGGCCGAGATCTTGGACCTCGCGCCCGACCTCATGGAAATCGTGAACCTATTGCCGCCCGGCTACTACGACCGCCAATCGCTTTGCGACCAGCTCAACTCCGCCCTTGCCGCCCACGGCTGGGGCGCCGTCTACGGAACGGTGGAATAAACCTAGTCGTTTAAGAACGTCCCCAATGACTAAAACGCCGCTTGTGATGGTGTTCACAGGCGGCGTTTTCAAACTTGTATGTGCTCTTACTCGTCCTTGGGCGCGGGGTGTTTGCAGACCACGCTCATGTAGATCATACCGAGCACGGCAGCGGTGACCGAACCGGCAAGGATGGCGGCCTTGGCAGCCAGAACCTCAAACTGGGCCGTCGGGAAGGCAAGGCCGCTGATGAGGATCGACATGGTGAAGCCGATGCCGCCCAGAATGCCCACACCGGCAATCATGTGCCAGTTAACGTTATGCGGCAGCTCGCAGACCCTAAACTTAACCAGGGCAAACGTCATGCCAAAGATGCCGATCGGCTTGCCCAGCAGCATGCCAAAGTACACGCCGAGCGTCACCGGGTCGGTGAGCAGCGTGCTCATGTCCACGCCCACTAGGCGAACCTGTGCGTTCACGAACGCAAAGATCGGCAGAATCACAAAGTTGACCGGCGTGGAGATCAGACGCTCCATGCGGATGAGCGGCGGGGTCACGCGGTGCATGACGCGCTCGACCCTGGTGGTCGAGACGGTAAAGTCATGCTGGCCCAAGATGTGCGCCTCGTCGTCGTAGCGGTCATCGAGCAGCGGCAGGCACTCGCCCAACCAATCGGTGAGGCTATCGAGCTTGACGCCGCACTTGGCCGGAATGGTAAAGGCCAGGATGACGCCGGCGAGCGTGGCATGTACACCGCTCTTGAACATGCAGAACCACAACAGCAGGCCCAGTACCGAATACGGGGCGAGGCGGTAATGCTGCGTCTTGTTGAGCCACACGAGCGCGCAGGTCACCAGCGCGGCGGCGCCCAACCAAAACGGATTGGGGCTCTGACCGTAGAAGATGGCGATGGCGGCGATGGAGATGAGGTCATCGGCGATGGCGAGCGTCGAGAAGAACACGCGCACGCCGTTGGGCACGCGGTTGCCCAAAAGCGACAGCACGCCCAGCGCAAAGGCAATATCGGTTGCCATGGGGATGGCCCAACCGTTGCGGGCGCCGGCATGGTTAAAGATCAGGTAGATGCAGGCGGGAACGACAACGCCGCCCACGGCCGCCAGCATGGGAAGCATGGCCTGACGCGGATTCTTGAGCTCACCGACCGTCATCTCGTACTTAAGCTCGATGCCCACCAACAAAAAGAAAATCGCCATGAGGAAGTCGTTGACGAAAAGCTCAACGGTGAGACCGGCCGTAAGGTTGCCCAGACCCACATACAGCGGGGTCTCCAAAAAGTGATGGATGGCCTCGTAGGCATCGGTATTGGCGCAAATGACGGCGGCGATGGCGGCGAAGACCATGACGGCGGCGGAAATCGTACCGTTCTCGGCGATGCGCTCCCAGATGTCGTGACGTTCAAAGCGCTTGCGCTCACGAACGTTGAACAGCTGCTCAGTTGCTGCCATGGGCGGCTCCTTTCACGGGAAAGCTCCCGTCTTAAAAAAGCACGGCCCGCCCAAGTGGCGGCGCCGCGCTCTAACGTATTACGCTTGCATCTAGCCTACCCTGCACGACAAGCACGCAGGCGTGGCCGAAAAGCGGAACCACAGGTTGAACATTATTTGCTCAACGGCACGGGCACGCCTGTCCAAGAGACGACGCGGCGCCGTGCACAAAAAACGACC
The DNA here is from genome assembly GCA_902489945.1 of uncultured Collinsella sp. Lineage (GTDB taxonomy): Bacteria > Actinomycetota > Coriobacteriia > Coriobacteriales > Coriobacteriaceae > Collinsella. The sequence goes on from CABUBZ010000001.1 coordinate 64,375, forward strand.
GGAGCGCGGGACGTCCGCGATCCGGTCGTGGCGTTTGGTCAACTAAACCTAGCAGGCGGCCATGATGGGGGCAGCGACCTGCTTCTTACGGGAGAGGACGCCCGGCATCCAGACGCCGTCGTGCTCGTCGGCAATGCCCAGGCCCTTCTGAGCGGCCTCGGTCTCGCCCTCGAGCAGGACCTGCGAGCCCTCCTCCATGATGTCGGTGATGCACAGGACAATGCCGTCAGCGCCCTTCTCGGCAGCGTAGGCGCGCATGGCCTCGCGAATCTCGTCGATCATGCCGAGTGCGCGGGTCTTGTCGACAGTCTCGTACTGGCCGATGAGCAGCTTCTTGCCGGCGGGCTCGAACATCTTGATGTCGTTGCCGACCATCTCGGCAGCGGTAAAGGAGCCGGACGGACGGGTGAGGAAGACCTCCATGCCAAACTTGACCGGGTCGACGCCCACCTGCTCGCCGAGCTTGGCGGCGACGGCGCGGTCGACATCGGTGGTGGTGGGGCTCTTGAGCATGAGCGTGTCGGTCATCATGGCCGAGAGCAGCAGCTTAGCCTGGACGTCGGAAAGCTCAACGCCGAGCACGCCGGCGAGCTTGGTGACGATGGTGCAGCTGGAGCCCCAGGGCAGGCAGATGTAGTGCAGCGGGCCGGCGGTCTCGAAGTCGCCGATGCGGTGATGATCGACAACGCCAAAGACCGTGGCGTCCTTAAGGCCGGCGACGGACTGGGCAGACTCGTTGTGGTCGGTGAGGACGACGAGCTGACCGGCCTCGACGGACTCGATCACGCGGGGCTCGGCGATGCCGGCGTCGGCGAGCAGCTTGGCGGACTCGGCCGGAAGCTGACCAAGGGCGCAGGCCTCGTAGGTGTTGCCGGCATACTCAACCTGGTTGAGCAGCTGGGACAGGACGACGGCGCTCATGATGGCGTCGTTATCGGGGTTCTGGTGACCAAAGACAAGAACGTTTGCCATGGATATCCTCCACTTGATATGTGTACCTGGACGTAGCTATGGTAGCACGCCGATGCCGAGCCTTCGCAGACGGAAGGGTCACGGCATATTTTGGGGCAGGCATGGGGGCCAAGACTGTCCCTTTTGCACCGTGTTGGTGCAAAGTAACCTGACCCCCTTGCACCAGCTATTTACCGGCGGCGCGCAGGGCTACGTAGGCGGCACCGATGATGCCGGCGTCGTTTCCGAGCGAAGCGACCTTAATGGGCGTCTCGCGCGAGGCAGAGAGCGCGTACTGCTTAAAGTGCTCGCGAACCTTGTCGAGATAAACATCGGCCGAAGCGGACGCGCCGCCACCGATCAGGAACATCTCGGGGTCGACCACGTTGGCGATAAGCGCCAGGGCGCGGCCAAGGTAGTCGGCCATGGTGTCGGCTGCGGCCAGCGCGAGCTTGTCGCCCTCGCGGCAGGCCTGGAACACGTCCTTGGAATCGGAGGGGCCGGTGAGCTCAATGGGCTCGACGCCCGCCTTCTTGCACTCGGCAAGGTAGTTGCTCACCACGCCGGTGGCGCTGGAATACTGCTCCAGATGGCCATGGCCGCCACAGCCGCAGGTGCGCTCCTCGGCCGGGTTCAGGCACATGTGGCCAATCTCGCCGCCGGCGCCCACAACGCCCGATACCACGTCGCCGTTAACGATAACGCCGCCGCCCACGCCGGTACCGATGGTGACCATCACCACGTTCTGCACGCCCTTGGCAGAACCGAGCCAGGCCTCGCCCATGGCAGCGGCGTTGGCATCGTTCTCATACTTAACGACCGCATCGGGGCAGTGCTTCTGAATGGCGACCCTCAGCTCGGGCAGGTTAATGGCAATGTTGGCCTTGACCTTGGCATCGCCCGACGCCGGGATGGGACACGGAACGGCCAGGCCAATGCCCGCCACAAAGGCACGCGGAATCTGTGCCTTGGCGACCACCTGGTCGATAGCCTCGGTCACCGCGGCAAAGCCCGCGGCGTCAACGATAGGAGGCGTGGGCACGCTGGCCTTGGCAAGCAGGTTGCCGTCCTCGTCGAACAGGCCCTCCTTAACCGAAGTGCCGCCGACGTCGATGCCGATGTAGTACTGCTTAGGTTCCATGGGAGCCCACCTTTCTCGTTTAAACATTGCCTGTATGGTACCGCTCTCAAGGCAAAAACCTACCAAAAAGGGACAGGTTTGTTTTGGCAGGTTTTATCTGGGGTAACGCAATTGGCTGCCCAACAGGCCGCGCAAGACCATCCCCAAAAATAAAGGCGCCGGGAGGCGGAGGCTCCCGGCGCCCGTCAAAGGGACTATGTTGTCTGTTGGACCGCACGGTCCGTCGCGGCGATAACGCCGACTAGGCCTGAAGTACCTGCAGCTGCTTGTGAATCTCGATGAGCTCCGTCGCCATGACGCGCATGGTCTCGGTACCGGCCATCTGGTCCTCGGCATGCAGCAGAATCAACGGGGCCTCGCCGTTACGCTCGCCGTTGGCCTCCTTCTTCAGAAGCCCCATGTGAACATCGTGGCCACCGTTATAGGCCTCGTCGCCCTGCTTGATAAGCTCCTCGGCGGCGTCAAAATCGCCCTCCTTGGCCTTTTGCACGGCATTGATGTACATGCTCTTGGCGGTACCGACGTAGCTGATGATCTCGAAGCAGGTCATCTGCAGTTCGTTCATATCCTCCATGCGGAGCACCTAGCCCATCACGCTGACGCAGTGGTCGATGATGCCGGCAGCGTTCATGCGGCCGTAGTCGACCATGTTGATGACCTCGACCGGAAAACGACCGGCGGCCTCCTTCTCAAAATCGCCCTTGGTGTAGCCGATCTGCGGACCAAGCAGCAACATGTCGCACTCGTCCAGGTGATCGTGGGCCTCGTTCATGGGACGAGCCTCGACCTCAATATCCAGACCACGGTTTGCAACCTCGGCCTGCATCTTCTGGACCAGCAGGCTCGTGGACATGCCGGCATTGCAGCAGAGCATGATCTTCTTCATGGTTTCCTCCTTATAACTGCGCGGCGCGCAGACGACAACTGGTTGTATTCCTTGCGGCTATTGTGCCCGCTCCCCTGTATCTTTACGCAAGGGAGAGAGCCGCGGGCACCGGCACCGCGTACCGGCGCCCGCAAAGGTGAAAGGGACGAACGTTAGGCGTTCTACTCGGCGAGAGCCTCCTGCTTGGCGATTGCCTTCTCGGAAATCTTCATAAAGGGCAGGTAGACGGCCATGCCAATGACAATCTCGATAGCCTGCCACACGCCAGCGCGCCAGTCAAAGCCCGTAGCGAGCAGGGCATTGATGACGGGAGGCATGGTCCAGGGCACCTGGGCGATGCAGGGGCTGATGATGCCTGCGCAGGTAAGGCCATAGGTGATGCCGATGAACAGGTCGGGAAGGAGGACAAACGGGATCATGAGCGGCAGGTTGTACACGATGGGGTAACCGTAGATAACCGGCTCGTTGATGTTGAACAGACCAGGCAGGATAGCCATCTTGGAAACGGTCTCGGAAGCCTTGTTTTTGGAGAACAGGAGCGTGTCGAGCAGGAGCATGAGGGTGCAGCCCGAGCCGCCGATGAGGGCGAAGCTGTTAACGATCTGCATGTTCATGTAGTGATCGGGCTGGATGGTGCCACCGGCGGCAAAGGTAGCCATGTTGTCGACGATGAGCATGGTCAGGATCGGCTCGACGGTAGCGCCAGAGATGGTGGACTGGTGAATACCGACGCAGAACAGCAGGTTAGCAAGGGTGTAGATGAGGATAACAGCCCACGGACCGGCGTTCATGATGCTCTTGAGCGGGTTGGAGATGCACGTGGAGATGATGGTGCACAGATCGGTGCCGGCGCACACGGCGAGCAGGGCTGCGGCAAGAGCGAAGATCGCGAGGTTGAGCAGCATCGGGATCATGACGTTGAAGGAGTTGGAGACCGCGGGAGGCACGCCCTCGCCCAGCTTAACCTTGAGCTTCTCGACGCCAGAAATCTTGATGAAGAGCGAGACGGAAAGCAGGGCGATGATAATAGCCGAGAACAGACCGTTGGTGCCGGTGTTGGCAGTCGAAAGGGCGCCCGTGACCTCGGCGGAGGTGATCTTGTCGGTGAGCAGCGGGCTCGTGGCGGCAAGCGAGGCGGTGATCTGCTGCGGCATCATGATGACGAAAGCAGAGATAGCGACGACCACGCAAGCGAGCGGGTTATCGAAACGCTTGTTCTTAGCGAGGCTGTAGCCAATCAATCCGGCCAAGATAATGGCAGAGACGTTGAGGGTGCCCAGCGTAATTGCCGAACCCCACGTCTGAAGGTTGGCAAGGCCCGCCGCATCGAGCGGGAACAGAGGGAACACGACGTTGTTAATAAGAACCGCGATACCCGCAAGGATATAGAGCGGCGTGATGGTCGCGAAGGCGTCACGCAGGGAACGCAGGTGAACCTGGTTTCCCACCTTCGCAGAGACCTCGGCAAACTTGTCGAGGAAGCTCTTTCCGTTGTCACTGGCCATGATTGCTCCTAACTTTCAAATCCGGCCTTTTCCTATGCGCACGGTGGTCTGTCGCCCTCTGCCACCAGATGTGCCATGTGTTGCGCGCAGCGGCGCGCGGTCTGGGCGTTCGCCCGTTCGCTAATCAACCACGTGAGTCGTGGCGACCTGCTTGAGCCAAGCTGCCGACTTCTTAAGGCGGCGCTTGTAGCCGTCCATAAGGTCGACCTCGACAAAACCGTAACGGTTCTTAAAGGCATTCGCCCAAGACCAGTTATCGATGACGGCCCAATAATGGTATCCACGGCACTTGGCGCCCTCGGCAATTGCCTTGGCAACCCACTCCAGGTGCTGGCGTACAAAGTCGACGCGGTAGTCATCCTGGATGGTTCCTTCGGCGTCTCGGTTCTTGTATTCGTCCATGATGCCGATGCCGTTCTCGGAAACGAACCACTCAAGATCGGGGTAGTTCTTAGCGCAGTCCATGCCAAAGTCGTAGAGGCCCTGCGGGTAGATCTCCCAGCCGCGGCTCTCGTTCATAACGGCGTCGGGCCACACGTACTCGTCGGCAAAGTGCGGCAGACCGTACTGGTCGATCTTGCTCGCCGGCGCCTGAACGCGCGTGGGGTGGTAGTAGTTGCAACCGAGCCAGTCGACAACACCCTGCTTAAGAATCTCTTGGTCGCCGGCACGGAACGGAAGCTTAACGCCGCCCTCGGCCAGGCTGTCGAGCACGTCGGCGGGAAGCTCGCCCTTGGTAATGAGGTCGAGCCACCAGCGGTTGTTGATGCCGCTGGTCATACGCACGGCCTCGAGGTCCGCCTCGCTGGGGTTCTCCTTGGTGTAGACCGGGGTAAAGCAGTTGATCATGCCGATCTTGGCATCGCTGCGAACGGCGCCCTCGTCATAGGCGCGACGGTAGTTGGCCACGGCCAGCGCATGTGCCAGCGAGATGTGATACTGCACGGTGCGAGCGCGGCTAAAGTCGTGGAGCTGCGGGAACCACACGCCCTCCTGATAGCGCTGCTCGGGCTCGACGATGGGCTCGTTAAAGGTGAACCAGTACTTGATCTCCTGGCCAAACTCGTGGAAGGCGACGTCGGCGTAATGTGCGTAAGCCTCGACAACCTCACGGCTCTCCCAGCCGCCACGGTTAAAAAGGTAGGTGGGCATGTCAAAGTGGTACAAGTTGACAAACGGCTCCAGGCCGGCTTCGCGAGAGGCGCGGAACAACTCGTGATACCACGCGGCGCCTTCCTCGTTGAGGTTGCCGTCGGCATCGAGCAGACGGCTCCACTGGATGGAAGTGCGATAGGTATCCAGGCCCAAGTCCTTCAAAATGCGAAGGTCTTCCTGGTACTTGGCCATAAAGTCATTGCCGGCGTAAGAGCCAACGCAGTTGTAGAACGAGCCCAGATCCTGGATGGACCAGGTGTCCCACAGGTTCTCGAGCTTGCCGCCCTGGTTCCACTGACCCTCAGTCTGCGGGCCGGACATAGCAGCGCCAAAGAAGAAGTCGTTGGGCAGCTGATACTGTGCCATCGAAGTCCTCGCTTTCGTGTTCTAGAGCTTCCGGTTGGAGACGGGTTTGCTTTGGCAGGTTATCCGGCGCGGGCGCGCACCGGTCATACCGATATCCAACCCGCCAAAACAAAACCGTCCCCAAACGGTCGATCCTGTTCTGCGGAAAGATTCCGTTCGTTGCTTAAACTATAGCGCTCTAATTCTGAAAGTAAAGCGTCTTTTTCTTTTTTCTTTCTCGAGCTTCTTAGATAAAGGTTATATGGGTGCCTTGTTAAGGGTTATACTTACTTGCGTATTGATATATGTCGGAAAGGAGGTTCAATGATTCCCAAATACGAGGCGATAGCTGCAGATATTCGTCGAAGCATCGAGGATGGCACTCTTAAACCGGGCGACAAGCTTCCCACCGTCGTTGAGTTCTGCGAGCTCTATAGCGTTTCCAAAATCACCGTCAAACGAGCTATCGAGCAAATCACCGAGGAAGGTCTTATTACCAGCCGACGCGGATCGGGTACCTACGTTAAGGACACGGCGGGACTTCCCGGTCAGGCGTTTTTCCAGGGCAAAAACGACCGTGCCCAGGGCTTTTCGTATGAGCACCGCGGGGAGAAGGTGACCTCGGTGGTCTACGATTTCTCGATTGTTAATCCACCAGCGGACATCGCAGCCCAGCTGGGAATTGCCGAGGATGACTTTGCCTATCACATCGTGCGCGTGCGTCAGGCCGATGAGAAGCCCATCGTTATCGAGTACACCTACATGCCCCTCGAGCTGATTCCAGGCCTTAAAAAGAAGGACCTGTACGGATCGGTCTACCACTTCATCCGCGAGCAATGTGGGCTGAAGATTTCGAGCTTCCACCGTACCATTCGCGCCGTGGCAGCAACCGAGGAAGAAGCCGAGCGCTTGGACACCAAGCCTGGCTCTCCCCTGCTCGAGCTCACCCAGATTGGCTTTTTGGACAGCGGCGCCGCCTTTGAGTATTCGGTCTCGCGCAACGTTGGCGACCGCTTTGAGTTGCACAACGTAACGTTGGCATAGGTTTTTGTAGTCATCCGGGCGCTCGCTTTGAGCTGTTTTGTGCAGCGCCCGCGCAACACAATGGGGGTATGAACATGTCCGATTTGATTAAGCTGACGCCGATCTTCCACGAGAAGATCTGGGGCGGTCGCCACCTCGAAACCGTATTTGGCTACGACATTCCCGATGGCCCCATCGGTGAGTGCTGGGCCATCTCGGCCCACCCCAACGGCGACTGCCAGATTGCGGAGGGCCCGTATGCCGGCCACACGCTGTCGTGGCTGTGGGCCGAGCATCGCGAGCTCTTTGGCAACTGCGAGGGCAAGGAGTTCCCGCTGCTCATTAAGATTCTGGACGCCAAGGACGACCTTTCGATCCAGATTCATCCCAACGACGAGTACGCTGCCGAGCACGAGAACGGTAGCCTGGGCAAAACCGAGTGTTGGTATGTGCTGGACTGCGAGCCCGACGCCACGATCATCGTCGGCCAGCGTGCCAAGGACCGCGCCGAGGCCGCACAAATGATCGAGGAAGGACGTTGGGACGACATGCTCAACGTGTTGCCGATTCACAAGGGCGACTTTTTCCAGATTGATTCCGGTACCGTGCACGCCATCAAGACCGGCACGCTCATTTTGGAGACGCAGCAGTCGAGCGACGTGACGTATCGTCTGTACGACTACGACCGTCCCGGCACTGACGGCAACCTGCGCCCGCTGCACATTGAGCAGAGCCTCGACTGCATCGACTTTGATGCTCAGGCTCCGACCGACGGCACGGTGACCGCGCCCGAGGTGGACGGCGTGACCGAGCTCGAGTCCAACCCCTGCTACACCGTCGATCGCGTGCGCGTCAACGGCAGCAAGACCCTCGACCAGCGCTGGCCCTTCATGTGCCTGTCGGTCATCGACGGCGAAGGCACCGTCTGCGGCGACCCCGTCCACAAGGGAAGCCACCTGCTGGCACCCAGCACCGTCAGCTCCATCGACCTCGAAGGCAAGATGGAACTGATCGTCTCGCACCTGTAGGTCGCACCAACAACCAAAACGCAACAAGGGGCTCCCCCGTCCATGCACGGGAGAGCCCCTACTCACATCTATTTTTCTATCAGCCCACCCGGCTCTCCAGACCAAAAAGCGAACGAGCAAAGCAACGTTCGCAAGCAACGTTACCCAAGGCCCCGGACAGGCGCCATGGACAACGTCGATCGCGAGTTCCGCACGAGCCGGAGAGCACTTAATGTGCTCTCCGTGCGAGCAGGACTGTCCGAGCAGGCGACGTTGTCCATGGCGCCTGTCCGGGGCCGCCGAGATTACGACAGCTTGACGATCGGCGCAAAGCCCTTCATGAGCTTTTTGGTCTGGCCGGTCTTTTCGAATTGAACCTCGATCATGTCTCCGGCGACCGAGATCACGGTACCCGTGCCAAAGGTCTTGTGGCTCACGGTATCGCCTGCGGCAAAGTCCTGCGATGCGCTGGCGCGATCAACCTTGCGCTCCACCGTCGGGGACACCTTGGACGAGGGCTTTTTGGCTCGCGGTGCGCCCGAGCCAAAGGTCGAGGCAACACGGCCAGCGTCGGGCGAGACCCCACGATGGCGCTCGGTCCCGTAGCTGCTGCCACCAAAGAAATCGTCAAAGCTCGATCCGCCGCGCGAACCGGAACCGCCAGTCGAGCGCGTATGCGAACCAAATACCTTGCCGCCGTACATATCCGAACCCATGCCCGAGCCAAAGGTGCCGTGACGGTCGCCGCGCTTCTCCCAACCCGTGCCTTCAAAACCGGCAGAACCGATACCGCTAAACTCGATATCCTCAAACGGAATCTCGTTGAGGAAGCGCGAGCGCGGGTTGGCAGAGGTCGAGCCGTAGGTGCGACGCGTGGCCGCATAGGTCAGGAACAGGCGCTTACGGGCACGCGTGATGGCGACGTAGGCCAGGCGACGCTCCTCCTCGAGCTTACCCGGGTCATCGCTGCCGCCAAAGTCGTGCACGTGCGGGAAGATGCCCTCCTCCATGCCGGCCACGAACACCGCCGGGAACTCTAGGCCCTTGGCGGAGTGGATGGTCATCATGGTAATGGCATGCGTCTCGCCGGCCAGGGAATCCAAGTCGGAGCGCAGGGCCAGCCACTCCATGAGTGCCGGTAGCGCCTTACAGGTGAGCGGACCATAGGTGCGCTCAATCTCGTCGGCATGCACGGCACCCGCCGGCATCCCCGTCGGCGCGGCATACGCGTTGCCCGCGATGGCGGCGGCCAGGGCATCCTGCGGCGAGAGCGCCGGGGCGGCTAGGCTATCGAGCGGATTGGAACCTGCGGCATCGCGCGCGCCGACGAGTGCCTCAAACGAGGATGCCGGGGCAAATGGCCCCGGTTCGGGCGCGGGCGCGCTCACCACGACGGGCTCGGCGCCGGCAGGCACGTCGGCAACACCAGCTGCGCGCAGCTCTTCCAAGCTCTCGAGCGTACCCTCGATGTCCTCGTGCGTCTCCTCAAATTCGGCAGCGACGCCCAGGAATTCCTGGATGTTCTCGGCACGGCTCTCAGACTCCATGGTGCCCTCGGCGCGAAACGCCTGCAGCAGACCCGTCTTATCGACAATCATCTCGACGACGTCCTTGAGCTCGCCGTCCATGCGGCGGCCCTCGCGCACCAGCGACACAAAGCTTGACAGGCCATTGCGGACCTTGGCGCTAAACATGCCGGTTTCGGCACACGCAATCTCGCAAGCCTGGAAGAACGAGCAACGGTTGTCGCGCGCCAGCTGCTCGATTTTTTGGATCGAGGTGGAGCCGATGCCACGGCGCGGTGTGTTGATGACGCGCTTGACGCTCATCTCGTCGGCCGGGTTCACGATCATCTTAAGGTAGGCCATGACATCACGGATCTCGGCACGGTCGAAGAATCGCGTGCCGCCCACGATCTTGTAGGGCACGCCCGCGCGCAGGAACATATCTTCGAGGATACGCGACTGGGCGTTGGTGCGATAGAACACGGCAATGTCGTCGTAGCTCGTGCCTTTGGCATGCAGCTTCTCGATCTCGCCGGCAATCCAGCGGCCCTCGTCGCGCTCGTCGCTCGCCTGGAAGGCCTGGATCTTCTCGCCATCGCCCTCGGCCGTAAACAGGCGCTTGTCCTTGCGCTGCGAGTTGTGGCGTACCACGGCGTTGGCGGCGTTCAGGATATGACCCGTGGAACGATAGTTCTGCTCCAGCTTGACGGTCTTGCAGTTTTTAAAATCCTTCTCAAAGTCCAGGATATTGGTGATGTCGGCGCCACGCCAGCTGTAAATGGACTGGTCATCGTCGCCCACGACCATGAGGTTTTGGTACTTGGCGGCCAGCAGGTTGGCGATTTCGTACTGGACGTGGTTGGTGTCCTGATACTCGTCGACGCTAATGTAGCGGAAGCGCTCTTGGTACTTATCGAGCACCTCGGGGCGGGTGCGCAGCAGCTCAAGCGCGCGCACGAGCAGGTCGTCGAAGTCCATCGCATTGGCGGCGCGCAAGCGACGCTCCAGCTCCAAGTAGACCTGTGCGGCCTTTTTATCGTTGGGGCTATCGGCGCTCTTGAGCATGTCCTCGGGGCCGATCATGGCGTTTTTGGCCGAGCTGATCTTGCTGCGGATCATGTTGATGGGGAACTGCTTTTGCTCGATGCCGAGCGCCTGCATAATGTCGCGCACCATGCGCTTTGAGTCATCGTCATCGTAGATGGTGAACTGGCCGGTGTAGCCCAGCAGGTCGGCGTCCTCGCGCAGCATGCGCACGCACATGGCATGGAAGGTGCACACCCACATGCCGCGGGTACCGCTGGGAATGAGCGCCGCCAGACGCTCGCGCATCTCGGCCGCGGCCTTGTTGGTAAACGTGATGGCAAGAACCTGCCAAGGCTTAACACCCAGGTCGCCGAGCATATGTGCGATGCGGAAGGTCAAGACGCGGGTCTTGCCCGAGCCGGCGCCGGCGAGCACCAGCAACGGACCCTCGGTGGACAGGACCGCCTCGCGCTGGGCGGGATTAAGGCTGTCAATGTCGACGAGCGGCTTGGCGGGCTTGGGCGCCGGCGCGGGAGCGTCGTAGATGTCGAGCGGGACGAGCTCGGGCTCCGGCGCTGCAGGGGCGGTGTATGCATCGAGCGGCACGGGTTCCGGCGCGGGCGGCACGGGTACCGCGGCGTTCTTTTCCCAGGGCAGGGGCTGGGTCATGGGCGACTCCTCATCTGACGGACGGCGCGCCTGCGGGCAGCGCCATAGTTTGAGCCGTACCAGTATACCGAGCCGCGCGGACACCGACGCAAATCACACCACGACTCCGTGCGCCGCCACCACCCAAGCGCCCCAAATAAGTTGCGGTGAAATAGTTCCTGAAACCAGCCTTCTGGCCCCCAAACAGGAACTATTCCACCGCAACTTCGATTGGCTTGGAGGGCTAGAATATCTACCACTTCTACCTCATCCCCACATGGCAGGAGGACCTCTGTGAAGCATAAGGTGCTCTATTACATGGTCGACGGTTCGACCGAGGCGGGCCAGGCGGCGCTCGACGCAATCGAAGGCGGCAACCAGATTGAGCTGGTGGGCTGCGCGCATGAGCCCAATGTCTGCCCCACTGCCGAGCAGCTGGCAGGCTGCGAGGGCTTTGTCGGCGAGTTCGGTCCCGTTGACGATGCATGTGCCGACGCTATGGCAGCCGCGGGAATGCGCATTGTCTCGAACATGTCTATCGGCCTGAACCACGTTGCCGTCGACCGGCTGGCCTCACATGGCATCACCGTCACCAACTGTCCCGGATACTGCTCGGACGATGTCGCCCAGCACACCGTTGCCCTGATGCTCGACCTGATGCGACAGGTCACGTTGCTCAACCGCGACGTGCGCGACGGCGCCTGGAATCCGCTGGGCGGGTATACCATGCACCGTACGCAAGGCCGCACGTTGGGATTGGTCTTTTTTGGCAGCATCGCGCGCGCCGTCGCGCCCATCGCGCAGGCGCTCGGCATGAAGGTACTGGTGTGGGCGCCGACCAAGACGGCAGAAGAGCTTGCCGCCGCCGGTTGCGCCAAGGCTCAAACGCTCGATGAACTGCTCGGCACATCGGATATCGTCAGCCTGCATTGTCCGCTGATTCCCGAGACCGAGAAGCTGATTGGCAAGCGCGAACTTGCGCTTATGAAACCCACGGCATTTTTGATTAACACGGCCCGCGGGCCCATCGTGGATGAGAATGCCCTAGTCGCCGCGTTGGACGAGGGCATCGCCAGCGGTGGCACGCGCGGCATCTGCGGCGCCGCGCTCGACGTGCTCGCCGATGAGACCGCGCCCAACCAGGCTCTGATCGCGCACCCGCGCTGCATTGTCACGCCCCATTGTGCGTACAGCACGCAGGAAGCCTACGACACCGTCCGTCGCATGTCGCTGCAGGCCGTAGTAGACAAGCTCGTCTTTAACCGCAAGCCCGAACACACCGTTACCGAATAATTGGTGCAAAGTAACCTGACCCCAATGCACCAATCACGGAACCGCCGATGCCATGGCAACGGCAGCGAGCGGCGGCCAGAGCGAACAAATTGGCATGAAAAGAGGGCGGCATAGACCTTTTGGTCATGCCGCCCTCTTTGAATGACAAGTTGTCGCTCTGGACGCCGCGCAGCGTCAACCAAGTTACAGGCCGAGCATAGGCTCCAGGACGAAGAAGTATGCGAGCACCACGATGCCCAGGACGATGCGGTAGACGCCGAAGCACTTAAAGTCGTGACGACGGACAAAGCCCATGAGCCACTTGATGGCGATGAGCGAAACCACAAAGGCCACGACGCAGCCCACGCCCAAGATGGCGACCTCGTTGGCGCCAAACGTGCCGCCCTTAATGAAGTACTTGACCAGCTTGAGCGCGCTCGCACCGAACATAACGGGGATGGCCAGGAAGAACGTGAACTTGGATGCCACCGAGCGCGTGCAGCCCAAAAGCAGGCCACCGATGATGGTGGAGCCAGAGCGCGACGTACCCGGCACCAGCGAAAGTACCTGGAAGCAACCGATGCCCAGCGCCGTCTTCCAGCTCAGGTCCTCGAGCGTAGTGATGGAGCCAAAGTCCAGGTCCTCGTCATCGTCCTCATCCTCGGCAACAGCCGCCGCGGGCGCCGCAAAGTGCGCACCGGCGGGACGTCCGCCCGCCACCACGGCGCGCGAGCCAAACGAACCCGCAACGGCCATTTCCTCGCGCTTGCTGGCACGCCAGTTCTCGATCACGATAAACAGCACGCCGTACACGATGAGCGCCAGCGCCACGACGGGAGCGTTATAGAAATGCTCCTCCATCCAGTCGTTGAGCGGCAGGCCAATCGCCGCGGCGGGAATACAGCCGAGCACGATCTTGCCCCACAGCACCCAGGTGTCGCGACGGCCCTCCTTGCCCTTGCTAGGCGAGAACGGGTTGAGCTCGTGGAAGAACAGCACACAGACGGCCAGAATGGCGCCAAGCTGAATCACGACCAGGAACATATTCCAGAACGTCTCGCTCACGTTCATCTTGACGAACTCGTCCACCAAGATCATGTGGCCCGTCGACGAAACCGGCAACCATTCGGTGATGCCCTCGACCAGGCCCATGAAGGCAGATTTTAGAAGCTCGATAATATCCAAAGGGACCCCCTCGTTTGACACCCGCCGGTAGATGTTCTGCGGACGATGCGGGCGATGTCCCATTATCAACCGTAACGGCGTGCCCAAACCGACCCTTACCAAAAAACTCGCCCGTTCACAGAATTGCGAGCGGTCAAACTGGAATCCTTGGGTATAACTGCAACAAGGTAAAGTGTCCGGCGGCCAACGCACCCGCGTCCGCCCGACGCACGAGCCCCGCGCCCGTGCGATAGACCAAGGAGGAAACCATGAACGAGGGCTACACCAAGGTATTTGTTTCACTCGACGGTACTGAGCAGCAGGATTTTGTGCTCGCGCGCGCCATCAAGGTCGCCGCGAACAACGGCGCCAAGCTGATTATCGGGCACGTGATTGATTCGACGGCGCTCGAGAGTGCCGGAGCCTACCCGGTCGACCTAGTTAATGGCTTGGAGGAGGCCTTTAACAACTCGATCGCCAAGCAGCTCGAGGAAGCCAAGGCCAATCCCGACATTCCCGAGGTCGAAGTTATGATTCGCGCCGGCCGCATTCGCGAAACCCTCAAGGACGAGATGCTCGACGTGGTCAAGCCCGACCTGGTGCTCTGCGGTGCCCGCGGCCTATCCTCGATTAAGTATGCGCTGCTGGGCTCGATTTCGACGTTCCTGCTGCGTAACACGGACTGCGACATTTTGGTCGTGAAGTAGGTTCCTTCCCGTCGGCGCAAGGCCTGCGGGGTTATCACGCCGACGTCCTCGCCGCTTCGCGGCTGCGGGATGTCGGCTTAGATAGCCCCTCCCGGCCTTGCGCCTTCGTCACCGTACTTCAACGAGTTATCTGATTAAAAGATGGCGTACCGCCCCGTTTGGGGCGGCACGTTTTTGTTATGGGGCGATTCTGTTTAGGCGGGTTTGTACTTCTGGAATGATCTTATCGAACATTGCTTCTGCCTCAGGGAAACCTTCTTCTTTGAGGCTGCGCGCTGCATCTCTCAGTGCGTCTGGCACCTCACTGCAGGTGTCGTTAATCATTCCGGTGACGATCCCCTGGGGCAAACCCGCCTCGGCCATTTGCCTCAACACCGACTCGCGAGTCACATCATCGATTTTTCGGCTTCCGCCAAACGAAACCCCCATCTCGCGAACGAGATTGGGATAGATCGTTGTACACAACACGTCGTAGAGCGGCGCCAACCTCACTTGCTTCCAGTCCTCGTCCCACACGAGTGACCAATTCTTAAGATGGTTGTCGCAGTTTCCTACGGCATAATCGAACAGTTGGTTATAGCCAACAAGAAACCTATCCTCCATCTGATTCGTCGACACCCTTCGTACCGCGTCGACGATAAGCCCCAGGTAATTGACGCCCGTTGGCTCATATTTAAGCTCGCGCGAAATGCCTTTTGCCTGACAAATGTCCTCCTGGTGCAGACGATTTGGAACCAGCAGCCCATCGAGCGAACGACCACCATTAGACATCGCTCGGTCAAACCGCTTCACGGCGATAATCGGTTCGGCATCTTCAACTCGAATTAGAAAGCACTCTTCGGCTGATAGATCCATCAGCGAAGCAGCTCTCACGCACATAGCTTCGCACACCGTCTCACCCGGAAATGCTTTCGACCCCGCTTTGAGGATATGCGTCGATGGGGCTGCCCCGTGGGGCAGATACCATCCATCGCATGAGTCATCACCCGCATGGTAGAGGCCGATTTTCGCCTGAGCGCCCGCAAGGGAAATTCGACTCTCGAGCGCAAGACCAAAGGCCACCTCCGCTGGCGCGTACGCCAGCTTGTTCAGCTGCTTCTCCCCTATCCCCTCATAGCCCATTTCGAGACCGTCGGCCGAAGGTTCTCGCGTCAAAATCAAAGCGCCAACGGGTTCGTTGCGAACCAAATCGAGGACCTTAAAGTAATCGCCGCGTTCCGCCCGAGCCTTTTTCTCAAGGTCTCTGTTGAGCTGTCCCTCTGGAATAATGCCGGAGAAAAAGGAGCTCGTTACGTCCGGGCTGAATGTCTCGGCCGACAAGGGCAACGAGGACGAAATCGGAACCGCGTCAGCATTCTCGAGGTACTCGGGGACATAGGTGAATAGCGGAAGCCCAGCATTCTCTTCCAATATGCCAAGCAGCTGGTAGGATCCCTTAAACTCACGATGAACGAACAGCGTGCCGCCCATTATTTTCCCCTCACCTTCAGAATAAAATCGATATCCACAATGGAGGCGTAGTCGAAAATGACGCCGATTTCGACCGTTGTCCGCCCCCGCTCGATATCGCCTATCACACGAAGGCTGCGACCCGTCATAGTCGCGACGTCGCGTTGAGTTAGGCCAAGCTCACGCCTTCTAAGCCTAAGGGCCTTCCCCATCTCGCCCGGATCGAAAACCATGCGTTCCGAGAAAGCAGTTTCAGACGGCTTAAGTTTGATGCGTCCATCGAGCACTTTAGTCGTTGTCACCGTTCTCATGCCGCTCCTTAGCTATGTTCCCAGTCGTGAACATAGTATAGAACTGTATAGCTATGTTCCCGAACGTGATTATAGCTTTACAAGTAATACCTATACTCACGTTCGTGAACATAGTAGCCAAAGCGATCGCCATCCTCCTAAACGGGAAGATTCCGTCGATCGCGCCACGCGGACCGGCTACTCGAAGTATTGGAATTTGTTCGTTGAGAAGGCGAAGGTTACGGTGAATCCTTTGCCGGGCTCCGAGGCAGCGGTGACGTCGATGCCCATTTTGGAGCATAGGCGCGCCACCAAGTAGAGGCCGATGCCCGTTGCGCGCTTGGTCGTGCGGCCGTTGTCGCCGGTAAAGCCCTTCTCGAACACACGGGGCAGGTCAGCTGCGCTCACGCCGCAACCGTTGTCGGCAACGGTAAGCTCAATACGCTCGCTCGCCTGGCCTTCGTCCAGTAGCGCGCCCGAAAACGTAATCTTCGCACCGTCCTCGCGCGCGTATTTAATGCTGTTCTGAATAAGTTGGCCCAGGATAAACTCGAGCCACTTCTCGTCGGTAAAGACCTCAAAATCGAGGTCCTCGCACACCGGCGCCACATGCGCCGCGATGAGCTCGCGCGCGTTGGCCTTAATCGCGCCCGTCACCAGGGCCTTGAGGCTCCAGCGGCGAATCAGATAGTCGCGCTCCACGACTTCCGAGCGCGCATAGTAGAGCGCCTGGTCGATGTAGCGCTCCACGCGGGCCAGCTCGCGACCCAGGTCATCCACGCGCGATAGGTCGTCTTCGCTGCCGTCCAGGTTTTCCAAGATCAGATGGGCTGCCGCCAGGGGCAGCTTGGCCTCGTGAGCCCAACTCTCGATATAGTCGCGATAGTCGTCGGTTTGACGGCGACCTTCGGCTACCTCATCGCAAGCTGCCTTGCCCACGCGGCGCAGGACCTCGTACTCGAGCTCGCCCTCGGCATAAGTCGGGCACTGTACCATCTCCTGCACCCACGCGGGGCTCTCCAGCTCCTCGGCCGCGCGCTCCAGCTGGCGCAGAAAACGACGACGGCGCACGTACTCGATCACAACGCCTAGCATGCCAAAGATAAGAGACACGCCGACCGCAATGACCACGATAGAGACAGGCGCCCCGGCGACCGTCAGCACAAAGCAGCTCAACAGCACGCCGCACGTCCATACGGCGACGGGGAGCAGCGCGTCTTTAAAGAACTTGGCAAACGACATGGCCGGCCCCTAGACCGAATAGCCCTGGCCGCGGTGCGTGGTCAGATACCCCTTGATGCCGATTTTTTCGAGCGTAGTGCGCAGGCGGTTGATGTTGACGGTGAGCGTATTGTCGTCCACGAAGGCATCGGAGTCCCACAGGTCCTGCATGATGGCCGAGCGCGAGACGATTTTGCCCGCGCGGCTCAGGAGTAGCGACAGAATGCGCAGCTCATTTTTGGTGAGTTCGGTGCTGTCGCCGGTTGCCGTGTTGGTGACCGCGGAGCGGGCAAGGTCGAGCTCCAGCCCCTTGTGGACGAGCGTGCTGCGCTCGCCGGCCGCCGAGGTGCGGCGCAGCAGCGCGTTGATGCGCGCCACGAGCACGCGCGCGCTGTAGGGCTTGGGAACAAAGTCGTCTGCGCCGAGTGTCATGGCCATGACCTCGTCGATTTCGGTCGTGCGCGAGGTGAGGACGATTATGGGAACCTCGGATTCGCGGCGGACTTCATGGCAGATGTGCTGACCATCTTTGACGGGGAGCGTAAGGTCGAGCAGTACCAGGTCGGGCGCGGCGGCCAAGATGTCGCGCGAGACATGCTCAAACGATTCGCAGGCCTCGACCGTAAAGCCGGCACGGGCCAGGATGTCGACGAGCTCGCGGCGGATGGGTTCGTCGTCCTCAACGATATAGATCAGCGCCATGGATTACGCTCCCCTCTTGGTTGTCTTGCCACCATTATGGCCGCGAACCCGCAGGCGTGCGCCACGCGCGGTGCCAAGGTGACAGAACTGTTCGCGAGCGGTGGCGTTGGGCACGTCTCGCGCTCGCAACGTATACGGGGGCCAAAATGATTTTTTAATCCCCGTCCCAGAAAAATCATTTAGCGGCGGGCGCGGAGCTTTTCGTAGCCGTCGGCAAAGAAGGCGACCGTGGCGGCGTCGGGCTCGGCGGCATCGGCGTCGGTGGCGGAAACCACGCCGTGCTCGTCGCTCACCAGGAACAGTGCGCCCTTGAGCTGAGCGGGGATATCCACGCGCGTGACCGGCATGTCCTTGGTTTGGGCCAGCTGCTCGATGAGCGTCGCCGTACCGCACAGGCACTCGTCCGCCGGCGCCACAAAGGCCAGCTCGCCGTTGTTGACGGCAGCGAGCAGCTCGGGTGCCACGCCGGTCTCGTCGGCCTCGGAGCGGGCCTCGGCAGAACGGGCGCGCAGTGCCTTGGCCGACGTGTCGGCCAGCGGCTCGTACTCCCCCACCGTCATGGCGGCATTGCCGTTCACATCGATCACCAGCATGAGCACGCCGTCGTGGGCGGTGTAGTCGCCCTCGGCAAGCGACCACTCAACGTGCTGCTTGGCCCAGCTGAGCATGTTATGGGTGAGCGGCTCGCCCTGCACCAAGCGCTCGGACAGCGCGCGGATGTGGCGGTTGAGCATGGGCACCTTTTTGTTGGACATGCGCCAACGGCAGATGAGCGCGGGCTTATCGAGCGTGAACTTCTCGACCGCCTCCTGATTGGCGCAAAAGTCCTCGTACGCACGCTGATCCTCGGCATTGCCAAACAGCTCGGCATCATCAATCTGGGGCATGGTTGTACCTTTCGTGTTAGTCATTCCGTCCTCTTATACCAAAAAGACGGCCCTCCAAACGGAGCAGCCGTCTTTTGCAGAGATTATTTTAGAAGCGAGGCAAGTCCAAGGGACGAGATAACATCCCATCCTCCCCAGTCAACCTAACAGGTCGGCGAGGGTTGCCCAGATGCCGCAGATTGCCGTGAAAGAGGAGCGACGCGTACTTGGGTACGCGAGCGACGAATGAACGGCAAGGTGCGGCGGCTGGGCAAGCCGCAGCGCCGCTTCCCTACTTAGTGGCGGAAATGCCTGGCACCCGTGAAGACCATCGCAATACCATGCTCGTTGCAGGCCTGGACGCTCTCGTCGTCGCGCTTGGAGCCGCCGGGCTGGATGATGCAGGTCACGCCGTGCGCGGCAAGCACGTCGACGTTGTCGCGGAACGGGAAGAACGCGTCGCTTGCACAGGCAAAGCCGCCCTTCTCCACGCCCTCGCGCTCGCAGAAGTCCTCGGCGCGCTCGCAGGCAAGCAGTGCAGAGTCAACGCGGTTGGGCTGACCCGGGCCCATGCCAATACCGGCTTTGCCCTTGGAGACCAGGATGGCGTTGGACTTGACGCCCTTGCAGACCTTCCAGGCAAACTCGAGCTCGGCCATCTCGGCGTCGGTGGGCTTGCGGTCGGTGGGGAACGTAAAGGTCGCGGGGTCCTCGGTCACGTGGTCAACTTCCTGCACCAGCATGCCGCCGTCGACGGAGCGCAGCTCCACCTGGGCGCCGTGGTCCACGCCGCCGGTAGCCAGCACGCGCAGGTTGGGGCGCTTGGCCATGCGCTCGAGCGCCTCGGCGGTGTAGCTCGGGGCGATGATGACCTCGACGAACTGCTTGTTCTGATCGGCAAAGTGCTCAACCAGATCAAAGGGAACCTCGCGGTTGCAGGCGATGATGCCGCCGAAGGCGCTCTTGGGATCGCAGGCAAAAGCGCGGTCGTAGGCAGCCGTGATGTCCTCGGCAACGGCGGAACCGCAGGGGTTCTGGTGCTTGAGGATTACGCAGGCCGGCTCGTCGAACTCGCGGACCAGGTTCCAAGCGGCATCGGCATCCAGATAGTTGTTGTAGCTGAGCGGCTTGCCCTGGATCTGCTCGGAGCCAACGAGCGGGAACTGCGAGCTCGCGGTGTTCTCGCAGCCCTCGACAAAGCGGTAGACCGTAGCCTTCTGCTGCGGGTTCTCGCCATAGCGCAGGTCGTCGACCTTCTCCAGCGAGATCTCGAGCTTGGCAGAGGTGTCCGCCACGTCGCTTGCCTGGGCGGCAAGCCAACGGGAGATAGCCGTGTCGTAGGCGGCGGTGGTCTGGTAGACCTTCACCTGCAGGCGACGACGGGTGGAAAGCGTGGTGCAGCCACCGGTCTCGTGCATCTCGGCCAGGACGGCATCATAGTCGGCCGGGTCGGAAATGACGGTAACGCTCGTGGCGTTCTTGGCAGCAGAGCGCAGCATGGAGGGACCACCGATGTCGATGTGCTCGATGGCGTCCGCGAAGGTGACCTCGGGGTTGGCGACGGTCTTCTCGAACTCGTACAGGTTGACGACGACCAGGTCGATCAGCTTAATGCCGTGCTGAGCGGCCTCCTGCATGTGCTGCTCGGAATCGCGGCGGGCCAGCAGCGCGCCGTGAACCTTGGGGTGCAGGGTCTTAACGCGGCCGTCCATCATCTCGGGGTAGCCCGTGAACTCCTCGATGGGGGTTACGGGAACGCCCGCGTCCTCGATGGCACGAGCCGTGCCGCCCGTAGAGATGATCTCGACGCCAAAGTCGTCAACCAGCGTCCGTGCGAAATCGACGACGCCCGTCTTATCGGTAACCGAGATCAACGCGCGTGCGATCTTCACATCAGATCCCATGCAGTCCTCCTGTCTGGTACGCCGCCGTGCTCTGTGAGTCGGTGATACGTCGATCTGCAGCGCTCGCGCAGCGGCATTGAAAATACTGATTCAATGTAGCGCATCGAGCGCATCGATGCACCCCGCAACGGGCGCATGTGCAGAAAAAGTTTGCGAGCGGAGGGGATGGGCACGGCACTGGGCACGGTGAGTTCATGGAACACAGGGGCACCATAATTTGATGCCAATGGCGTGGTAGAACTGTGCTCGATATGCATCCGCAAAAGAAAGAGGCACCATGGTCTCGCGGGTTCTCTACCGACCGTTTGATACCGAAGACTTCGACGCCATCGCGCTGATTCTGCAGCAGCTTTGGCATAACAATTCGGATAACGATGAGTACAACCGCCTTGAGGCCGCGTGCGACCTCGCCTACTGCCTTTCGTCGTCGACGTTTTCACAGGTTGCCGTAATCGACGGTCAGGCGCGTGGCATTTCGCTCGCGCGTGCGGGACAGAGCTCCAGCGCCACTATCAACGAGCATTGGATGGATACCGAACGCGCGCTGCTATCGCAGATGCGTGAGCTGGAGCCCGATGCCTGCGCCGAGTATCTCTCGTTTGTGCGCGCAACCATCCGAACCAACAACCGCCTGCTCGAGAGCAGCCCGTTGCCGCACGACAACGAGGTCACGCTGCTTGCCGTGGATCGCGATGTCCATGGCCTGGGCGTTGGCACGGTTCTGCTCGATGCCGCGGTCTCGCACCTGTCCTCGCTTGGAGCGACGAGGGCGCACCTGTACACCGACTCCAACTGCTCGTGGAAGTTCTACGAGCTGCACGGCTTTAAGCGCACGGCCACGCACCGCGCCAACCGCGAAGAGCGCCGTCACGCCATGCCGCGCGAAAGCTTCCTCTACGAACTCGACCTAACAGCCTAAACCCGGCAGCCATACCTAGTCATTTAGGAACGTCCCCAGTGACTACTCATATTTGGCATTTTTTGCCCACTGCCCTTGCACGGAGCTCCTCGGCGGAAAGAATTGCCCCTTTCGACACATAAAAATGGGATGGATCTTCCCTGGCAACCGCCCAGAAAGGTCCACCCCAAAGCAAGCGCTCGCTAGAACGTTCCGCCGCCGCCTCCGCCGACGCCGCCGCCTCCGCCGCCCGAGAAGCCGCCGCCACCGCCGCCGCTCGAGCTATCGGAACTCGAAGCCAGCTCACGGATGCTCTCGTGATACACGTCATCGAACGAATCGAGCGGGGACTGGTTTCCGTAGTGATGGTAGTACCACCAGTAGCAGGGATAATTGTCGTAGAAACCGTCGGCCTCGCGCACCTCGGGAGGAACAGCCTCGGCAAGCTGACGCAGGACTTCCTTCGAAACGCCAAGCGCCGCACCCATCACCAGAAGTTTATTCCACAGGACCAGATCGCCGGGGACGGCTTCCTTTAGACGCGTGAAGTCCTCGAGCCAATGCTTAAGTGCCTTGCAGCGAGCCGCCACCTCGGCGCCCTCCGGCGTAAAGCGGCGGAACGTAAGGCCCACGCCGATACCCACCAGCACAATCGGCACCGAGATAACCGCGGCGGTAATGTTCGCCTGTGCGCCATCGGTAAAGAAGACGGATCCCACGGGAACAAAGGCAACCAGGATACCAAGAACCAGGCAAAACACCATTGCAACAATGCCGTCCGAGGCAACGTACTCGCTATCGGCCAACTTGCCCTTAACGGTGTTCTGATAGTCCTCGAGCTTATCGCCCACGGGCGTAGCATGCTGCTTGACGTAGTGCTGCAGCTCGTCAAACGTGCGCGAGCGATCGCCGTTCTCGTCAGGCTTAGCACCGGCAAAGAAGACCTTGAGCACCATGTGGTCAATGCCCTTGGCCGACTTCCAGCCCGCATCGCTCACCGTCACGCGATACGTCTGCTCTTCTTTTTCACGCCCCAACAGACCCTTCTTGGCCTTGGTCACGGTCGCCTGCTCCAGCTTGATCACACGGTCGTCAGTGAGCTTCATGAGCGTGGCGATATATGCCTGATCGGGCACCTCGTTCCAGCTCATGAGGGCCGAAAGCACGGCGGGATGGTCGGCCGAGGGCACATCGCGGAAATATTCGTCCTGGAAAAGCGGCTTGGGCTTGCGCTTGCGCAGCTTGAGCATAACGATTGTGCCGGTAAAGGCCACCGCCGCAACAACACTTAGCACGGCAAGTGCATTGGCAATTATGCGAGCGTGAGCGCGGCGGGCGTTAGCTTCGTCGGCCCATTCCTTCTCTTCGCTCAGGATCGTTGACATGCGCTCTTCGCCCGAGGCGGCAAGCTGCGGCACCCAGTCGCTGGGGAAGGCGATGCGTGCCTCGGCGAATTCGCCCTGATGCACGCAGGGAATGGTATAGGTGACCATGGGCTCGTCCTCATCGAGCGACACGTCGCCCGCCAGCGGACCGTGGCCCCATGCGCGGAAGTTATCGCCTTTGACGGCCGCCGTCCCGGCAGCGGCATTTGCGAAGCGCACTTCCATCTCGACATCGTCGGAATCCGCAGACCAGCCGTCGCCCACGAACTTCCAGTAGAGCTCGGCGGTATCGGCCCAGTTCATAACCGCACCGGTCATGGTGTAGCTCACGTAATAGATCGCGCTGTCGCCGCTCTCGTGGGGGCTGAACACCTTAATCCTTACGCCGTCACCGGCCTGCTCGACCGTGTAGACGCCAGAATCGCCCTTGTTCGCGCTATCGACTTTGTTAAACGCGGTGTCCTCTTCCTCGACACTCAGCACGTCAACGTCCGCCGTGCCGCCCTGCTGGTTGGTGCCCGTATTGATCTCCCAAAACACGCCGTTGATGTCGTCGTCGAAATCAAACTGGCGTCCCTCGACAACGGTCAGCGATCCATCGGCCTCGACCGTGGCACTGATGTAGGTTTGGGTCATGGAGTAGCCGTCGGCGTGCGCGGCGGCAGGCAGCAGCAACAACGCAAGCGCAACGAGCGCGCAGACGGAAGCGAATCGCGCAAACAGGCGGCGCTGCCGACAGGTTTTGGCAACGGGGGCGTTCATAGGCACATCCTTTGTCTGTGATACCAGCAACGCCATTGTCCCACGTTTACGGGCGCACATGACGAACATCTAGGCCAGCGGAGTATCAAACGGGACGAAAGTCACGCCCGCGGCCGGCACCTGGGGACGTTCCTTATCTGCCGGCAATCTGGGACACTCCTTGGCATAGCCCGCTCCGGCAATAGATACCACTTCATAGCTCCGTCACAGGTGTAGCGGCTTTGTGTTGCCGCATGCGCACTGATTGAGTCCGCGAGCAAGGGGCATAAAGCAGTTGAGCGAAAACGGTTTGCCCCTTTGCCGTTCGCTTGAGGATCATGTCCCCCTTTTCCGCGGAAACCCCGGCAGTCGCGAAGAGCTGCCGGGGTTTCTGTCGTTTGAGGGGTTGGGCTGGCGGGCGGCGATCGAGCTATCGAGCCGGTGGTCCGGCACGCGCAACGCGCGGCCTCGGCAACTTGCAGGCCACGGCAGCGTCTCCCCCACCGCGCCCCGCGCTATACTCGTCCGCATGGATATCAACGCATGCAACATAGCAACACACGCCGCGGACGCACCAGCAACGGCAGCGCCCACCCCCGTCGTGGGCCGCTTTGCCCCGTCGCCCTCGGGCCGCATGCACCTGGGCAACGTGTTCAGTTGCCTGTGTGCGTGGCTTTCGGCCCGCAGCCAGGGCGGCAGCATCGTGTTGCGCATCGAGGACCTGGACGATCGCTGCAAGCGCCCGGAACTTGCCGCCCAATTGATTGACGACCTAGCTTGGCTGGGGCTCGAGTGGGACGAAGGCCCCTACTACCAGCACGATCGCCTTGATCTGTACGAGGACGCCCTGCACCTGCTGCAGGGTGCCGGCCTCACCTATCCCTGCTTTTGCACGCGTGCCGAGCTCCACGCCGCGAGCGCGCCGCACACCAGCGACGGCACGCCCATCTACCGCGGCGCCTGCCGAGGCCTTTCTGCCGAGGAGGTTGCCCGCCGCAGCGCCCTGCGCGCCCCGGCCACACGTCTGCGCGTGCCCACCGTCGACGACCTCGCAGACGACGTGATCGAATTCGTTGACCGCACGTATGGAGCCCAATGCGAAGCACTCGCCACCGAATGCGGCGACTTTTTGGTGCGCCGCAGCGACGGCGTTTTTGCCTACCAGCTAGCCGTGGTGGTCGACGACGCTGCCATGGGCGTCACCGAGGTCGTGCGCGGATGCGACCTGCTGGGGTCCACGCCGCGCCAGATCTATCTGCAGCACCTGTTGGGACTGCCCACGCCGCACTACGCACATATTCCGCTGCTCATGGCACCGGACGGCCGCCGCCTTTCCAAACGAGACCGCGATCTGGACCTGGGCGAACTCCGCGCCCGCTTTGGCACGCCCGAAGCGCTGCTGGGCTGGCTCGCCGGGCAAACGGGCATCGCGCCGGACACCACGCCGCGCTCTGCCGAGCGGCTGGTCGAGCACTTTAGCTGGGATGTTATCCGCAAGCACAGGGAGAACATCACCGTAACGGCTGAGTAATCAGGCACCCCACCCCTACGCAACATCCCAGGGCTGGAGTTCGTCGCCCAAGCGAACGATGCAGTCGTAGAGCACGGTATGACGCTCGGCCGGGTTGGCATTTCGATGAAAATGCCCGTAGTACCAGCGCCTGTAGTCCAAGCGGTCTTCCAGCTCATCGAAAAATGCCGTAAGCCGATCAACGGCAGGGCAATTCCAGCCGGGCCCCGGATAGAGCGTGGGCGAAAGCATGCGCGTGGAGCAGGTGTGGGTGATCACGTAGTCGACCTTCCAGCCCACGCCGTCGAGCTTTGTCCGTGCCTCCTCAAAGTTGCGCTCGTCCGGCAGCTCCTGCGGCCACCAGCTGGAATACGGAATGCGGTATTCCTTGTCCACGCTCGTGGCGCCGCCCATGGTAAAGACCGTTGAGCCGTCGAGCTCAAAAACCTCGCCGCGCGTCAGGCGCCGTATGGGCGAGGTGTCCGACAGACGCTGCGTCAACCCACCATGCCACAGCTCCATGGGGCGCTCCGCCCAATGGTCGTAGCGTTCGTGGTTGCCGTCGACGAACAGCACGGTATAGGGGCGCGACTCCAGCCAGGCGATATCGGCGCACTCCTCGGCAGAAAAATCCCAGGGAAAGCCAAAGTCGCCCGCGACAATCAGATAGTCGTCACTCGTCAGGCTATCCCCAAGCTCCCAGTCGCGCAGCTTTTGCATGTCAAGGCCGCCGTGAATATCGCCCGTCACATAGACCGTCATCGGATCACCACTTCCCTGTAAGTCGCTAGCCCACATTCTGCACGATCACTAAGCCAACCGTTCCAGCCCTTCCATCCTTTAGGACCTACCCCTCGCTCTTCCATCCAAACGGGTCAAGCACCCAAAAAACCAGATCGAGCACGCCGCTGGTCATCATGGCACCGGCAAGGGCCATGCAAACATGCAGAGAACTGGCACTTCGGAGCACGTCAAATGGTCCCAGAACAGCCAGCAGCGCGACCGCCACGCCGGCCGCGCACAGCACAAGACACGGCCCTGCGTCCTTGACGCACTTCTTTGCAAGGTGCTTGGTGTTGCCACTCATCAATATCGAACTCCTTAGAGGGTCGTTTTTCAGATGCATGCCGCCGCGACGGAGCATGGCGGCAGGGTAAGTGTCACATATCGTGCGGACATCAATGGAGAAACCGCCTGCTCGACCAACCCTTGACGCCGTTTTGCATCGGTACCCCATCCCCCGCTATCGGGCTCTATTACTTTTTCCGCGAAGTGAGCGTCTGTTTTTGGACCCCTGGAGCATCCGCATTTTTCAACGGCATAAACGCAGGATTCTGGCATCAAAACCGCAGAGAACGGCGCCCTCAAAGTGTCAATGCTTCGGGGGTCCGATTTTGCTCGTTCACTTCTCGGGAAAAGTATTAGACCTCGCCGCGGGCCACTAATAATGACCCCTCTATACACACCCAAAAACTCATCCAACATTAATCTTGGCTCAAGAATCGCTTAATCTATAACCTGCACTATAGAGTTCGACCAAGGGCGAGGCGGCACCGCGCAACGCAGACCGCCGAACGCAACGCTCGCGCCCGGGCAATCGCCCGGCGTCGCGCCCATCGAACGAAAGGACAGGTCATGGATGACCTCGAAAAAGTTGAAACTATCCGCACCAAGTGCAACGTGAGCTATACCGATGCCAAGGCCGCGCTCGACGCCGCCGACGGCAACGTCCTGGACGCCATCATTTGGCTCGAGTCACAGGGCAAGACCCAGACCACGTCGGCGCACGCCGCCACCGAGTCCGAGCCGGTCGACGAGCCCTCGGCCGAGATGGTCGCCGCGCAGGCCGCCTACGAGAAGTCGAGCGAAAAGACCGACTTCTCCAAGAAGATGGACAGCGTGTGGGAGTACCTCAAAAAGCTCTTCCGCCTGAGCCTGGACACCAAGTTTATCGCCACGCGCCGCGACGCCATCATCCTCAACATCCCCATCCTGATCCCCATCGTCGCGCTGTTTGCCTGGGGCGCCACGATTTGGCTGATGCTGCTTGGCCTGTTCTTTGGCATGCGCTACCGCATCGACAGCAACGGCGATGTACCCGGCAGCATCAACAACCTGATGGATCACGCCGCCGACGCCGCGGACGACATCAAGCAAAATCTGAACGACGACAAGTAATCGCAGACGGGGGCACATATGGCACGAATCCTGATCGTAGAGGACGAGGAGAAAATCGCCCGCTTTGTGACGCTCGAGCTGGAGCACGAGGGCTACCAGGTGGAGCACGCCGCCGACGGCCGCACCGCCGTGGACCTGGCGTTGGAGCGCGACTACGATCTGATTCTGCTCGATGTACTGCTGCCGCAGCTCCACGGCATGGAGGTGCTGCGACGCGTCCGCAAGCACAAGGATGTGCCGGTGATTATGGTCACCGCGCGCGATGCCGTGATGGACAAGGTGGCCGGGCTCGATGCCGGCGCCGACGATTACCTGACCAAGCCATTTGCGATCGAGGAGTTGTTCGCACGGATCCGTGTGGCGCTGAAGCGCTCGGAGGCCGTGCGGGCGGCTTCGAGCGTTGGCGGCGTCGGTGCCGGGGCGAACGTAGTAGGCGGCGCGGGCGCCGGTACCGTTGCGATGCCCCTGGCCGGCGGCTCGGCCCAGGCTGCTGCCACGCCCTCCCCCCGCCACAATCACCGTGGGTTCGGTCGCGCTCGATCCCGACCGCCGCGAAGTCACGGTCGGCGGCTCGCCCATCGCGCTCACGGCTCGCGAGTTCGACGTCCTCGCCCTGCTTATGACGCACGCCGGCACCGTGCTCACGCGCGAGCGCATCGCGCACGAGGCGCTGGGCTACGAATACGTAGGAGACACCAACAACGTCGACGTGCACATCGCGCACCTGCGCGCCAAGATCGAGGACGCCGGCGGTGCCCGCATCATCCAGACCGTGCGCGGGGTGGGCTATGTCTGCCGCGCGTAACGCCGAGGCCAAGCGCGTCACCTCCATCGCCCGCGCCATCAACTGGAGCTATATGTGGCGCCGCCTGTTGAGCTATGTCTGGCTCGACCTGCTACTGGTGGTGATTGCGGCGGCGATCCTCGTCTATGGCTACAACCAAACGCTGCCCGAAGGCGCGTTTACCGCAGGCTGGATTCCCGGCGCCACCGTTCACGGCATGTCGCTGACGCCCGCGCGCGGCTGGGACCTGGCAACGCTCGCCTATACCGTCGAGCTTGCGCACACCAGCAAGACCTTCCCGCTCGCGCAGGACCTCGTCGCGCTATGGCCTCTCTACCTTGTCGTTGTGGGTTGGCAGGTCATCAGCGTGCTCAACATGCTCGGCGGCGCCCGCCGCGTGCGCCGTACCATGGCACCACTCAACGACCTGGCCTTACGCGTGGACGAGCTCGGCCGTATGCAGCTCTCCGGCGGCAAGATGGAAACGCTGGAGCAGGCCATCGAGCGCGCAAGCGTCGACTCGCCGAGCGTCACCACCGGCGACGCCGACCTGGCGAGCATCGAGGTCGCGCTCAACCGCCTGCTGCGCCAGATGCAAGAGGCCAAGCTGCAGCAGATGCGCTTTGTCAACGACGCGAGTCACGAACTGCGCACGCCCATCGCGGTGATTCAGGGCTACGTAAACATGCTCGACCGCTGGGGCAAAGACGACCCAGACGTGCTGGCAGAGTCCATCGCCTCGCTCAAGGCCGAAAGCGAGCATATGCAGGAGCTCGTGGAGCAGCTGCTGTTTTTGGCGCGCGGCGATGCCGGCCGCACCGTGCTGCGGCGCGCGAATACCAACCTGGCCGCACTGGTCGGCGAGGTTTGCGAAGAATCGCAGATGATTGATGCCACGCACGCGTATCGGCTGGCCTTTGACGCTGCGCTCGCCAGCGACCCGCGCTGCGACGCGCCCGTTGACGTGGCGCTTGTGAAGCAGGCTCTGCGCGTGATCGTGCAAAACGCCGCCAAGTATTCGGACGCGGGCACGACCGTCACGTTTGCCATAACGCCCGATGCGGGCACGGGCGCGATTGACATAAGCATTGAGGACGAGGGCATCGGCATGAACCAGGAATCCGCAGCTCACGCGTTCGAACGGTTCTACCGCGCCGACAACGCGCGCGATGCCGGCACGCAGGGCTCGGGTCTGGGGCTTGCCATTGCCAAATGGATCGTCGACAGCCACGGCGGCGTCATCGGTGTGACCTCAGTCGAGGGCGTCGGCAGCCGCTTTACGATTCGCCTGCCACGATAGAAAGCCCCTCGGCATAAATAAAGGGATAAGGCCATGCGGCCCTATCCCTTTTTGCTAGCTATGGCAGCTTGTGCGCTACTCTCGGCACAGGTGCACGGCGAAGCCGGCGAACTCGCGCTTAAAGTACACGAGCTTGGTGCCGCCGTCGGGCAGCAGCACGCGCGACTCCTCGTTGACCTCGAGCCCGCGCTCGGCAAACCACTTCTCGGCCGCATCGATGTCGTTGACGGCAAAGCCGATGTGGCCCTTGGCGCCACGACCGTTCTGCTTCATGATCTCGACCAGCGAATCGTTAAAGTACGAAACCGGGGTCTCAATAACGGGCAGCCCCATCATCGTCGAGAACAGCTCCGCGATCTCCAAGGCATCTGCCGGGTCGGTGGCGTTAATGCCCACATGGGCAACGCGCATGCCAAAGAGCTCGACCGGATTGGCGTTCTGCTCATTCATACAGGCAGCGCCTACTGAGCCATGACGTCGAGAACGGCCTTCTCGGCGGCAACGCGGTTCATGCCGGTCATGAAGGGCACGCCACTCACGTACGGGCAGGTGAGGCCCTCGGGGGCAACGGTGGTGGCGATCAGCAGGTCAGCGCCCTCGTCGCAGTAATCCTTGGCCTCGGAGATGGCGCACTGCACGATCTCGTACTTGTCGGCATAACCGTTGGCGTCGAGCAGAGTAGCGACCTTCTGGGCAACGAGCGTGGAAGTAGCAGCGCCAGCACCGCAAGCCAAAACGATCTTCTTCATAGGTAGTGTCTCCCTTCATGGTTTACTTTAGGTAAGTGTACCGCAGCGAGCGATGGCACTCGGCCTCGATGAGCTTTTATGCCAGTTTGCTTGCGCGCTGCGTATAATACATCTAGTACGTGTTGTCATACCGCTCGCTTTATGAGCGACTAAGGACCCTAATATGCCCGATTCCCGCACCCTCTGGACCGCCGTCGTTATCATCTGCATCGCCGTGTCGGTGTTCTTTAGCGTCAAAAAACGCACCACGTTTAAGCGCCTGCAGCAGCTTATGGCTGCCAAGCAGTGGGACGAGTTCGATCGTTTGCTCGACGGCAAACTCACCAGCATGCTGTACCCGCGCTACAACCGCGACTACCTGCGTCTGAACTCCTATCTGCTGCGCGAGGACCACGAGCGTGCCAGCGAGATGTTCGACCTACTGCTGGGACTCAACCTCCCCAAGATGCAGCGCGTCGACTTGGTGATTAAGGCCTTTAACTACTATGTTGGCCAGGAGGACCGCAAAAAGTCCAAAGAGCTGTTGCACGAGATCAAGGGCTTTGAGGGCGGTCAGGCCGAGGCAGTTGCGCACGAGTGTCAGCTGATGTACGACACGATGATCCTCAAGCGCCACAACGACATTCCCGAGCTGGAGCGCATGCTCGAGGATGTCGGCGACGACCCGGTCAAGCGCTGCCGCTTGGAGTACCTGCTAGCCCTGCAGTACCAGAACAAGGGCGACGAAGCCAAGTTCCAGGAGTTCCTGGAGAAGTCGGGCCAACACTCGATGGCCGTCAACGCGTAACGGACGGCTTGTGCTAGACTTCTAGTCTCACGGGGGCGTGGCGGAATTGGCATACGCAGGAGACTTAAAATCTCTCGCCGCAAGGATTGTGGGTTCGAGTCCCACCGCCCCTACCATATGGAGCTTGCGAGCCCGTGTTCCCCAGGGATGCGGGCTCGTTTCCTTTGGACGCCGTCAACTGCAGAGCAGCTCATTTGGGACGGGGCTTTTTTGACTACTTTTTCCGCCCACCCAATGAGTTTCCTACCACATTTTCCGATGGAAAAACGTGGTTGTCTCGCACATTTTCCGATGGAAAAACGTGGTTGTCTCGCACATTTTCCGATGGAAACACCCAAATGGCCTTATACTAACCGAGAGGGTTGGGAGGCAATATGCAGCGACAGCTTATGAGCGAACTTATCGCTTGGAAATCAAGGACGAATCGCAAACCTCTCTTGCTTAAGGGAGCCCGCCAGACAGGAAAGACTTGGCTTCTTAACGAATTCGCAAGCCAGCAGTATCGAAACGTCATTCGTTTTGACTTTATGCTCGAGCCGAGCACACGCTCGCTGTTCGATGGGGACCTCGACCCCAAGCGCATCATCTCCCAGATAGAACTCCTACGTGGCCAAACTGTAACGCCAGCAGACACGCTCATCATCTTCGACGAGATCCAAGAGGCCCCGCGCGGGATCACCTCGCTCAAGTACTTCAACGAGCTTGCACCCGAATACCACATCGTAGCAGCCGGTTCCTATATGGGCCTCGCGCTCCGACGCGAAAATGAGTCATTTCCCGTCGGCAAAATCGACCAGCTCACCATGCGTCCCATGGGGTTCGCCGAGTTCGTTCGTGCCGTCGACGGCGACCCGCTCGCCGACGCCATCCTTGCCGCAGACATGAACCTTCTAGCAAACGTTACCGAAAAGCTCGAACACTTGCTCAAGGAATACCTTGTTGTCGGCGGTATGCCCGAAGTTGTCTCCGCTTTCGCCGAGACACGCGACTTCATCGAAGCCCGAAGGCTTCAGCAGCAAATCATCGAGGCTTACGAATCCGATTTTGGCAAACATGCACCCGCCCGCATCATCGAGCGCATGAGGTTGGTTTGGAAATCCCTTCCCGGCCAGCTTGCCAAAGAGAACAAGAAGTTTGTCTATGGCGCCCTTCGCCCCGGAGCGCGCGCACGCGATTTCGAGGAAAGCCTCCAGTGGCTCACGGACTACGGAATCGTTCATAAGGTGCCACGTGTTTCCGCTCTAAAGGCGCCGCTCTCGAGCTACGAAGACCTCTCGGGCTTCAAACTGTTCTGCATCGACACCGGCATCCTCGGAGCGCTCTCCGGTCTCTCTCCGGCCATCGTTCTTAACGGATCCGCTGTTTTTACCGAGTTCAAAGGTTCGCTGACCGAACAATACGTCGCGCAGGAGCTTTTGCTCCAGGACAAAACTCCCGCGTATTGGTCCTCTACCTCTGGCAATGCCGAAACCGACTTTGCCATCGACCATGCGGGAACCGTGCTTCCGCTTGAGGTCAAGGCGGCAGAGAACCTTAAAGCGAAGAGTCTGAAAATAGCCTGCGAAAAATTCAAGCTCGAGCGTTGCGCGAGGAGCTCCCTGGCGGCATATAGAGACGAGGGCATGCTCGTCAATATTCCGCTTTGGGAGATTGGGCAAATCGACAAGCTGGCATAGGCGCTGTGGGGACGCCCCGCAAGGACTGTCCCCAGGTGCCGGCTGTTGAGTTGCGGTGGAATAGGGACTGTTTGGGGCCCGAAAGGGCGATTTAGTCCGTATT
The DNA here is from genome assembly GCA_902489945.1 of uncultured Collinsella sp. Taxonomy (GTDB): domain Bacteria; phylum Actinomycetota; class Coriobacteriia; order Coriobacteriales; family Coriobacteriaceae; genus Collinsella. Next base: position 97,253 of record CABUBZ010000001.1, read on the forward strand.
TCACCGCAACTTATTGGAAGGCGCTGAGGCTCGGGGTCCAGCCGATGGTGGGGGTCGCGCCGTCGAGAGTTTCGTTGATGGTGGCGGCCATGCCGGCAAGCAGGCTGTTCTCGCTTACGGTGAGCGTGTCGTAGCCGCCGGCTCGCATAAGCTCGCGAATCACCACGGCACCAGCCAAGATCACGCCCGCGCGTTTGGGCTGTACACCCGGTAGCGCGGCGATGCCTTCCGCATCCAACGCAGACATGCGCTCGATAGCGGCCGAAACCTGATCCAGCGAAAGCTCGCGCAGGTGCACAAAGCTCGAATCGTACGGTTCCAGCTCATGAACGAGCGCCACGAGTGTGGTGACGGTGCCACCCACTGCGACCAAGCGTTCGGCGCGCTCAAAATTGCTCGGCAGGCCCTCAAAATAGGCAGCGAACTGCTCGCCCGCCCACGCGGCAGCGGCAGTAAGCTCGCCGCGTGCGGGCGGCAGTGCCGAGAAAAATCGCTCCGTCACACGGCGACAACCGATGTCCAGCGAACGCGTGCCCTCCAGCGCAAAGACCCCACGCTCCAGCGCAAAGACCCCACGCTCCGGCGCATAGACGCCCGTCGCGAGCTCCGTGGATCCGCCGCCCGAATCGGCAACAATGATGCGCTCGCCGGCAAAGTCGTGCGCCACGCCAAAAAACGTCAGGCGCGCCTCGACCTCGCCCGGAATCACCTGCGGTTCGAGCCCCAGCTCACGCAGACCGTCCAGCAGCAGTGCGGCATTGGATGCATCGCGCGCGGCGCTCGTGCATGTGGTGCAAATGCACGCGGCCCCAAAGGCACGCGCCTCGTCCACAAACATGCGGCATGCAGCGAGCACGCGCTCGACCGCCGCCTCGCAAAAGCGACCCGTCGCGTCCACACCCTCGCCCAGGTCGGTAATCTCGGTATGCTTGGACGATTCCACGATCGCCCCGCCCTCGACCTGCGCCAGCACCAGTCGCGACGACACCGTTCCCAGATCGATCGCCGCCACCTTATATCGTTTGCAATCTGCCATTGCGGGCTCCCCTCCGGGCGCTATTTGCCGTTGGACACGACCGTCTGGCCCTCGACACCGTTAAACCCAAACAGCATGTCGAGCGCCTGGATGTACCACGGGGCGTCCTTACCGACTTCTTCGATTTCCTTGGCAACTTCGCTGGCCTTCTTGGCGTTCGACGACTTCTTGCTCGAAGACGAATCCGAATCGTCGTCCAGGCCCTGCACTTCAACCCTCTTCTCGCCGGGCATCACCAGGCCCAGATCCTCGGACGCCGCATCCTTAATGCCCTCCTCCGAGAGCAGTTTGTCGACGCTTTTTTGCAGCTCATCATTGTATTGCTGACGAATCTCGACCTGCTTGGCCAAGATATCGCTCGAACGCTTTGCCACGTACAGATCGCGCACGGGGAAATACAGGCTCACGAGCACCAGGGCAACGACAATGCCGATGAATAGCCCTCGCTGAGGACCGTGGGTAAAGTCGTAGATCGCCTTGACCACCGCGTTGTCGTTGGCGTAGTGCATAAAGTCCGAGCCCGAAAAACGGTTCGAAGGCCTGCTCGACCTATCGTGCGTTTGAGCCGACGAGCGCTGAGCATGCGACGAACGTGCCGGGCGCACTGGTCCATCTGTCGAAGTATTCACTTGAGCATTGGGGCGCGAGGTACTTGTCGGGCGTTGCATGGAGCGGTCGGCGCCGGCGTAGGCGGACCCACCGAGCTGCACCGTGCGCGCACGGCGAGGCGACGGCTCACGCGAACCGGCGGAATAGTACCTGTTGTCGTAAATCTGATCCATGTGCGCCTTGTGCGGTTGAGGTTTGTTTGCGCTAAGTACTCTAGTTATAGCACGAGCGCCCGCACCGCCTTCGCCAGCCTTTGCTCGACATAAAAAAGGCGCTGAGTCATATGGCCCAGCGCCCAATGGTGCTCAACAGCGCCCGGCTGGAGCAAGGCAAATCCGAGTCTTCCCCGCCCCCGCGACCTCCGCGTGCCTAGCGAATGTTGTAGAACGCGGCCTTGCCGGCGTAACGCGCGCTGCCCTCGAGCTCGTCCTCGATACGGATGAGCTGGTTGTACTTGGCGATACGGTCGCTACGGCACGGGGCACCCGACTTAATCTGGCCGGCATTGACGCCCACGACCAGGTCGGCGATCGTGGAATCCTCGGTCTCGCCGGAGCGGTGACTCACGATGCAGGCGTAGCCGGCCTCCTTGGCGGTCTCGATGGCCTCGAGCGACTCGGTGAGCGTACCGATCTGGTTGACCTTGACCAGAATCGCGTTGGCAGCGCCCAGTTCGATGCCCTTCTTGAGGCGCTCGGTGTTGGTAACGAACAGGTCGTCGCCCACCAGCTGCACCTTGTTGCCGATGCGACGGGTCAGCTCGACCCAGCCATCCCAGTCCTCCTCGGCCATGCCGTCCTCGATGGAGATAATGGGGTAGGTGTCGACGAGCTTCTCCCAGTAATCGACCATCTGGGCGCTCGTGTACTCAACACCCTCGCCCTTGAGCTCGTACATACCGGTCTCGGCGTTGTAGAACTCGGTCGAGGCCGGATCCATGGCGTACATGAAGTCGACGCCGGGCTTAAAGCCAGCCTTCTCGACGGCCTTGGTAATGTACTCGAACGGCTCGGCATTGGTCTTGAGGTTGGGCGCGAAGCCGCCCTCGTCGCCCACGCCGCCGCCAAGGCCGGCCTCGTGCAGCACGCCCTTGAGGGTGTGGTAGACCTCGGCGCACCAGCGCAGGCCCTCGGCAAAGCTCGGAGCACCCACGGGCATGATCATGAACTCCTGGAAGTCAACGTTGTTGTCGGCATGCATGCCACCGTTGAGGATGTTCATCATGGGCGTGGGCAGCAGGTGAGCGTTGACGCCGCCCAGGTACTGGTACAGCGAAAGACCCGCCGACTCTGCCGCAGCGCGGGCAACGGCCAGCGACACGCCCAAGATGGCGTTAGCGCCGAGCTTGGTCTTGTTGGGCGTACCGTCGGCGGCGATCAGCGCGGCATCGACGGCACGCTGGTCGAAGGCATCGAGGCCCACGACGGCATCGGCGCACTCGTTGTTGACGTGCTCGACGGCCTGCGAGACGCCCTTGCCCAGATAGCGACCTTTGTCGCCGTCGCGCAACTCGCATGCCTCAAAGGCGCCGGTCGAAGCGCCCGAAGGCACCATCGCGCGGCCGAAGCTGCCGTCCTCGAGCACGACCTCGACCTCGACGGTGGGGTTGCCGCGGCTGTCGAGTACCTCGCGACCGTAGACGTCCAAAATATCGCTCATGTTGTCTCCCTCTCACTTGGAAACGGGTTGAATGCTTGGCGACACGGCATTGCGCCAATGTGGCGCTTTGGTTTGCAAGTTAGCCATGTCGCACTTTTTGCATTATGCCCTAAGTTAGCCGAGGAATACACTTGATTTTCGAAAAATTTAGCGGGAACGATGAGGCGTGTCAGCCCGTCGTTCCCGCAGTCTTACTCCTCCGCCTTTGCGGCATCCCACAGGTCGTTGAGACCGTGGGTCGAAAGCTCGGCCAGACCCACGTTGGCGTCAGCCGCCATCCGCTCCATTGCAGCCCAACGGCGACGAAACTTTGCCGTGCTGGCACGAAGGGCGCTCTCGGCGTCAATGCCCTCCTTGCGCGCGACGTTGACCAAGGCAAAGAGCAGGTCGCCGAACTCCATTTCGCGCTCGGGCGAGCCAGGGGCCTCGGCCTCAAACTCGGCACGCTCCTCGGCGACCTCGTCCCACACATCCTGGACCGTCTCCCACTCAAAGCCCACGGCAGCCGCCTTGCGCGACACCTTCTGGGCCTGCATCAGCGCCGGCAGATGCGTGGGCACGCCGTCGAGCAGGCCCTCAGGCGCGGCCTCGCCCGCCGCCACGGTCTTGTCCTTGGCAGCTTTCTCGGCCAGCTTGACCTCGTCCCAGATCTTGAGGACCTCGTCGGAGTTATCGGCATCCGCATCGCCAAACACGTGCGGGTGGCGACGGATGAGCTTGGCATCGATATCGCGCGCCACGTCAGCCAGCGTAAACTCGCCGGCGTCCGCCGCGATCTGCGCATGCAGCACCACCTGCATCAGCACATCGCCGAGCTCCTCACGTAGGTGCGTCGCGTCATCGGCTTCGATGCAGTCGAGCGCCTCGTAGGCCTCCTCGATCATGTTCTTGCCGATGCTCTGATGCGTCTGCTCGCGGTCCCACGGGCAGCCGTCGGGCTGACGCAAGCGCCAGATGGTCTGCACCAGATGCTGCAGCTCGGCCGAGGCGTCGACCAGCGTCGACAGGTCGCGCGAGCCCTCGGCATTTTGCTGAGCCATGTGCTGCGCCATGGTTACTCCTCCTCCAGGATTACGTGGCGGAACTCGCCGCCCTCGTAGATGCCGTAGCTGTGCGTGCCGTCCTTGGGGATGCTCACGCTGCCGGGGTTGAAGAGCCACAGGCCCGGGTGCGTCTCGCTCGCCTCGTTGACCTTGACGTGCGTGTGGCCGTAGACGAGCGCGGAGCCCTCGGGCAGCGCGGGCGCGTGGTCGACGCTGTTATGCATGCCAGCGCCAAAGACGTGGCCATGCGTCAGGAACAGCTCGCGGCCGGTCTCGTCGAACAGCGTGGCGTAGTCGGCCATGACGGGGAAGTCGAGGACCATCTGGTCGACCTCGGCGTCACAGTTGCCGCGCACCGCAATGATGCGGTCGGCTAGGGCGTTGAGCAGCGGAATCACACGCTTGGGAGCGTAGTCGCGCGGCAGGTCGTTGCGCGGGCCGTGGTAGAGCAGGTCGCCTAGCAGCACAATACGGTCGGGCTGCTCGGATTCGATGGCGGTGCAGAGGCGCTCGGTCCAATATGCCGAGCCGTGAATGTCGGAAGCGATGAGGTATTTCATGGGGAGTCCTTTCGGTGTGGGGTTGACGGGGGCTGAATACGGAGTCCAGCGGATGTGGAGCCCATCTACTGTGTTACTCAAATCGAAGCGCCGCACTCTGAGCCGCCTGCATCACGCGTTGGAGCGGCACGCCATGTTCGCGGGCAAGACGGGCGCAGTCTTCGTACTCGGGCGCCGCGCGCTCGCTGCCGTCGGGCAGGGTCGCCACCTTAACGGATACCTCGCCCCAAGGCGTTGTCACCTGCTCGAATCGGCGCGGCAGGCAAACGCGTTCCATCACCTGGCGACGAACGGCGTTGGTCGTGGTCTCCAAAAAGATAATCGTCTGTAGGCGCTCGATATCCTCGTGCGAGCAGACCACCTGCAACTGCCATCCGGGGCGGCCCTTTTTGCAGTAGAGGGGCAGCCAGTGCACCTCGCGGGCGCCGGCCTCGCGCAGGCGGTCGGCGGCGTAGGCGAGCACCTCGGGCGACGCGTCATCGATGTCGCACTCCAGCTTGACGATAGTTTCAGGCGCATCGGTCTCGCGAGACAGCGGAGATGTACTTCCACGTTGCATACGGTCCGGATCCTTTCCGCACGGGCTCGTTTTGTTCATCCAAACGCTAGCACATCGCGGGCGGCGCAGGGGCGGCGTCATGGGATAGGTGCGACTTTTGCTGGGCGCAAGTGCTGGCGCGCTCCAACGCCGGCCCGCTCCACTCAAACGTGTACGTCAGCCTCCAAACATGTCATTTTTTGCAGCTTTTGGAGGCTAATGTACATGTTTTGAAAGCGCAAGCGAGGCCGCACCACGCGCCGCGCACCCTTTCCAATCGATTTCGGCACCCCGCGCGTACGACGCGCCGAGGCTGCGCCATTACAATGGAGCGGATTCGCCAAATGCAAAGGAGCCGCTATGCCTATGTGCCCGCTGGTCGATTGCCATACCCACACCTCGTTTTCGGACGGCCATGCCTCATTTGAGGACAACGTCCGCGCCGCTGTCGCCGCCGGCTGCCGCGCCATGGTCTCGACCGACCATCTCACCCTACCTGCCAGCATGGATGCCAACTGCGAGGTGCAGGTCGTCGAGGGCGACCTGCCGGCACATCGTCTGGCTTTTGAGGACGCTCGCAAGCTTGCCGCGCAGATTGTGCCGGAGCTCAGCTTTATCTATGGCTTTGAATGCGATTGGTACGAGGGCTGCGAGCCTTTGGTTGAGCGCTGGTCCCAGGGCGCCGTCGTGCGCCTGGGCAGTGTGCACTGGATTGGCAACCCAGGCGATATCATGGCCGGTGCCGCGGGTACGGCGGGAACGGAGGACGTCGCTCGTCCCGATACGCCCGATTCGCGCTGCGGCTGGATCGACGATGACACCAACCTGCACGTTTGGGAAAACCTGGGGGTACGCGGCGTGTGGGAGCGCTATGTCGATGACTGGTGCCGCGCCTGCGAGAGCCCGCTCAACTTTGATGTGATGGCTCACCCCGACCTGGTCATGCGCTTTTCGAAGGAAGGCTTTGCGCCCGATTTTGACCCCGCACCGTTTTGGCAGCAGATGGCAGAGTGCGCGCACGATACGGGCCGCCGCGTTGAGGTCTCGACGGCCGCACCGCGCAAGGGCTTGGGCGACTACTACCCCGCAACCGGTCTTTTGCGCTGCTTTGCCCATGCCGAAGTGCCGATCACCTTTGGCTCGGACGCGCACCGCGCCTGCGATATCTGCTGGAACATCCGCGAGGCCCAGGCGCACGCCTACGACTGCGGTTATCGAACCTTCGACATCCCCCACGCCACCGGCGAATGGGAATCCACGCCCCTCGCCTAGCCATCCCTTCATAAGTTGCGGTGAAATAGGGATTGTTTTGCTTGATGAAGCGCTTAAACAGTCCCTATTTCACCGCAACTTCCATGACCCCGTTACACCAACAAAGACTGTCCCAAACGACTAGTGGCGGCGGGCGTTGAGTTCGCCGGCCAGCTCGTCGAGGGTGATGCCGTAGCGCTCGAGCGTCACGAGCAGGTGGTAGACCAGGTCGCCGGCCTCGTAGCGGATGTGATCGTGATCGTTATCCTTGCAGGCCATGATCACCTCGCTCGCCTCCTCGGCAAGCTTCTTGAGCAGCTCGTCCTCGACGTCGGTCAACAGACGAGCGGTGTAGCTCTCCTGCGGCGATGCGTCGCGACGGCCGTGAATCACCTCGGCGAGCCCCGTCAGCGTCTCACCGATATTTCCATCCTGAACGTTTGCGGTGCGCACACCCATAGTTCAATCCTTTCTGGTTGGCCGAGCGTCTAATCGAGCGCCCGCCCTACGCGAGTTTCTTAAAGAAGCAGGTACGGTTGCCGGTATGGCAGGCCGGACCCGGCGAGTCAACCTTGACCAGCAGCGTATCGCTATCGCAGTCGGCCCAAAGCTCCTTGACCTCCTGCATATTGCCGCTCGTCGCGCCCTTGTTCCAGAGCTCCTGGCGACTGCGGCTCCAAAACCACGTGGTACCGGTCTTGAGCGTCAGCCCCACCGACTCCTCGTTCATCCAAGCAACCATAAGCACCTCGCCGGTGTCATACTGCTGAACCACACAAGGAATCAACCCACGGGCGTCGTATTTCAGCTCGGTAGCATTTACCACCTCAGTCATCATTCCTCCCAAGTAATTACCGTGAACATCGCAGGTCGGCGAGGCTTGCCCAGGTGCCGCAGGTTGCCGCGAAAGAGGAGCGACGCGTACTTTGGTACGCGAGCGACGGTTTGAACGGCAAGATGCGGTGCCTGGACAAGCCGCAGCGAAGCCCGCAGCATTAGAAGTCCAACCTCACAGGAATACCTTGAGAGGCCATATACTCTTTGACTTCGCGAATGCTGAACGTCCCAAAGTGAAAGACGCTCGCCGCCAGCACGGCGTCGGCCTCGCCCTCAATCACGCCCTCGGCAAAATGCTCGAGCGCGCCCACACCGCCGCTCGCAATCACCGGAATCGGCACCGCGCGCGCCACGGCGCGGGTGAGCGCCAGGTCAAATCCGGCCTTGGTGCCGTCGCGGTCCATACTGGTGAGCAGGATCTCGCCGGCGCCGCGACGAGCCGCCTCCTCGGCCCACGCCACCGCGTCGATGCCCGTGGCGTTGCGGCCGCCCGCCGTGAAGACCTCCCACTTGTCGGCACCAGATGCGCCGGGCAAACCGACGCGCTTGGCATCGATCGCCACGACCACGGCCTGGCTACCAAACGCCGCGGCAGCCTGGCTAATCAGCGACGGGTCGCGCACGGCGGCAGAGTTGAGCGACACCTTGTCGGCACCGGCTGCAACCATGGTGCGCATGCCCGCCAGGTCGCGAAAACCGCCGCCCACGGTATAGGGAATGGCTAGCTCCTCGGCCGCATGCGCCGCCATCTCGATGGTCGTCGCACGGTTGTCGCTCGTGGCGGTAATGTCCAAGAAGACGACCTCGTCCGCACCCTCGCGGTCGTAGGCGCGCGCCAGCTCCACCGGATCGCCCGCATCGCGCAAGCTCACAAAGTTGACGCCCTTGACCACACGGCCGTCCTTGACGTCCAGGCAGGGAATCACACGTTTGGTAAGCATGGGCTACTCCTCCCCTCGGGCGGCGGTCAGCGCCTGTACCAGCGTAAAGTTGCCCTCGTAGAGCGCGCGACCGGTAATGGCACCTTCAATCGCGCCCTCACGCACTGCGGCCAGCGCGCGGATGTCGTCGAGCGTCGAGATGCCACCCGATGCCACGACGGGAAAGCCCGCGACCTCGGCCACATGGCGATACGCCGCCACATCGATGCCCGCCTGCATGCCATCGCGCGCAATGTCGGTATACACCAGATGCTTAAAACCCAGCTCGGAAAGCTGCGCCACGGCGTCGTCGAGCGCCACGCCCGCGCCGTCACGCCAGCCATTCACCTTGACCTGGCCGTCGCGTGCGGCAATATCTGCCACCAACAGCTCGCCAAAGCCTTGGGCCGCCACCTCGGCAAAACCCGGCTCGGTCACGAGCACCGTGCCTAGTGCGATGCGGCGCGCACCGTAGCCGGCCAACTCGTCGATGCGCGCGAGCGAGCGGACGCCGCCGCCCACGTCCACGGACAGACCGTTGACGCCGCAGATGGCCTTAATCGCCGCCGAGTTGGCAGCGCATGTGTCCTCGTCCTCGCCAAAGGCAGCGGACAGGTCGACGACGTGCACCCAGCTTGCGCCCTGCTCGGCAAACGAGCGAGCAACGGCCACGGGGTCGTCGGAATATACCTTGCAGCGACTCCGGTCGCCGCGCTCCAGGCGCACGACCTTGCCGCCGATCAGATCGATTGCGGGAAACAGGATCATCGGCCGGCCTCCTCGACGATGTTGACGAAGTTCTTAAGGATGCGCTGACCCAGCGCGGAGGATTTCTCGGGATGGAACTGGCAACCCCACACGTTGCCATGGCGCACGATGCACGGGAAGCTCCGCGTATAGTGCGTGCGCGCCAGCACATCGGCGGCATCGGAATCGTCGGCCACCGCGTAGCTGTGGGTGAAGTACATGTTGGCACCCTCGGCAAAACCAGTAAGCAGCGGATCGGCCGCACCGGCGGGCGTCATGTGCACCTGGTCCCAGCCCACGTGCGGCACCTTCAGGCGGCTCGACTCCAGGCGCGTGCACGAACCGCGCATAATACCCAGGCCATCGACCCAGAGGACACCGGCCCGCTCGGAGGCGTTGCCGTCGGCGACCGCGCTCTCGCTCGCAGGAACGCCCTCGTTGCCGCGCTCAAAAAACAACTGAAGGCCCAGGCAGATGCCGAGCAACGGAGTTCCGGCGGCAACGGCGTCGAGCACCGCGTCCGCCTCGCCGCCCTCGCGCATAAAGGCGACCGCGTCGTAAAACGCGCCCACGCCCGGGATGACCAGGCCGTCGGCGTTGCGGATCTGCTCCGGATCGTCCGACGTGCAGGCGGCGGCACCGGCGCGCGCAAGCCCGCGCGCAACGCTCGACAAGTTGCCCTTGTGGTAGTCGACCACCACGATCTTCGGTTCGCCCACGCGACCCCTCCCTTATCTCATCATCCAAAACCACCACAAAGGAGACAGGCACCTCTGTGGTGGTTTGTGCGATCCGTCAGCTACAGCGAGCCCTTGGTGCTGGGGATGCCCTGTACGCGGGGGTCCAGCTCGCAGGCGTGGCGCATCGTGCGGCCCACGGCCTTAAAGGCGGCCTCGATAATGTGATGCGAGTTGCCACCCGCCAGCTCGCGCACGTGCAGTGTGAGCTTGGCATCGCGTGCAAAGGCATAAAAGAACTCGACGGCCAGCTCGGTATCGAACGTGCCCACGCGCTCGGTCGGCACGGGCAGCTCGCAATAAGCCTGGCCACGGCCCGAGATGTCCACGGCAGCCATCACGAGCGTCTCGTCCATGGCGATCGCCGCATCGGAAAAGCGCGTGATGCCCGCCTTGTCGCCCAGCGCCTGGCAAAACGCCTCGCCCAGCACAATGCCCGTATCCTCGACAGTGTGGTGAGCATCGACCTCAACGTCGCCCACCGCATGTACCGTCAGATCGAACAGGCCGTGGCGGCCAAAGGCGTTGAGCATGTGATCGAAAAACGGCACGCCGGTCGAGATATCACACACGCCGCTTCCGTCCAGGTCGAGCTTTACGACAATATCGGTCTCGCCCGTCTTGCGGGTCACCTCGGCATAACGGTCCATCTACATCTCCTCCTTCACCAGCGCGGCAAACGCAGCCAGCACCTCGTCGTTTTCTTGCGGCGTGCCCACGGTGATGCGCAGACAGTCCGCGAGACCCGGCGCGTAGCTAAAGTCGCGCACCAGAATGGAATACTCATCGCGCAGACGCTCGCGCACGCGCGTGGCGTGCGGCGTGCGCACGAGCACAAAGTTCGCTGCGCTCGGCCATGCCTCCACAGGCAGGCCCTCGGCAGCCATCGCGCGCAGGGCGCACAGCTCGCGCTCGCGCTCGGTTGCGACCTGCGCCACCACGGGCGTGTAGGCATCGCGGGCACGCACGCAGGCAAGCGCTGCCGCCTGGCTCAGCACATTGACCGAATAGATCTGGCGAATCGCTGCGAACACGTCGATGACCTCGGGCGCCGCGATCACGTAACCCAGACGCGTACCGGCAGCGCCAAACGCCTTGGACAACGTATGCAGAATCACCAGGTTGGGATGCTCGGCGATAAGCCCCTGCGCCGTGGTGGCCGCGCCAAACGAATCGTCGGCAAACTCAACGTAGGCCTCGTCGACCATGACCATGCCGGGACACGCATCGCACAGCGCCGCGACAAAGTCGAGCGGCGCCACATCACCCGTGGGGTTATTGGGCGAGGTCACGATTGCCAGGTTGCACTCGGGCGCCGCCGCAAGCACGGCTGCCTGGTCGAGCTCAAAGGTCGCCGGGTCGCGCCACACGTCGCGTACCTCGGTCTGGCAGAGCGACGCAAAGAACGCGTACTCGCTAAAGCACGGCGGGCAGTTGAGCAGGGTCCGTCCCGCGCCGCCAAACGCCAGCAGGTAGTTATAGAGCAGCTCGTCGCCGCCGTTGCCCACGCAGATGTTCTCGCGCGTCACGCCATGCCAGGCAGCAAGCTCGTCGCGCAGGTCGTTCGACATGGGATCGGGATAGCGATTGAGCGGCGTGGCAGCCAGGGCCGCGTCGACCGCCTCGCGCACGCCGGCCGGCACGGGATAGGTGTTCTCGTTGGCCGAAAGATTGATGCGCGTGGGCGTAAAGTTGGGATCGTAGGGCTCGATACCGGCCAAGTAGGGCTGGACGAGCTCCTTCATGCGCGGCGTGAGTTCGGCCATGTTAGGCCTCCTCGCCGGTCGCGCCAGCGCCATCCGCGCCTGCAGCCGCCAGGTCCACGCCCTCGGCAACCGTCACGGTCGTATCGCCCGGCCAGGCGACCTTGGTCAGGTCGGTCGCGGCCAGAGACTCGGCACTCACGGCATCCTCGCCCTGCTCCAGCACACGGCGACGCAGAGCGGCGGAAAGCGCGTGCGCCCACAGGCCCTCGGCCTCGGCCAGGCGCTGCGTAGCGGGAGCATCGGAGAGCAGGCCTTCGGGCGTATAGCAAATGACACTCGAGCGCTTAACGAACTCTTCGACCGAAAGCGGGTTGGAGAACATGGCCGTGCCGCCGGTCGGCAGCGTGTGGTTGGGGCCGGCAACATAATCGCCAAGCGGCTCGGAGCTCCAAGCGCCCACAAAGATGGCGCCGGCGTTGCGAATGCCGCCAAGCAGGCCCATCGCGTCCTTGCAGTGCAGCTCAAGGTGCTCGGGCGCCACGGTGTTCACGGCCTCGACGGCGGCAGCCATATCGGCGGCCACCACGATGGCGCCTTCGTTGTCGAGCGAAGCGCGCGTAATCTCGGCACGCGGCGACTGCGCCACCAGGATGTCGATGCCGGCCTCGACCTCGCGCGCAAACTGCTCGTCGCAAGTCACCAGATAGCAGGCTGCCAGCGGATCGTGCTCGGCCTGGGCCATCAGGTCTGCCGCGACCACCATGGGCTTGGCCGTGGCATCGGCCAGCACGCAGACCTCGGACGGGCCGGCGACCATGTCGATTCCCACGTCGCCCGAGACAATCTGCTTGGCAGCGGCAACAAAAGCGTTACCCGGACCGGTGATCTTGTCGACACGCGGAATGGTCTCGGTACCGTACGCCAGCGCGGCCACGGCCTGAGCGCCGCCCACCATATAGATTTCGTCCACGCCGCCGAGCTTTGCCGCGGCGAGCGTGTAGGGGCTGATCAGGCCGTCCTTTTGCGGCGGCGTCACCATAACCACGCGCTTGACGCCGGCAACCTTGGCGGGAATGGCGTTCATGAGCACGGTGGAGGGATATTGCGCGCGGCCGCCCGGTACATAGATGCCGGCCGCCGCGAGCGGGGTCACCTTAACGCCGAGCATCGTGCCGTCCGCACGCGTGGTAAACCAGCTCTGCTCGACCTCGCGCTGGTGGAACTCGCGAATCTGGCGCGCGGCCTTCTCGAGCGCGGCGACAAAGGCCGGATCAAGACCTTCGAGCGCGGCATCGATCTGCTCTTGCGGCAAGCGGAAGCTCTGCAGCTCAACGCCGTCAAAACGCTGGCAGTAATCGCGCACCGCGGCATCGCCGTTGGCGCGCACGTTGACCACGATATCACGGGCGGCGTCGACGATGTTTTGCGGCAGCACGCCCTTGCGGTTGAGCTGGTTGGTAACGAGACGCTCACCGGGAGCAAGCTTGATGGTCTTCATATCGGTATCCCCTATCGGTCGAGGTTGCGTTTGAAAAACGAGAGGCCGGGCGGCGGCGCCAGTCGACCCGCAGCCCGGATATGGGGGGGCGCCCGTGCGTGCTCGCGCTATTGTGCCGAGCCCGCGACGGGCTCAAAATGCTTGTCCTTAACAGCAGCTGCCAAGCGATCGGCCAAGTTGCGTACGCGCGGATCCAGGCGCGCGGCACCTGGGTTGACGAAGAAGCGGGCCGTGCAGTCCATGATGCGGCCGGTGATGACCAGGTCGTTGTCGCGCAGGGTGGCGCCCGTGGCGGTAATGTCCACGATGCGGTCGGTCATGCCGACGATGGGTCCCAGCTCGATATTGCCGTGCAGCGAAACGATATCGGCATTCACGCCGCGCTCGGCATACCAGGCGCTCGCGATGCGCGGGTACTTGGTGGCCACACGAAGCGACCCGCGGCGGGCGTAGTTGCGCTCGGCCTGGCCAGCGCGCCACGCGGGCTCTGCCTCGATAAACGTGCACAGGCCGTAGCCCAGGTCGACCAGCTGCAGCAGGTTGAGGTCGGCCTCGATGAGCGAGTCCCAACCGCAGACACCGCAATCGGCACCGCCGCAGCCCACAAAGGCGGGTGCGTCGCTGGGACGCACGATGACAAACTCGATATCTCCGACCGTGCCCTCGCCGGCACGTGTGTCGTGACCGCGCACGATCAGGTGGCGGCCGGGGTCGCGCAGCTCAGAGACGTCCAGGCCCGCGGCCTCGAGCACGTCGAGCGTGTCAGCCTTAAGCGAGCCCTTGGGCACGGCGATGCGCAGCGGGCCCTCAGCGCCACGGCCCGCGGCGTGATCGCCGTCGGAAGCGGCATCCTCGGCCGAGGTGCGCGCGGCCTCCAGGCGCTCGAGCGAAAAGGCGAAGCCCGCCGCCGGCACCTCGATACCGTCGCCAAATGCGCCGGTAAAGATGGAGTCATAGCGTCCGCCCGAACCGACCGGATCGGGCAGTCCGCCGGCATAAGCCTTAAAGACCAGGCCCGTGTAGTAATCGAAAGAGTTCATGATAGAGAAGTCGAACGACAGCACCTGGGCGTCCTCGGGTGCCAGGCCCTCAACCAGGGCACGCAGCTCGCGCGTCAGCGGCGCGACGATACCGGCGGCCTCCAGCAGCGCGTCCACGCGGTCGAGTACCTCGGCACCGCCGTGCAGACGCGGCAGCTCGCTAATGGCGGCCTTGACGGCATCGGACTCGGTGCTTGCCGCCACGCGGGCATCGAGGCCCACAAAGTCGTTGGCGTGCACGCAGCGCAGGGCCTCGGCGGCCAGCTCGCGATCCTCGCACGCCGCGAGCAGTTCCTTAAACGGACGCACGCTACCTGCGATAATGCGTGCATCGGGCAGCGCCAGCTTGCGCACCGCCTCGGCCACGAGCGAGACAATCTCGACATCGCCCGCGGTATCGCCCGCACCGATAAGCTCAAAGCCCAGCTGTGTAAACTGGCGCGAGCCGCCGGCATTGCGCTGGCACTCGCGAACCACCGGCGCCTCGTAGCGAAGGCGCAGGGGCAGGTCGGCCGCGCGCATGCGAGTCGAAACCAGGCGAACGATCGGCAGCGTGTTGTCGGGACGGACCACCAGCAGGCGACCGTCGTCATCAAAGAGCTTAAACGGCGTATCCGCAATGCGGCCGCCTTCCTCGAGCGAACCCTTGTCCTCGAGTAGCGGCGTCTCGACCGGCAGGTAATGATGCTCCCTGAAGCAGCCCTTCACCGTCAGCGCAATCTCCTCGCGCGCCTGAGCCTCCTCGGGCAATATGTCCCGGAATCCCCACGGTGTGGCCGTCATCTGGTGAGCCTCCTCATGCTGTGTTTCATATAGAGCAGAAGACCGGCATAGCTCCGCCGGTCTTCTGGGTACTTTAGCATACTAGAGTGTTTGCGGGGAGAATCGTCCTCCTCGGCTCATAGCGTATTCATTTGGAAACATAGGGGAAAGCGTGTCCCGCCCGCCAGCCAAAAACTGGGATGCGGTTTCCGGTTGAGGTCCTCAGCGGAAAGTGTGTCCCATTCTGAGCGCCTGTTCTGGGACGTGCTTTCCGCCAGAAGCCTCAAGCGGAAAGCACGTCCCGTTTCTCAAAAAACGTCAAACGCCAACTCGGCGCCCTGTCCCACTTAGGCGCCAATCGCGCGTCGGTACTCCGCCATTACCTGCGCATCGGCAGCTGCGGGGTCGGCAAAATAGCGCCAGTCATAGGTCTCGGCCGAAACAACTCCGCGATAGCCGCGCGCCACCAGCCTATCCAGGTCGGCGCGCATATCGCGGTCGCCGTCACCCCAGGCAAGATGCGTCGTGCCATCTGCCGCAACATCGACAAAATGCACGTGGGCGACATCATCGCCAAGCAGATCGAAATAATCGTCGATGGTATCCCCTGCCACCGCCATAGCGCCCAAATCCAGACACGCCTTAAGTGCCGGATGATCAACTGCCTCGATCATGCGCTTCGTATCGGCCGCCGAGTTCACGATCATCGACTCAACCGGCTGTAGGGCCTCGAGCACCAGTCGCACACCGCACTCTCCCGCATGCTCGGCAATCGCACGCAGCATCGAGGCGCTGCGACCCCACGCGTCCTCGATCGGCTCGTTCAAAAATGCCCAGCCGCTCGAGACCATGACCTGCTCGGCTCCAAGTTCCGCCGCGATATCTACAACGTTCTTAAAGTACGCGAGCGTGCGGGCACGCGCCTCATTCCCGCGCGCCGCGATATTCCACGGCTTGGGGTTGTTCTGTTCGGGACAAAGTCCCACAATCCGAACCCCATACCGCTGCGACAGCTCCCGTACCCGCTCGAGCGAATCGTATCCATGGCAATCGACATACAGATGCATCGCCCCGGTCCAAAGCTCGCAAGACGTGTAGCCCGAAGCCGACGCCGAAGAAAAGAACTCCTCAAGATCAAAGTAGCGATGGCTGATATTCATAACGGCAAGCTGGGGGTAGCTCATAATTACTCTCCAACCCAAACGGGGCCCCGTTCCATATAGGAGCGAGGCCCAATTACACAAACGTTATTTGCTCTTAGTAATCGAACTGGTGATAGTAACGACGGTAGTTGAGGTTGTGCTTGGTGACCGTCTCGTAGTAAGCGGCAAGGCGATCGGTGATCAGCGAGGAGAGGATCCACGGGGACACGATGACGCGGAACTCGTCGTCAAGGCCGGGGATGGC
>CABUBZ010000002.1 GCA_902489945.1 uncultured Collinsella sp.
GCGGCCCCGCCGCTTTATGCCGACAGCACTGCCCATACAAGCAGGCCGCCCGCCGTTTTTAGATGCGAAACGGTGGGCGGCCTATCTTTGCGGCGCCGGAACACGGGTGAGCGCGTCGATTACGGGCGCTCCATGTTGGGAACGATGCTGCCCTCGGTCACCGCATGCACGGCCAGGCGCATGATGTTGTCGTAGCCGGTCTTGCTCAGGATCTCCGAGATGCGGCGCTTGATGGTGCCCTCGCTCATAAACAGCTCGGCCGCAATCTCGCGGCGGCTTTTACCCTCGCAGGCAAGGCGCAAGATCGACAGCTCGACATCGTCGAGGGCCGCCGTGCCCGAGAAGATGCTCTCGGGCGGCTTGGGAAACGTGCAGTAACCCGCCAGCGTGGAGCGCATCACGGCGAACAGCTCGTCGATACCGACGTTCTTGTACACAAAGCTATCGACGCCCGCCTCGCGGGCCTGATCGACAAAGGTGATCTCGGGCATGCCTGTCATGATAATGATGCGACACTCGGGCAGCTGCTCCTTGATGCGTGCCGCCGCCACGATGCCGTTTGAATCGTGTTCGGTGCACACGTCCATCAGTATCATGTCCGGGCGCTCCTTGAGCGCGACACCCAAGGCCTCGGAGGCATCGGCGATCGCGGCAACGACGGTCATATCGGGCTGGTCGCCAACGGAGCGCGCCAGGCTCTCGCGCAGGATGGCCTGATCTTCGACAATTAACACGCGGATCATGAGCTTCTCCTTTGGGACGTGTCGTTGGCGTTAAGCGGAATGGATACCGTAAGCGTAAAGGGCGGGGTGGCGTGGACCTCTAGGCTGCCACCCAGATCTTGCGCGACATGCCTCATACCTGGGATACCCGTTCCCTCGCGATACGATACGGGGGCCGGGGACCCGTCGTTAGAAATCGTCATGTGCGCGACGGCGTCAGCATCCGTCCTCTCCTGCCACAAGCGCACATAGACCCGATGCGCCTGCGCATGCTTGGTGGCGTTGGTCGAGGCCTCGCGGATAATCTGCAAAAAGGCGGCGGCGACACGCGCGTCCTCAGGCAGCGCACCCTCAACATCGATCTGCACGCTCACCAGGCCAAAAGCATGGACGATATCGCCCAGTTGCTCTGCCGGTTCGGTGTCGCCCCCGCTGCGCAGATCGGCAGCGATTGAGCGCAGCAGCGGGTCGATCTGCTCGAGCGACTCGTCGTCCAAGCGCCCCTCCTCCAAATAGCGATGAAGGATTGATAGGCGCTGGCCGATCACATCGTGAACGCGGGCGCGCATGCGCAGATAGGCCGCATTGTCGGCAACTTTTTTGACTTCTTCGATCTGGGCCTGGAGCTCTTGGCCCGCAAGCTCAAGCAGGTGGTTGGCCTGCGCCAGGCGGTCATGCGCATGCGCATACTCTGTCACGTCCAGACCGATTATGCGCTCGAACGAACGGCCCGAGACCATAACGTCATCGCACACAAACAGGCGAATCTCGGCGGGAGAAACCTCGACCACCGCACGCGCCTCACCAAAGCGGTCCAGGTTGATCCGCACGCGGTTCTTACCGCCTTCGGGCATTTGCATGCCGAGCTTGCGCAGGTCGTTCCATGTACCACTCATATCGCCTAGGTCGGTGGGCATATGAAGCTCCACCAGGTTTTTGCGCATGCAGCGGTTCATGAGCAGTGGACGGCCCCTCGAGTCCAGATACAGGATGCCCACGGGAATCACGTTGATGGTTTCAATCGTCGAGAACGCGGTGATATCCTCTTGGCGGTTACGGACGTCCATCAAGAGCGCCGCGACGGAACGGAACAGGAAGAACGCTCCCTCTGCGATAAGGACAACGGCCCACACCGAGCCCATGGCAAAAACCACCGGCGGTGTCACGGCGCCAACAAGCAGCAGCTCGGCCAGCATGACAGGGCGACGATAGCGCACCATAAGGACCACGCCATAGACAAAGATCGCGGCATTGAGCCACAGCACTCCGCCCATTGCCCTGGCGCAAACGTCAAGCGGCGCCACCAGATACGAGCCAGACGACGCGAATAAGATGAGCGCCGAAATCATCAGGTGAAGCACAAGGCTCGTCTCGTAGGCGCAAATCACCTTACGGTTATAGGACGAGCGGCGCGATGCGATGAGCGGGACGTGGATCATCTGCAGACACGCAGCCAGGGCAAAGACAACATCGAGCGCAACGATTTGGGGAAGGATGAACGAAATCTGCATCGTCACTCACCCGCCCTCGGCATCAAGACGATCATGCGCAGCTGGCCGGGCTCGCCCTCAAGGCGGTATGCCACGTTGCGCCCTTGCAGAGCGCTTTCGAGCTCTTGCGCAGCGGGCGTCTGCGAAAGATCTTCATCATCGTTGGAAAAAAGCGTGGCGCGCAGCTCGACACTGCACCGGTCATGGTCGCCCAAGTGATACATAAGCGCCGGATGGTCGGTGGTGTAGGCAAAAAACGCAAAGTCATACACGCAGTCGTACAGGGCGCTTACCGTACTGGCGTGCATCGGGCGCCGTATGGCGATAATCGAGGCGCAATCGACATCGATGGTGCGCAGGTCACTTGCAAGCTCGTTGGCGATGAGCTGAATGCGGTCGCGGTCAAAACCGCTCTCCCCGTGCTGTGCCAACGTGAGCGACCCCTTGCGTTTGCAATAGGCGACGAGCATCTTGGCGCGCTGCAGCATGCGGTAACGCTCGTGCGAAGATGCCTCATCGGTCAACGGCGGCAGCGAGCTCAGCAGGTCGTACATCCCTTCGAGCGCACGGGCAAGCGCTTGGTCCACGTCTTGGACCAGTAAGGTCTCGGCCTCTTGGTCTGCCAAATGTGTCTTAAGGTCGTAGTCGGCGGCAAGCAGCTCATTTTGGCGTTGCAGCTCCATGCGACGATGCGCCAGTTCGCGATTGAGTTCGTTGAGCTCCGAGACGTCCTGGGCAAGGAGAGCCGATCCACCCAGCAGCGGAAAGGCGCGATACATTACATCGGGATCGGACGCCACGGCAAAGGCGTGAGCGTGCCCGTGCTCTTGGACCCGCAACTCCTCACGCACGCCTACCGGCATTGGCTTTGACACCGGCGTGACATAGACTTCCTGCAGGTCACGCGTTAGAACTTTGAGGTCAAGCGGCAAGGTGCCGAAAATACCGGCGATATCGTGGTACGACGGGATGACACCGCAATCGAGACAGATTTCCATCGCCACCACGCACAGGACGCAGTAGACAAGTGAAAAATTAAGCCTCCATGCCCAGGGCACACGCAGCGCATATGAAATGGCAAAGAACGCGCCGCCCAATAGGACAAGCGCGGCCGTGCCCGAGAAACGCTGAATACGAAAAGACGAGGACCGTCCTACCAAGATAAAAAAGGCAACGAAGTTAAAGGCTGTCCATACCAGAACGGTACCGTAGCCCCAACCATATGTGTAATCGTTGCTCCAGGTTCCACTCGATCGATCGAAATGGAAGACCTGCTGATGAACATCGTTAGTAAGCACAAAGCCGATAAGCAGGACAGCCATGACCCACAAAACGGTGCGGTACCGACGCCCCATACGATGCTGTTCCAAACCCGCGAGGCGCAGACCGCACAGCTGGTAGATCAGCGGAATGAGCGTCATGGGCACGTAGTACAGGTACCACAGCACGGTGGCATAGAACGGCGTGAACGACTTATATTTGAGGATGACCTCGATCATCCACAGGGCACAAATGGCGGCGATGGCAACAAGGCGGCGGCGCAAGACGTAGTCCAAGCAGCGTAGGTACGCCAACACACCCCAGATTGAAAATGCAATTGCGGCGACAAGCAGCGGGAGAGAGCTCGAGTGGACGAGCGCATCCACGACCTCTTCGGACACCTCGCTATAGGCGGGCACGGTGTTGGAAAGCTTGGGGTCGGAGGCGAACAGTGCCGGCAAGACTGCCAAAAGCATAAGGAACAGCGCGGTAATGGCGCCGGCGATAACAAAGACGCGGTGGCGATACACGCCATGCGATATGCCAACAAGGAATCGCGGCATGGCGAAGAGCCTGCCGCCCCTAAGATCCGCCACGGGCGCGGATCGGGCGGTCGCGTGGCCGATATGTCGCTCGCGGGTACCCATAGTGCTTTTAGTGTACCGACAGGCGGGCCCAAAAAGCGGGCCACATGTCCCAAAATCCGTGGACGGCAAGGCGCCCGACGAGCGCAAACTGCTCGCCGGGCGCCTTGGTTAGGAGACTATGAGGTTGGGGGTTCGGTACCCTTAGGCCAGATCTTCGCCGTTGGAAGCGATTACCTTCTTGTACCAGTCGAAGCTCTTCTTCTTGGAGCGCTTGAGGGTGCCGTTGCCGGCGTCGTCGCGGTCCACGTAGATGAAGCCGTAGCGCTTGGACATCTCGCCCGTGCCGGCCGAGACCAGGTCGATTGGGCCCCAGGTGGTGTAACCCAGTAGGTCGACGCCGTCCTCGGTCACCGCGTCGCGCATGGTCTGGATGTGCTGGCGCAGGTAGTCGATGCGGTAGTCGTCGTTGATGGAGCCATCCTCCTCGACAACATCCTTGGCGCCCAGACCGTTCTCGACCACGAACAGCGGCTTCTGATAGCGGTCGTACAGGTCGTTGAGGGTGATGCGGAAGCCCAGCGGATCGATGGCCCAGCCCCACTGGCTCTGCTGCAGATAAGGGTTCTTGGCGCCGGCGAAGGCGTTGCCCTGGGTCTTCTCGACCTCGGGGTTGTCGGCACCGGCAGAGCAACGGGTGCTGTAGTAGCTAAAGCTGATGAAGTCGACAGTGTTGGCGGCCAGGATCTCGCGCTCCTCGTCGGTCATGCCCACATCGATGCCCAAACGCTCGAGCTTCTTGACGGCATAGGCCGGGTAATAGCCGCGGCTCTGGACGTCAACGAAGAAGTAGTTGTCCTGGTTGTCGAGCTGGGCCTGGCGCACGTCGCCCGGACGGCAGCTGTAGGGGTAGTACGTGCCGGCGGCGAGCATGCAGCCGATCTTGACCTCGGGGTCGATCTCGTGGGCGATCTTGGTTGCCCAAGCGCTGGCGACGAGCTCGTTGTGGGCTGCCAGGTACTCGACGGCCTCCTTGTTCTCGCCCTCTTCAAAGACCAAGCCGGCGCCCATAAACGGCAGGTGCAGGATCATGTTGATCTCGTTGAAGGTGAGCCAGTACTTCACCAGGCCCTTGTAGCGGGTGAAGATCGTGGTCGCGAGGTTCTTGTAGAAGTCGATGAGCTTGCGGTTGCGCCAGCCGCCGTACTCCTTGATAAGGTGGATCGGGCAATCGAAGTGCGTGATGGTCACGAGCGGCTCGATACCGTGCTTCTGGCACTCGCGGAACACGTCCTCGTAGAAGGCCAGGCCGGCCTCGTTGGGCTCGGTCTCGTCACCGTTGGGGAAGATGCGGGTCCAGGCCAGGCTCATGCGGAAGGTCTTAAAGCCCATCTCGGCAAAGAGAGCGATGTCCTCCTTGTAGTGATGGTAGAAATCGATGCCGGTCTGCGCGGGGTAGTAATAGCCGTCCTCGAAGTCGAGCATCTTGCGCTGGCCGGAGACCACCGCGTAGCGCTCGGAGCCGTGCGGAGCCACATCCACGTTGGCCAGGCCGCGGCCGTCCACGTTGTAGGCGCCCTCGCACTGGTTGGCAGCCGTCGCGCCGCCCCACAGGAAGTCATTACGGAAAGCCATGCATCGATCCTTTCATACGCTGCTTGTCGTGGCTTTAGTATCCCCGCAAACGGGACGCCGCTCAACGACGGCAACGCAGGTCGACACTTCTTTTCGCACACAGGCGCCCAGCAGCCGCCCACGCCTGACACTTTTTGATACCCAACCACCACAAAGGGGACAGGCACCTTTGTGGTGGTTTGGGGGGGCGGCGATCCCACATAGCCGCCCTCGGCCAGCAGGCAATTTGACTGAATAGGAAAAAAAGGAAAAAATAGGAAAAAAAGGAAAGGAGACTTATGACTGAAACCATCTTCTCCCCTTCATTTGGAAATCGCCCATCCTATCTCGTTGGGCGAGGAAGTGTAATTTCAACATTCATCTCCGGCCTTGAGCAGGAGCCGGGCAATCGAGACCGCGCCATGCTCATGCTCGGCCAGCGAGGAAGCGGCAAAACGGTTCTCCTGTGGGAGCTCGCCGATCGCGCTCGCAAGCTTGGCTTCGTCGTCGCCACACCCACCGTTGCCTCCGAGGACATGCTCGAGCGCATTGTTGAAAAAATCCAAGAGGCGGGCGAGCCCTATGCCAACAAACGTCATCATCCTAAACTCACGGGCGGTAGCCTGAGCGTCTTCGGTTTCTCAGCCGGCCTCGAGTTCACGCGCGACGTACAGGAAACCAAGAGCTTCCAGTTCAAGCTCACGCAACTAGCGCGCAAACTAACCGAGCAAGGACATGGCATCCTCATCCTCATCGATGAGCTCCAGGCCAATTCGCCCGAGATCAGACAACTCGTCACCGCTTATCAAGAGCTCGTCGGCGAGGGACTCAACGTCGCGCTCGTTATGGCGGGCCTTCCGGGAGCGGTCTCGGAAACACTCAACGACCGTGTGCTGACGTTTCTCAACCGCGCGCGCAAAGTCACGCTCGAACCGCTTTCAGTCGGAGATGTCGATGCCTATTACCAGCGGGCCTTCGAAGAGCTCGGCCTTGATATCCCAAGCGATCTTCGGCTGGATGCCGCTCGCGCAACCCAGGGCTCGCCCTACATGCTGCAGCTCATCGGCTACAACATCGCCAATCGTTGCCAGGCAGGAGAACGCGTAACACAAGAGCTAGTCGACGGAGCCATTGGGGCGTCAAAGGTCGATTTCGAAAACGATGTGTGCGAGACGACGCTCGCCGCGCTCTCGGACCAAGACATTGCGTTTCTTGCCGCAATGGCGGATGACGAAGACACCGTGTCGCGCATTTCTGATGTAGCCGAGCGCATGTCGGTCACACCCGACTACGCACAAAAGTATCGCCGGCGCCTTATCGACGCCGGCGTGATCGAACAGGCCCGCCGCGGGTATGTGCGTTTCGCTGTTCCTTATATGGCTGACTACCTGCGAAGTCAGCTGTAACTGCAGACAAACCACCGCAAAGGGGACAGGCACCTTTGTGGTGGTTTGAACCGGTTCGTCTAAATCTGTAACAGGTAGAGACGATTTAGCCTGCTAGATGTTACAGAACGAGACAATACCCTAGTCGCAGGTGATGTCGAGGTTCTTGCCGGTGAGGCCTACGTAGCCGCCCTCGGCCGCCTTGGGGCTGTCGGCGTGGCAGAGGACCCACTTGTCGGCCTTCCAGTAGCAGTAGCTATCGCCGGCGGCGGGCATATCGGTTGCAGCCTCGGGGCGCGGGCCGTTGGTACCGGCAGGCAGCGCGACCATCACCTGGAAGCCGCCGTCGTCGACCATGCACGGCGTGTAGTGGAGCGTCGTGGCGTAGACCTCGACGAGCACACCGGCCGGCGCGCGGAAGGCCTTGACTTGAGCGGTGTCGAGCTTGCCGTCGACGATCTGCTCGCGCTTGGCCAGCAGCAGGATAAAGTCGCGGGCGCCCAGGTTGAACTCGCTGGCGCGGTGATACTCCAGGCAGTTGAGCTTCGTGTTATGGCCGTTGCACCAGCCAAGCTGGAAGGGACGGCCGCCGTACATGAGCAGGCCGAGCGTGTCGGCGCCTTCGACCTGCTCAAGCTCGGGCGCGGAGGCCACGTACTTGCTGCCCTCGGGAATGGGCGTGGCGGAGAGCGCCTCGACAAGCGGGGCGGTCAGGCTGGAGGGCACGTCGTCCCACACGCGGCCGTAGGACTTGAACTCGGGATCCGTAACAGAGTAGATATGCATGTTCGCTCCTGTTCGTAAATGTGACAATACGTACATTCTAGAACATTTATCTGCAAATATGAACGTTCATCGAGCGGCGCCCGGCAGCCAGCGCCTCATGTGGCGCAACCCATCTCGCAAGCGAGCGGGCTGTTGGGGATTCGTCGGCTATGTAGAAAATCGCAAGCAGTAAAACTGCGGGTCGCGCGTCGGTAAACTCGCACATACTCGCCAAGAGCCCAAAAGCCCACTCATCTACAAAAAGGCGGCCGCGCTCACAAAAGACGCGCCCTACTCCCCATGAAACGACGCGTGGATGCTCATCTGTTCGATTTCTGCCGACGTTGTATCAAATTCAAACGCGTTGCTGCGCCCGCGATAATTAGCGATAGTGAACTCGGCAACACGACCGTCCTCGATTCGGGCTACGGTTGCGAAACAATACACCGGATCATCGACCGGAATATCGAGAAGCGCCGCCATGTTCGCATCGGCAGTCTTAATTTCGAGCCTACGATGCGCTTTCACCACGGGATGACCCGTAGATTCAAAGTAGCTGTAGAGCGACACAGTCTCGAAGTCCACAGAAGCGATTTCGGGATACAGGCCGAGCGGGACATGCGTCTCAACAATCACGTTGGGGCAGTCATCGGCATACCGTAAGCGAACAAGCTTAAATATGGGAGCGTTTTCAGCAATCTCCAGGCGATTGGCAACCTGCGCCGTGGCGCGGCCACCGCGCGCGAAAAGCACGCGCGTATGAGGGGTGCAGTCGTTAGCGCGCATCTCGGCATCGAAGCTACGAAGCACCGAGGTAAAACCCTGATTAATCTTGAGCGGGCACACGACAGCCCCATGATACGGACGACGCTCGACGTAGCCCTCCTCTTCCAGGAGCTGAATAGCACGACGGACCGTTGGACGGCTCACGCCGTAATTCTCGGCGAGCTTATCCTCCGAAGGAATCTCCTCGCCTTCTTTGTAGACATGGCGCTCGATAAGCTTGACCAGGTCATCCTTGATCGTTATGTACAGTGCATCCACTCGTATATCCCCCGCCGATTATCAACTGCCGCAAACAGCTCCAGCCCGATTTCCCCGTGAAATGATACATTGTGGATTATGTTAGCAAAGCTATATGTTGACATTTTTTGAATAACCATGCATGCATACAGGCAATTTTGACATCTTGAAACAGAAATCGCTTCTTGCCCTTTAATGGGAAGGCTCGTCTGGATGGCCAATCTATTTGTTCATGAACGACCGGCTTGTTCGGTCTCTCAATTAGAACATGACATATACTATGACATAATGAAAAATCACAACCGAAAGGCTCGATATGAATCCCGTCTACCTCATTCCGCTCGGCCTTATAATTATTTTTGTCATCATAGATCAGGTGGCCAGACGCCGCTCCGTGGCGAAGGCGACACGGATGTTCGAACGCGGCGACTACGAGGGCCTCCTTGCTTATCTTGAAACCACGTACGTGCGCATGTTCTATCCCCGCTACAACCGTATGTATATGCAGTTCAAGACGCTTGACGCCAATAATGAAATTGATGCCGCTGCCGAGGTGCTCGACATGCTTTACGTCTCCAAACCCTCCGATGAGCAGCGAGCCGACCTACTTGTAGTCGCTTTTGAGTTCTATCTTCGCAATCTCATGCGAGACAAGGCCGAAATCACGCTTCGACGCATCCAAGACACGCCGTCCCTCGCGCCCGTGGCGACCGAACTCGAAACGCTCTTCGATATCATGGAAAATAAGGGCACAAGCCATATCGACGAAATGAAGTCACAGCTTAAAGACGCCGACGCGCCTACACGCCAACGTCTTTTGACGCTCATCGCCAAGCAATATGAAAACGCCGGCGATCCCGCCGAGGCCGCGCATTATCGATTGCTGCTAAAAACCGGAGACGGCCGCTAACGGCCTGTATCCTTTTTGGTCGGCAAACGCTACCCAAGCATCTGCTCCTCGTTGTCCAAAACGGACTTTACATCCACATGTGCCCCATTATCCTCCTGCACGCCCAAAGTATCGTCCGACACCGAGAACTCGAATGTGTTGGCACTTCCCTTATACGTTGAGACGGAGTACTCCACAATGTTGCCTTCGGCATCGCGGCCGCTGGTGTGCAGCAAAAACATCGGGTCCCCGATTGCCACATCAAGCAGCATGGAGATCGACGAATCGGCCTTCACAACGTCGATGCGACGATATACCGTCACGACCGGTCGACCCATCTCGCGCATGCGCCCATACAAGCGCTTTTTAGAGAAATCCACGTTGTCGATAAATCCAGGGTACAGACTCGCCGGAATATAGTTCTCTGTGAACATGTTGGGGGTTCCGTCAACGTAGCGAAGGCGTACCAGCTTATAAACCAGATCGCCCTCCCGAACACCCAATCCCTTGGCAACCTCGCTGGTAGCCGACTCTCCTTTCACAAGGATGGGCATCGTGTCGACCTTCTTGCCGGCCCAAGCGAGCTCATCTTCGAAACTCTGAACGCCCTTAATCTTTCGAACGCCGAAATCGGGCGCCTCACGCTGACAGCGTCGATCGGCGTTGGGGTCGGCCACGATGGTCCCGCGACGCTTGCGGCGATCGAGGTAGCCCTCGCTTGTGAGGATATGCAGCGCCTGCCGGATGGTTGGACGACTGACACCGTATTCCTTTGCCAAATCGACCTCAGAAGGAATCACGTCGCCTTCCGCATAGGTGCCGTTCTTTATTTTGACCAACAGGTCTTCCTTAATCGATGTGTATAACGTTCCCAAAGAAACCCCCGGCAATTTCGACTCAGACGATGCGGACGAGAAATGCGGGCATCCGCACATGGCAGATACCCGCATCTGCTAACTTGTCATTAACATATTAGCAAGTTAGCATGTGGCGTGCAGCTCCGAAAGCAGCTCAGAATAGCCCCTGTCTTTGCCGAATAAAGCGCTCGTGCCCAAAATGGCACCATCCGCACCAAGTTCGCCAACCTTTTTAATGACCTCAGGTGAGCAGGCTCCATCCACAAAGATCTTAAAACCGTATTCTTCCTTGACTGCGGCGAATTCAGCGATTTTGGACGTGACGTAATCCAGATACTTCTGACCGGCGAATCCGGGATTGACGGTCATGATCAGCACATAGTCGACCGCCGGAAGCGTGTATTTGAGCGCTTCCAGACTTAAGCCCGGATCGACAGCGATTCCAGGATGCGCACCCAACCGAGCTATTTTCTGCAACGTCGAATTGACAGTACGCTCGCCCTCGGGATGAACGTAAACAATGTCAACGCCGGCCTTCACAAACAGCTCGGGCAAAATATCGGCATCTTCGGCCATCAGGTGCACGTCGCAGGGAACGTTATGCGCTTTGGCATGTCTACAGATGCACTGCACGTCACCCAGACCCAGACCGAAATTAGGCACAAAGTGTCCGTCCATCACGTCCAGATGAAACCCGTCTGCACCGGCAGCGATAAGCTCTTCGACGTCCTCGCCCAAACGGTCGAAGTCCGCACACATCATAGAAGGAAATAGTTGCATGGCTGTCTCCAGTTCTTTTGTATTTCGACGGTGCTTAAGCGGTAGTCATCATGACGGTTAGATTGCCCGAGATAACAACCGGGCAATCCTTAGGAACCAGGAAATGCGAGCCGACGGCGACAGGCGTCCCGTTAACATCGCCCGAACCGCGTACGACGCTTACCAGCTCATAGACATCTTCTTTGAGGACATACGAATCATCGTCGATCTGAATCTTCTCGATCCGGAACGACGGCGAATCCATGTACGTGGTGCGAACGCAATTGCCGAGCATCTCAACATGCGCGTCATAGCGCTCCGTATTGAGAGAACCATCGTACTTCAGGGTGTCGATGGCCTGCTCCAGTTGGAGTTCGCGCTTGTTGCCCGCCGCGTCGGTACGGTCATAGTCGTAGAAGCGATACGTCACATCCGTAGACTGCTGCACCTCATAGGCGATAACGTTTTTGCCACAGGCATGCAGCAAGCCCGCCTCAAGGTACACGAAGTCATCCTTGCGAACCTTGAGATGGCGAAGCAGCTCATCCCAGCGGCACTCATCGATATACGAACGTAAATCAGCCTCGTTCTCGGCATTGTGGCCAAACACGATACTCGCATCGTCGGCCGCCTCAAGGAAATACCATGCCTCGTTCTTGCCGCTGGCATAGCCCATGGCTTTCGCATGCTCCATGTCCGGGTGCACCTGGATAGAAAGGTCATCGCACGGACAAAGCATGGAAATGATCAACGGGAAGTCACGATCGGTGTCTCCAAAGAGCTGCGGCTCGCTCTTCCAGAGCTCCCCCAGGGTCTTGCCCTCAAACGGTGCAGTCATGCACACGTTGGAGCCCTTGGGCTGATCGGCAAATGCCCAAGCCTGGCCAGTCTTATCGGGCATCCAGTCGTATCCGTAGTAATCCTTAATCGCAGTGCCGCCCCATATGGTCTCAAAGGGGATCGGCTTAAAAAACAGCGGTTCCATTCGCGTCCTTTCCGGTTAGATAAGTCGAGCGTGTAAACAAAAAGCCTGGCCCGCCGCTCCGGCAGACCGGGCTCAAACTCATACCTGGTTGTCAGGTATGCGGTTTAGCAGAAGCCGATGACGCAGAGAACGATGACGACAACGATTTGTGCGCAAAGGACCTTCGTTGCGCTCCAGCCCTTCTTGCTCAGCAGGTACCAGGTACCAAGAACGGCAAGCAGCGGAAGCAGGCAGGGGAAGAAGCCATCAAGGGTGTCCTGCAGTGCAATCGTGGAATCACCATTGGGAATCTGCAGCGTTGTGGTAAGTGCAACCTTGCCGGCAGCAAGCGTACCGACGACGATGATGCCCAGGACGTTGATTGCGTTCATGATGCGCTGGGAATTCTCACCGACGAAGGTGTCGACGGCGCCCAGGCCCATCTTGTAGCCATAGCGGAACATGCCGTAGGACAGGGCCATACCCAGGATCAGCCAGCTGACGATGTAGAACAGCGGACCGGCCGCGCTACCGTTGGCGGCAAGGCTCATGCCGATGGACAGCAGCGTCGGGACGATGATGCCCTGGATGATGGAGTCGCCCATACCGGCAATGGGGCCCATGAGCGTCGTTTTGACCGTGGTGGGGAGCTCCTCGGGAACGTCACCACCAAAAGCGATGTTCTCCTCGAGCGAGGCGACGATACCGTTAATCAGGGTACCGACCTGCGGCTCAGTGTTATAGAACTCGGAGTGGCGGGAGAGCAGGCGTGCCTTGCCCTCGGGGTCGTCCTTGTAGTACTTCTCGGCAAAGGGAATATAGGACCATGCAAAGCCATGGGACTCGAGCTTCTCGTAGGAGCGGGAGGAGAACCAACCCACCTGCCAGCGATACCACAGCTTGTTAAGGTCTTCCTTCGTAAGGTGCTTCTCAGCAGTCTTGGTCTCAGCCATTGTGTCTACTCTCCTCTCTTAGAACAGGTCGGCGTCTTCGTAGGCGGCATCATCGCTCGAGGTAGCGGCAGCAGCCTCGGGAGCCTTGCCGGACGCGACGTAGATGATGTAGCAGACGACGCAGGCAATGAAGACGACAGGAATGGTGTCAAGGCCGGCGAAGGCAAGCAGGATGAAACCGAACAGGAAGAAGATCATCTGGATGTTCTCCTTGATGACAATATTCATCAGCAGAGCCACGCCGAGGGCGGGCAGAACGCCGCCGAGGACGGAGATGGTGTGCGTGACAATCTCGGGGACGCTGGCGAGCGCGGCGTCGACAAAGCCCTTGCCCAGGTAGATGGCAAGGAAGACGGGCACGCAACGGATGAGGAAGGTGCAGATCTGGGGGATGACGATATGCCAGGTAGTGATGCCCTTGGTGTCGCCGGCGGCAGCCGCAGCCTCAGCCTTGTGGTTGAAGGCGGAAAAGACGGCGCAGGTCAGGTTGTAGAAGATAAGGCCGAAGGTGTTGCCGATGAGCACAGACAGGGTGACGGCGACAGCCGGATCCTTGGTCGTGGCCATGGCAAGGCCGATGCCGCCGTAGGAAGCATAGGTAATCTCGGAGTTGGTAGCGCCACCGGTGGAGAGGTTGGCAATGAAGACGGCCTGAACCGCAACGCCGCAGAGAACGCCCTGCGTCACATCGCCAAACGCGAGGCCGACCAGAAGACCGGCGACCAGAGGACGACCGAGGCAGTAGAAGCTGCCCGTGGTGCCCAGCGGGTTAGCGCACTCGATAGCGCCCAGGTAGCAAAGAATGCCGCAAATGAGCGCAGGGAAGAACAATCCACTCATGAATTATCTCCTTCTTTCTTGAACGTACTTACCAGTCGTTAGGCAGACTGGTACTTCGCCTTGTACTCAGCCCAGCCCTTGACACCGTTGTCCGGCGTCATCTGGAACTCAATCTTGAGGCCCTGGGACTCCAGGTAATCGAAAGCCTCGACGTCCTCGTCGTTGATGACGATGGCGTTGCCCAGATTCTTGGTCCCCGGACGCGTGCCGCTAAGGTTGCCCACGTTGACAACCTGGCCGAAATCGCCACCGGCGCGCTTCAGCTTTGCGAACTCCTCGACAGAATCTGTGATGATGAAGAAGCTCTTGGGCGAGGCCTTAGCCTTCTCCAGCGCCGCAACGCCCTGCTCGATGTTGTAGATACCGAGCTTGAGCGAACCGGCTGCTGCCTTAAGCACCTTCTTTCGCAGTTCATCGACAGCGACTTTGTCGCTGATGACGAGGATGGCATTGCAGGGCTTTGAGGCTGCCCAGCGAGTCACGGTCTGACCGTGAACGACACGGTCGTCGATACGAGCGAGCGTAATTGCCATTTCTTCTCCTTTTCCTTTCCCTTAGAAGAGATCCTCTTCGTCATCCGCGCTTTCTTCGGGAAGCGCGGTACCCGAAACACCATTTGCGCCGGCGCTGAGGGCGGTCTGGTAGACGGTCTCCAGATCGCAGCCGGACGAAGCGAGCACACCGGCCTCGACGAGCATGGGAAGATTCATGCCAGCGGCAAGGCGCAGATGCTCGGGGTTCGTGAGGAAGTGTGTAAAAGACTCGTTGTAAGGGGTGCCCCCCTTGAGGTCGGCAGCGATAAGAACATCGCCTTGAGCAAGCAGCTCTTCGAGCTTGGCGGACAGGTCGGTGCGGAACTGCTCGACGCCGCCCTCGGTGGTGAGGCTAACCGCGTGAACACATGTAGCCGTGGGGGCGAACATGTGGAATGCGTCGTTCATACCCTGACAAAGCTGCCCATGAGACACCAAAAGAATGTTCATACCATCGCCTTTCACTTTTAAACTTTATTTGTATTTGTTCGTAATTTGTAAATTACATATTAGACAATACGGAATTTTCTCCACTGGTCAAGCATAAATTTCCGAACATTATGGATTTCCTTGCGAACGGTAGAACATTTTTCAAATGGTTTTTGAAAACATATTTACACTTTTTGTAAAAGTCTCTATATTGAGGGCACGGCACACCGCCGCATTCAATCCGAGAGGAGTACCCCCATGAGCCGCATCTACACCTTGGACGACCTGAGCCGCCTGGTCGACCACACCAACCTGCACGCCGACGCCACCGAAGCCGACATGGCCAAGCTGTGCGACGAAGCCAAGCGCTATCACTTTAAGATGGTCGCCATCAACCAGGTTCAGTCGCGCTTCTGCGCCGACCAGCTCGCCGGCACCGACATCCACGTGGGAGCCGCCATTGCGTTCCCGCTGGGCCAGACCTCTATTGCCGCCAAGGTGTTCGAGACCCGCGACGCCATTGAGAACGGCGCCGCCGAGATCGACTACGTGGTCAACATCACGCAGGTCAAAGCCGGCAACTGGGATTACGTCAAAGATGAGATGACTCAAATCGTCAACGTTTGCCGCAAGGCCAGCGAGGGACGAGATGAGGAGATTCCCTCCAAGGTCATCTTTGAGAACTGCCTGCTCACCGATGACGAGAAGATCAAGCTCGCCGAGATCGCCCGCGAGGTCGAGCCCACCTTCATCAAGACTTCCACGGGCTTTTCTACCGGCGGCGCTACCGTCGAAGACGTTCGCCTCATGAAGGCCCACTGCGGCGACAAGGTTCAGGTCAAAGCCGCCGGCGGCATCCGCGACGCCGACACGTTCCTTGACATGGTGCGCGCCGGTGCCACGCGCATCGGCTGCTCGGCAGGCATGCCCATCATCGATGAGCTGCGTCGCCGCTTTGAGACCGAGGGCGTCGATTCCATCGAGCTGTAAGCGTACGTTTATATAGAGAATGAAAGGACGCCCATGAAACCTTTGAAGTTCAACCCGACCTATATCTCCCCGGTATGGGCAGGAACGCACCTGGCCGCCATCCGCGGGATCAAGGGCGCCGACGCCGCGAACAACTACGGAGAGGCGTTCGATATCTCCGCGCACCCGAGCATCGCGACAACAATCGCCACTGGTCCGTTTGCCGGCATGAAGCTCTCGGACGTCATCGCCGCGCATCATGATGAGATCATCGGCGATCTGCCCGATGACGCCGTGATCCAGATTACCTGGATGGACCCTATCGAGAGCCTCTCCGTGCAGGTGCATCCCACCGAGGAATACGCCCAACGTGTTGAGGGCGAGCACGGCAAGCCCGAAGCCTGGTATATCGCGGAGGCGGACCAGGGTGCCACGCTCATTGGCGGCAGCACAACCTGCAATCTCGACAAGCTTCGCGCAGCGGCGGCCGATGACACCATCGGTGATACGTACTGCAAGCGCACGGCGGTGCAGGAAGGCGATTTTGTCATGGTTCCGGCTGGCACCATGCACGCACTGGGAGCGGGTTGCCTTGCCGTCGAGGTAAGCTCGTTCGGCAACAAGACCTATCGCCTGTGCGATTGGGGGCGCGGTCGCGAGCTGCACGTGGACAAGGCCTTCGATGTGCTCGACCCTGCAAGCGTGCCTACGGTGAACCGACTAGGCCGCTTTGAGCCCGAACACGACACCCGGGCGCAACGCGGCGTGAGCTGCCGCCAGTTTGTGTCGAACGCCGTCGATGTGAACGAAAGCTGGTCAGCCGACACTGACGGCCGCTACCAAATCGTCACCTGCGTGTCCGGCAGCGGGCGCGTGATCACCGACGAGGGCGACGTGGATCTGGCCTACACCGAGTCTGCGCTGATTCCGGCATGCTGCAAGCGCTACACGGTCACCGGACCGTGCCGCGTGCTGCAGTCCTTCCGCCCCGGAGCCGATCTGTAGAATATAAACGCCGCCTCGCTCCCGCCCCCTTCGGCAGGCAGCGGGGCGGCGTTGCACTATGCATCCCCGCCCATGCAAGGAGTTCCATATGAAGAAAATGGTCATCACCGGTGCCAACGGCTATCTGGCAAGCCTGGTGCAGCTGTTCAACAAGGATAAGTTCGAATTTACCCGTGTCAGCCGCTCCGACGTCGACTACAACGACCCCGCCGCCGTGGCCTCCTACTTTGACGGCCTGGACTTTGACGTGCTGTTCCACACCGCCGCCAACGCCACCACCGCCGACTGCGAAAACGACCCCGAGGGCACCCACCGCGTGAACTGCGAGAGCGCCATCGAGATCGCCAAGGTCTGCCGCGCCAAGGGCCGTCGCATGATCTTCATTTCCACCGAGCAGTTGTTCAACGGCAAAAGCGAGTCCGGTCCGTTTGCCGAAGACGTCGAACCCAGCTGCGTGACGGCATACGGTCAGCAAAAGGCCGAAGTCGATGCTTGGATGCGCGAGAACACGGATGACTATGTAATCTTACGCCTATCGTGGATGTTCGGCATGGCCATGCCCGGCATCAAGCCCTCCCCCGGCATCGTGGGTAACGTGCTTGCCGCCCTTAAGAACGACAAGCCGACGTTATTCACCTGCAACGAAAAGCGCTGCATGACATACGCCCAGCATCTTGCCGACCAGTTCGCCAAGATCTGCGAGCTGCCCTCCGGTGTCTACAACTTTGCCAGCGCCAACAGCTTGACTACCTATGAGGCGGCCCGCATGATCGCCGGTAAGCTCGTGGGGCGCGGCCTGTTCAGCCCCGAGGACGTCGAGCGCTGCATCCTGCCCAACAAGGAGCGCTACGCGGATAGGTTCCGCGACTTCCGCCTCGACAACACCAAGACCGTTGCAGCCGGTATCGAGCTGGGAACCCTCGAGAGCGACGTCGACCGCTGCCTCGCCGACTTCGGCTGGTAACCCTACCCCCGACGTCCAACCGCCCCGCTCCCTTCTGAGCCTATCCCGTCTTGAGACGAGCGCAGACGAGCAGAAGAGGCCACGTTGCTACATCAGCGATAGAACCGCGTGGGCCACGCCGTCGTGGTCGTTGTCAAACTCCGTCACCGCATCCGCCACGGCCTTTACCTCGGTCGTGGCGTTTTTCATTGCGCACGCGTGTCCCACAGCCTCAAACATACCAAGATCATTGGAACTGTCGCCGAAGCCGTAAGAATCGGTGACGGAAATGCCCAGATGCCCGCACAGCCAACGGATCGCCATGCCCTTGGACACATCGTTACGCGTTATTTCGAAATTGTTGGGGTAGGACGAGACTACGGCAATGCCGGGCATCGTCTTGAGAAACCGACCGAGCGTCTCCCCCTCCCCCGCATTGCGCCAATACAGGATCACACGTTCCACATCGGCCAGGCGGGCCATGATCTGCTCGGGCGTCCCATCAACAGGCGTGTGCACGGCGCGCAGGGCGTCGGCCACGCGTGAATCACCTTGGCTGAATTCATCTAATCGATCATACATGCTGCTCGGCATGAGGCAATCGCCGTCGACGAACACCTCAAATGTCACGTCGAGGTCACGGGCAAAACTCCAGATGCGCTCAGCAACCCCATTCCTCAAAGGCTCGCACATAATGGTAGTCATCCGCATACAACCGGCAGGCGTGACGTCCGAAAGTTCGGCCACCGAGGTACCACCGGAACACACGACGTAGTTTACCGCCGGATGAGCCAACAACTCACGCGGCACCCCCATAAGCGGACGGCCCGTGCAGGGCACAAATTCGATCCCGTTCTCATGCAAGACATCGAGCATCTCGACCGTCGCCGGTGTGATCCGGTTGTCGCTTGAAAGCAGCGTTCCATCCATGTCGGAAAAAACAATCACCTTGACTCCCTTCGCAGCCTCACCATACAAAAACAGCCGCCCGCGCAAGGCAGGCGGCCACTCCCGTCAGATGCAATCGATTCGTTTGCCCCGCTTCGGGCAAGATGCGTCAATCCGTGATCGGCACTGACCAGAACATCAATTAGCGCAGAGTCTTGCGGCCGTATGCCTTATTCCAGTTCTCGGTGAATTCGGCGACGGCAATCTCGGTTCCCGGGTGATCGACCATCTGCTTAACCACATCAGGCTGCACAGTCACGGCCTGGATACCGGCAGCGATGAGCTCGTGAACCTGCTCAACGCTCTTGAAGGAAGCAGCGATGACCTTGGACTCGACGCCCTGGGCAGCAAGCATGTTGATGAGGTCGATGGTCTGGCCCACGCCATCACCATAGTTGCACATGCGGTTGACGTAAGGAGCCAAGTAATCGGCACCGTTCAACGCAGCAAGGAAGGCCTCGTCTGCAGAGTAGATGGCAGTAGCCAGGACGTTCAGACCCTCGGCCTTGGCAGCCTTGATAGCCTTCAGGCCCTCACGTGTGACGGGGATTTTGACGTAGGTGTTCTCGGGACGCAGGCCGCAAATGTAGCGGGCCTCCTCCATGATGCCGTCGAAGTCGGCGGAAACGCTCTGGATGAAGAGCTTTTGGTCCGGACGCAGGTAGTCAACGAGCTCCTTGATGACCTCCTCGGGCTTCTTGCCGCTCTTGGTAATGATCGTGGGGTTGGTGGTCACGCCAGCAAGGTTGAGCAGCTCGTCATACTCTTTGATGGCGTTGATGTCGGCGGTGTCCAGAACGAATTCCATGGGATTCCCTTTCTCTTGGGTCCTAGCGGGCGCATGCCCGTTGTGTACTATTTCAATCGATGGCGGGTCAAACGCATATCTCGATCACTCTCCACGCACCACCACCTTAAGACCCTGCTGCTCGCACAGCACGGCGGCGCGCTCAGCAGCCTCGTCAGTCACCTGATCGATGTCGGCCATGCTGTACGGCAGGCCAAGGG
The DNA here is from genome assembly GCA_902489945.1 of uncultured Collinsella sp. GTDB lineage: Bacteria > Actinomycetota > Coriobacteriia > Coriobacteriales > Coriobacteriaceae > Collinsella. The sequence continues at coordinate 19,941 of CABUBZ010000002.1, forward strand.
ATGCGTATTTCGATGCCCCCAATTGATGGAACGGAAGGATGTCGGCTCGCGCGATGCCCAGTTCGCAGATGCGACGGGCGTTGGCAAGCACGTTTTTGTCCGACGCGGTAAATCCCGGAATGATAGGCATGCGAGCCACCACGCAGGCGCCTTTCGCGAGCACGGCACGCAAGTTGGCATCGCGCACCGCCGTGTCCAACCTGAGCACCTCGAGCGAGCGGGCACGGTCAGCAATCTTAAAATCGACCAAGAACACATCGCAAGCCCGTGCCAGACGCCCGGGATCGACGGCGAGCTTCACGGCGAGCGTAGTCTCAAGCGCGGTAGAGATTCCGGCGGCATGCATGCGCTCGAGCAGATCGAGCACCACTTCTTGTCGGACCGCGCCCGCCAAGCACTCGCCGCCCGAAACCGTGATTCCACCGCCGCTTTCCTCATAGAAAACGCGATCGCGCAGCAGCTCATCGGCAAGCGAGCCCACCGTGCGGTACCGTCCCATAAGCTCTTTGGCGGCCGTGGGGCAAGCCGCGGGGTCCGTATCGCACGGGCACCCGTTGGCGTCGCGCGTACCGTCTGCCCGCACCGAGCAACCGATGCACAGGCTTTTCTTCCACATGACCTGGGGCTCAAAGGAAAGGTTTTCCGGATTACAGCACCAGGGACACGTGAACGGGCACCCCTTGCAGAACACCACGGAACGGATCCCGCCGCCGTCATGCAGCGAATAGCGCTGAACCTGTGTCACGCAGAGCTCGTACTCCTCGCTAGAGCACATGCTCGCTCCTGTTGATGATGTCATCCTGCAGCGTCTTCGACAGTTCGACGAACATGGCGCTGTAGCCGGCAACACGAACGACCAGGTCCTTGTGCTGTTCGGGATGCTTTTGCGCCTCGATCAGCGTCGCGCGGTCGACCACGTTGAACTGGATATGCTGCAGCTTGAGTCGAGAGAACGCGCGGATGTACGCGGCGAGCTTTTCCGTACCCAACTCGCCGGCAAGCGACGAGGGCGAGAACTTCACGTTGAGCAGGCTGCCGTTGGAATCGAGCACGTTCTCGAGCTTGCTGACGCTCTTGAGGCTCGCAGTGGGGCCGTGGCCGTCGCGACCGACCATGGGAGACAGGCCGCCGTCGGCAAGCTGCTCGTGCGCGAGGCGTCCATCGGGCGTGGCGCCGCAGGCGGCGCCCAAGGGCACATGGGCCGACACGGTGTAGCTGCCCGGCTGGAACTTGCCGTCGCGCACGTTATCGTACTTCTCGACCTCGTGGCCGTAGTACGCCAAGAAATGGGAGCCGATCAAATCGACCTCGTCAATGTCGTTGCCGTACTTGGGGTAGCGGTTGATGCACGCCTGACGAATGGCCTCGTCGCCCTCGACGGACCAGTTGCGGTGCAACATGGCGAGCATCTCCTGATAGGTCATGGTCGGCTCGATCTTCTGTCCGTTCTCGCCGACGCCAAACACAGCGCGCTTGATCACCGTGAGCGAATCGGCCAGGTTGGCGGTGCCGACGCCCTGCACACCGGAGGGATTGTAACGGGCACCGCCCTCGGTGATGTCGCGACCCTTCTCGAGGCTGTCGAGCACCAGACAGGAGAGCAGCGGCGTGGGCGAGGTGACGCGATGCGCCATGTCGCACACGTTGCAACCGCGGACCATGAGCCCCACGTATTTGGAAATGGTGCCCTCGAGGGCATGCTCCAGATCCTCGAACGTGTCGAACCCGTCGGGGTTGCCCTCGAGCGTCAGCTCGAGGCAGCGCACCATGTTGAACATCGAGATGTCGTGCAGGCCGTACATGCGGCCGGGGATGGACAGCTCCACGCAGCCCACCACGGCGTAGTCGCGCGCGTCCTCAAGCAAGATGCCTCGGTTGGTGAAGGCCTCGATGTTGACCTCGTCGTTGAAGCACTGGGGCAGGCCGTCGCCCAGCTTGATAATGTCGCAGGCCTCGTGATAGAGCGCATCGGGTGTGTTCTTGTGCACGCGCAGCGACAGGTTGGGCTGCGGCAGGCGCGTGTCCTTCTGGATATCGAGCAAAAGTGTCGAAAGCTCGTTGGAGCAGTCGTTGCCTTCGGCGTCCACGCCGCCCACCACCAGGTTGAAGCCGATGGGGAACCCGGCGAAGAACGCGGCGCTCTCCGTGGAGCGAATCGCCACGAGCGTGTTGGTCTTGAGGTAGAAGCACTGGATGAGCTCGCGGATGAACGCGGGCGTCTCCCCCGCTGCCACGCTCACCTGGTAGTACGGCCACAAATACTGGTCCATACGGCCCAGCGAGAGCGAGCTGGCGTTGCTCTCGTGCTGGAGCGCCACCTCGGTGAGCCATACCAGCTGCAGGGCATCGTACAGGTCGCGCGCCGGCTCGGTAGCGATATGCGACAGGATCTCGGCCATGCGAGCGAGCTCAACGGCGCGCTCGGGCGTCGCGGTCTCGGCAAGCATGCGCACGTGGGCCTCGTAGCGATGGATGTAGGCGACCATGGCCTCGAGCGAGATGACGGCCGCATCCAGGAAGTCGTTGCCGGGTTCCTCGGCATGGCGGCGCTTGGCCTCGGCAAGAATATCGCCGTAGCCGCGCGTCAGTACGCTGGGGAAATCGCAGATGATGTGTCCTTGGCCCTTATCGGTTTGCGCGACGGCAAAAATCTTGGTTTTTTGAGCCTCGAGCACCTCGGGATCGGCATGCTCGGTATACCAGTCATTGAGCGACCGGCCGCTCCAGAAGGGATACAGCACCTCGCGATAGTATTTCTTGTCCTCTTCGGACATATCGAACTTGTCCTGCGGACGGGTGGGGAACTCGTCCAGCTCATCCAGAATCCAGTACGGGGACATCTCGGGCGATATGACACCCGCGCGCGGCTTGGCGCTGCGGTTACCTACCAACAGGTCATAATCGTCCACGACGATCTTATGGTTCGCGAGCAGATGTTCCAGGGCCCGGGCGCGACGAATCACGGCGGGCTGTCCCTCCGTCTCCTGATAACTCTCCATATAGAGCGTCGCGCGCTCCAAGGAAACCTGACGGTTCTCTGCGAACAAACTGTCCTTGATTACCTGAGTGCGCTGGGTAAGCATCTGACCCTCCAAAAGACGATGCCGAATGCGGCTTGTTTTGTCTTAAGTTATCCCACTCTTTATTGTTTTGCAATTGTTTTTTCTTAGTTTGTTCGATTCTTTCTGATTTTTCAAAATACACGTATACTGAAACAAGACGAAACAAGAAAGAAAGCTGGAGTATCCATGTTCCCGGAAGAACGTCATGCCCTCATCTGCTCGCTGATCGACAAAAACGGCCGCGTGACGGTCACCGATCTGGCACGTCGGTTCGACGTGACCGAAGATTGCATTCGCAAGGACCTGAAGCAGCTGGCCGCCAACGGCAAATGCCAGCGCGTATACGGCGGCGCCACCCGAACGCAGAACGGCGAGGAGCGCAACGTGGTCAAGCGCCTTACCATGTTCCAGCCCGAAAAGCAGGCCATCGCGCACAAGGCGCTTGAGTTTATCGAGCCGAAACAGACCATCTACCTGGATATTTCAAGCACTAACCTGTATTTGGCACAACTAATTGCACAATCGGACATCGCATGTACCGTGGTTTCGCCCATGATCGATATCCTTACGGCGCTGGCGACGGCCTCCAACGTCACGGCAATCTGCCCCGGCGGCACCATCAGCGCCGAGCTGAACGGCTTTGTGGGCGCCGTAGCAGTGGACGCCCTGAAGCGTTTTCGATTTGAGATGGCATTCATCGGCGCATACGGTGTAGACAGCGAATCGCGTGAGGTTACGACCTACGACGCCGACGACGGCCTGCTGAAGCGCTGCGCCATCGAATGCGCCGGCCGTTCGTATCTGGTGTGCGAGTCGCGCAAGTTCAGCACGCTCGGTAACTATCATTTCGCCAGTTTTGAAGATTTTGACGCCCTGATCTGCGACGACGAGGATGTCGCTGCCATCGAGCAGGTGCAGGCGGCGGGATTGGACGTGCTGTAGGGTGCAACTATAGCCCGCCAAGGAATTATGAGGATACCTTTTGGGACATCCACGCCGGCACCGTTATTCCGCACGCTCCCACACACCCTGCACGAGTCCGCAACACCTCTGTGCGACAGCTTTACGCCTGCTGATAGTGCAGGTGAGCCTCATCGATATCGGCCAGGTCGCGGTCGAGGTAGCGGCGCGCGAGCCAGTTGGCCATGGGGAGATTTTGATCCAGGTAGTTGCCACACTCCTCGGGAGCGGCTCCGGGGACATCGCCCTCAAAGTCGGCGACGAACTCAAACAGCTCGCGGACGAGCGGCAGGATCTCCTCGCTCGTTACCTCACCAAACACGACCAGGTAAAAGCCCGTGCGGCAGCCCATGGGGCCAAAGTAGACAATACGGCTCGACCACTCGGCATGATTGCGAAGGAAGGTCGCGCCCAGGTGCTCGATGGTATGGCACTCGGCCGTGTTCATGACCGGCTCCTTGTTGGGCGTGGTCAGGCGCAGGTCAAAGGTGGTGACGGCAGTGCCGGTCGCCGGATCGCGGTCGATGCGGCTCACGTACACGCCGGGCTCAAGCAGCAGATGATCGACAGAAAAGCTCGCGATGCGCTCCATGGCAGATCCTCTCGTTAGTCAATTTGGGACGGGGCTCTTTTAGCTGGTTCGAATGGTCGCACCAATCATACCAGTCAAAAAAGCCCCGTCCCAAATTAGCCACCTGGGACGAGGCTAATGATTTTTTGATCCCCGTCCCAGAAAAATCATTCTAGGCAGTGTAGGAAATTGTGGCCTTCACCGCGTGGCGCCAGCCGGCGATCTTTTTGGCTCGCTCGTCGGCCGGCATCGAAGGCTCCACGATACTGCGAGCGCCGTAGACGTCGACGACGTCGCGCGTGTACATGCCCAGCGCAATGCCGCAGGCCCAAGCCGCGCCCAGGCCGCTCATCTCGTCGTTGCTCGCGATGCGGATGGGCGAGCCCACAAGATCGCTCTCAAACTGCATCAGGTACGCATCGCGCGTGGGGCCGCCGTCAACGCGAAGCTCGGCCAGCGCCGCGCCCGAATCCTCGACCATCGCATCGATCACGTCGAAGATCTGATAGGCGATCGACTCGTCGGCAGCCTTCACGAACTCCGCGCGGCCGGTGGTGCGCGTCATGCCAAAGACGCAGCCCTCGGCGTCGCTTGCCCAGTGCGGCGCGCCCAGGCCGGTAAACGCCGGCACAAAGTAGACGCGGCTCGCCGGGTTGGCGGCATAGCACAGGTCGGTGACCTCTTCGGGGTTGTTGATGAGCTCCAGGTCGTCACGCAGCCAGGTCTTGACGGCGCCGGCGTAGCTCACGTTGCCCTCGAGCACGTACTCGGTCACGCCGTCCATGCGCCACGCAAGCGAGCTCGAAAGCCCGTGTGAGCTGGCCACAAACTCGTCGCCGACGTTCATCATAACCGAGCTGCCGGTGCCATAGGTCGCCTTGGCCATGCCGCGGCTGTGGCAACCCTGCGCAAACAAGGCGGCGTGGCTGTCGCCGAGCACGCCGTGAATGGGCACGGGCGCCGGCAAAAAGCCGCCCAGGTCCGTTGTGCCGAACAGGCCGTCGGAATCGGTCGCCTGCGGCAGGCAAGCAGCGTCGATGCCAAAGGCCTCGCACACCGGCTCGCTCCAGCAGCCACGGCGCAGGTCGAACAGCTGCGTGCGGCTGGCGTTGGACCAGTCGCAACGAAACTCGGTGCCGCCCGTGAGCGTCCAGACCACCCAGGCATCGATGGTGCCCAAGCAAAGCTCGCCCGCCGCAGCGGCCTCGGCAGCCGCCGGAACGTTTGCGAGAATCCAGGCCATCTTGCCCGCCGGATAGTAGGGTGAGAGCACCAGGCCCGTCGTATCGCGCACCAACTCGGACACGCCCTCGCGTGCGGCCAGCTCGTCGCACAGCTCGCGGGCACGGGCGCACTGCCACACCACGGCGTCGCACAGCGGCTCGCCCGTCGTGCGGTTCCAGGCAACGGTGGTCTCGCGCTGGTTGGAAATGCCAATGCCGGCGACATCGGCCGGGTTAACCCCGGTCTCCTCCACCACGGCGCGCGCCACGGCAAGCACGTTGGCAGCGATCTCGGCCGGATCATGGCTCACCCAGCCGGCCTCGTTGACGATCTGGCGGTGTGCGCGGTCGGCACGATGAATCAGATGGCCGCCCTCGTCCACCAGCAGCGCCTTGGTGCCCTGCGTGGATTGATCGATTCCGATGATGTATTTGCTCATGTACTCTCCTGTCTCCCCCGTCGATTCAACAACTAAAACCCGACGGACAAGGAGCGAGTGGCCGACCGACTCATGAGAGCGCAGCCGGCCTGCTCTGAATTCAACCTAAAAGGATTGGTGCAAACCTGTCCCCGATGCACCAACTACTCTGCGGGAAGGAACTCGGCGACCGTCTTGGCAATACCCTCGCCGGTGAGCCCGTAGTGCGCAAAGACCTCGGGGCTCGTGCCGGTGATGACCGGCGCATCGGGCAGGGAGAGGCACTTGACCGGACGCGGGCAATGCTCGCCCACGACCTGCGCGACCATGGAACCCAGGCCGCCGAAGGGGCTGTGCTCTTCGACCGTCACGACGGCGCGCGTGGCGTCGGCGGCCTCGATCACGGCCTCGGCGTCGAGCGGTTTGACGCAGTACATGTCGAGCACCGTTGCCGAGATACCCTGTTCGGCCAAAAGGTCGGCGGCGTCCACGGCGTGGCGGACCATCTCACCGGTGGCGACAATCGTCACATCGGTGCCGCGACGCACCCAGGTGGCGCGATCCATCTGGAACGGGCACTCGTCCTCGGTGTACACGTCCTCCACCGGGTTGCGGCCCACGCGGATGTAGGCCGGCTTGTTGTCGGCGACCAGGGCACGCACGAGCTCGGCGGTCTGGAATCGATCGCTCGGCAGATACACGCGCATGTTGGGAATCGCGCTCATGGCGGCGATATCCTGCGCGGAGTGATGGCTCATGCCTAAGGCGCCGTAGGACACGCCGCCCGAGATGCCGATGAGCTTGACGTTGGTGTTGGAGTACGAAACGTCAACCTTGCACTGCTCATACGAGCGCGTGGTCACAAAGGACGCCGGCGAGGCGGCCCAGGCCTTCTTGCCGCACGAGGCCATACCGGCGGCGATACTCACCAGGTCCTGCTCGGCGATGCCGACCTCAATGGACTGCTGGGGATACTGATCGAAGAACGGCGTGAGCGATGCGGAGCCGCGGGAGTCGGAGCACAGGACGACGATGTCTTTATCGGTTGCGGCGGCCTCGAGCAGCGTGTCGCAGATAGCCTTGCGGTTGGCGATCTTGTTAGCCATTGATAGCCTCCTTATGGGCAGCGAAATCGGCGATGATCTGGGCATATTCCTCATCGTTGGGCAGGTGATGATGCCAGGCGGCCTTGTCCTCCATAACCGGCGAGCCGTAGCCCTTCACCGTGTTGAGGATGATGACCGTGGGCTTACCCTTGGTCTCGGCGGCCAGCGTCAGCGCGGCGTCGATGGCCTGGACGTCGTTGCCCGGAATGGACAGCACGTTCCAACCGAAGGCGGCCCAGCGCTCCTCCTGCGAGTCCTGCTTCATGACGTCCTCGGTGCTGCCGCTGATCTGCAGGCGGTTGCGGTCCACGAGCGCGCACAGGTTATCGAGCTGGTAGTTGCCGCCGCTCATGGCGCCCTCCCAGACCGAGCCCTCGGCAAGCTCGCCGTCGCCCATGATGGTGTAGACGCGGTAGTCGCGGCCATCCATCTTGCCGGCAAGCGCCATCCCGACGGCCACGGGCAGGCCGTGACCCAGCGAGCCCGAGTTCATCTCGATGCCCTTGAGCTTGTTGTTGGGGTGGCCGATGTAGGGGCTGCCGAACTTAGAGAAGCGGGCCTTGACGTCGTCGAGGTCCAGATAGCCCTCGTGGCAGAGCACCGCGTAGTAGGCCTCCATGGCGTGGCCCTTGGAGAGCACGAAGCGATCGCGGTTGGGATCGTCGACGGTCTCGGGCGAAATGTTGAGGTGGTTGGCGTAGAGGGTCATGAGGGCGTCGATGACCGACATGTCGCCGCCGATGTGCCCGCCGGCGCCAGCCATGATGATATCGACGCAATCGCGGCGAAGGTCCCAACGCAGGGATTCAAGCTCTTCGATAGTTGCCATTTCTACTCTCCTCGCAGGTAAGCTTTGACGTCTTCTTCGATGGGGTCGTACAGGTCGGGGACAATGCCGATGTACTTGCACGCCTCGTAGAGCACCGGCACCACGTTGGCGTGAATGGCGACGCAGTGGTGGATGTAGGGACCCTCGACGATCTTGGCCTCGAGGCGCTTGAGGTTGTCGACCTCGACCCACAGGTAGGTGCCCATGCCGGCCGGGCCGTCGATGCCGCGGGCGTTGCCCAGCAGCAGCGAGTACTCGCCGTTGTCGCCGTCAAAGCGGGCAAGGGTGAGGTCGCCGTGCTTGGCCTCGGCCGTCAGCGCGCCGGGGTGATCGAAAGCCAGCGGGTAAGTGAGCTTGGGCTTGACGGCCGCGCAGCTGCAGGGCCAGGGGCCGCAGTGCTGCAGCAGCTCGCCGTTCTCGTTATCGGGATGACGCACGGTCCAGTCGGCGAACATGCCGCGGTGACGGCCCAGGTCGGCGGCCTCGACCATCAGCGCGGTGATAGCGCCATGGATGTCGGTCTCGCAGACGATGGGAATGCCCATCTCGTTGAGGATTGCGTTGGCGGCGCAGGGCATAATGCCCAACTCGTCCTGCAGGGCGTTCCAGCACTGGATGGCGCCGGAGTTGCAGCCGTACTTCTCGACCAGGCGCTTCATGGCAATGGCGAGTCCTGCGACCGCAGGAACCTTGTCCTCGGGGATGCAGATCTCAAAGCTGTCACCAATGTGGGCGAGCATGGCTGCCATGGCCTGCTCGTCAGCCTGGGCGTCGCGCACGGCCTGGACAAGCTCGGTCATGGGGATGGGCGAAAGCTGGATGTTGAACTTCTCGAGCAGCTCGCCCTCGTTGCACATGGTCGACCAGAAATCGAACGGACGGGTGGCCATCTGCAGGATGCGGGTGTGCTTGAAGGTCTTGACCACGTTGCACACGGCCAAAAAGTCCCAGACGCCGCGCTCGAACTCGGGATCGGTCAGGCGGCAGTTGGTCATATAGGTGAAGGGGACCTGGAAGCGACGCAGGACCTTGCCGGTGGCGAACAGGCCGCACTGGCTGTCACGCAGGCGGGTGCCGTCAGGCTCGGGGCGCTCATCGCGCGGGCCCCACAGCAGCACGGGCAAGCCGAGCTCGCGGGCAAGGCGAGCGCAAACGTACTCGGTGCCAAAGTTGGCGTGGCAGAGCATGATGCCGTCGACGCCCTCGGCGCGGAACTTCTCGACGATAGGCGCGATATGGCTGTCGTCGAACAGCAGGCCCTCGTCGTTGATGTCGTCGATATCCACAATCTCGACGCCGATCTCGCGCAGGCGATCAGCCGTAAGGCCGCGATACTTGATCGCGTCCGGCGCGCTAAAGATGCTACGGCGCGTGGGCACAAAACCGAGCTTGATCTTATCCATGTACGTCCTCCCCTAGTCACATGTTCAGTAAACAGACGCATGTTTCGTTTTGTTCTGTTTACTAAATATTTTACTCTTCTGTTTAGAAGTTTAGCGCGAAATACCCGTAGACGGTAGAGAAATCAGCCTAAACGGTATGTAAACAATCTGAACATACAAGGGAAACAAAAAGAGGACCCCGAAGGATCCTCTTCTGAATGGCACTATGTTAACTGCCCTAGCGAGCTTTGGCACGCTGCAGGCAATGCCGTCTCCGCCTAGATTTCGCGCACGCTCTGGCGCTCGACAAAATAGGTCGACACGGCCGTTTTGCAGGTGTAGCTCTTGGGATTGCGGATGTTGCCCACCAGGCGGCGCACCGCGATCTCACCCACCTCGTGCTTGGGAACATGCACCGTGGTGAGCGGCGGGTTGGAGAAAGCGCCCAACGACAGGTCGTCAAAGCCGATGATCGAGACATTATCGGGCACGCGAATGCCGTGCTCGTTGAGCGCGCGCATGGCACCCACGGCGAGCACGTCGTTCTCGGCAAAGAAAGCCGTTGGCAGATCTTCGCGCGAGGAATTGTCGAGCCACGCGCCCATGTCGCGATAGGCGCCCTCGAGCGTGGTGCCCAGCGTGACGCGCCATGCCGGATTGACCTCGAGGCCCGCATCCTCAAGTGCTTGGCGATAGCCGCGCTCGCGGTCCTTAAAGTTGCGGATACGAAGGTCGCCCGCCAGATAGCCGATTTGCTTGTGACCTTTCTCGATAAGGTAGTCCACGGCACGCAGCACCGAATCGGTATTGGCAATGACCACGGCATCGAAGTACTGGCGGTCGCTCCAGCCATCGAGCACAATCAGGTGGGCGGCGGCGTTAGCGAACAGGGCGTAGTCCTCCTCGCCCAACTCCGTACCCATTAGTACAATAGCGGCGGCCGGATCGGCAATCAGGCCCTCGACCTGCGGACGCACGGCGTCTAGGTCGCTAAAGTCGAGCGAGACAAAGCTCGTGCTCATGCCGTGGCGACGCGCCTGGCGCTCCACGCCCTCGATGACCGCGGGATGGAAGGTGCTCTCGTCCAGGATGGCGCCCGTCTTGCGCGCGAGCACAAACTGGATGCTCTCGAGCTGCGTCGACTGCTGATAGCCGAGCGACTGCGCGCACTCCAGGATGACTTTGGCGGTCTCCTCGCTCACGCTGCGCTTGCGGTTGAGCGCGTTGGACACGGTTGCGGGCGAAAAACCGGTGATGCGGCTGATCTCGCGAACACTTGCTTTGGCCATGGTTCCCCCTAGCAACGGTCGTGGCGGAGCATCGTGGCCTGACCGCCCCGTGACTCGACAACTAAACGACCGCAAATTTAATCTAAACAGAATAGTAAATGTTTAATAGCTAGTTTAGCCTGTTGTCAAGCGAAGCGACGCGACTATTCCCCCAACGGGCGTATTTACTCGGTAGCTAATCTGGAACGGGGCACAGAAACCGTTTAGCCAAGGATGCGAGCCATGCGTGCCTTAAACTCCACGAGGAAACGTGGGGCGTCCACGGTGAGCGCCACGAGCGCGCTCTTATCCGGATCGGACAGACGGTGCTCGTCACAGATAGTGCGGCCGCGGTACTCGCCCAGCAGGTCGACACGAAGATTGCAGCCGAGCGCACCCACGAGCGTGGGATCAATCGCCACGGCAACCGCCAGCGGATCGTGCAGCGCGCAGCCGCCCAGGTAGGGCGCGTTCATTTCGTACGAACCGATATAGTGCTCGACCATGCTCGCAAACGCGCAGCCAGCCATAGTACCCGAGCCCGTCCAGCCGGCAACGTCGCGACGTGTGAGCACCACGCGGTGCGTCACATCCAAGCCCACCATGGTGAGCTTGCGGCCCGAGCGCAACACGGCGTCGGCAGCCTCGGGGTCGCCCGCCATGTTGGCCTCGGCGCCCGCGCTCACGTTGCCGGGCACGGTAAGCGCACCGCCCATCACGACCACGCGGCCGATGGACATCATCGCCGCCGCATCGCGCTCCAGGGCAAGCGCCAGATTGGTGAGCGGGCCGGTCGCAACGTAGACCAGATCGGGACCATAGGTACGCGCGGCATCAATCAGGTAATCGACCGCCGCATTGCCATCGGCCGACGTCGCGCCCACTGGCTCGTACGGCGAGGCGGGCACGCTTGCGCCGCCGATGCCGTTCTTGCCGTGGATAAGCGTGGTGGACGCCGGCGGCGTGTAGGGTTCGGTCGCCTTCATGGGACGATCGGCGCCCAGGTACACCGGCACCTCGGGACGACCCAACAGGTCGAGCACCGCCAAGCAGTTATGCGCCGACTGCTCGACGCGCACGTTGCCAAAGCACGTGGTGATGCCGACGAGCTCCACCTCGGGGCTCGCGATGGCATAGGCGAGCGCCATCGCATCATCCACACCCATATCCAGATCAAGGATCAGCTTCTTGGTTGCCATTGTTCTACTCCGCTTCTCCGTCTACATCCAAACCGTCTAAACCAAACTTGTGCTCGACTTCCGCACGCGTGGGAATTGATTGCTGAGCGCCCAGGCGCGATACCGTCACCGCCGAGGCGCGAGCACCCGCGGCCATGCACTCAAAGAGCGGCAGACCCTCCAGACGAGCTGCAGCAAGCGCACCAATAAACGTATCGCCCGCGGCCGTCGTATCGACCACCGCGCTCGAAAGCGCCGGCATGCGCAGCGGCTCACCGCCATCGCCGAGCGTAACCGAGCCGGCGCCGCCCAGCGTGATGACCGCGGCGCCGGCGCCCTTGTCGAGCAGCGCATTGAGCGCGGCGACGCAACTCGCATCATCTGTGGGCAGAATGCCCGTCAGCATCTGGCACTCGGTCTCGTTGGGGCAGACCAAGTCGACCGCAGGCCACGCTCCTGCCGGCAAATCGCAGGCGGGCGCAGGGTTAAAGACCGTATAGAACCCCAGCTCGTGAGCGCAAGCAAGCGCCTCGGCCGTCGCTGCAAGGTCACATTCGCCCTGGACGATAAAGACGCCGCCAGCAGCCGGGGCAAACTCGCTGGCATCGCCGTCGAGCTCGTCGGCCACCAAGCGCCTCAGTGCGCGGGCAACGTCCTCGCCCGCAAGCGCATGGTTGGCGCCCGGCGACAGCACGATGCGGTTGTCGCTCTCACAGCGAATGATAGTCGCGGTACCGGTCTCCACGTCATCGCGACGCGCCACAAACTCAACGCCCACGCCGGCATCCTGGAGCCCTGCCACAAGCGCATCGCCAAAGGTATCGCGCCCAACAGCGCCAATCATGCACGTGCGCGCACCCATGCGCGCAGCAGCGACGGCCTGGTTAGCGCCCTTGCCACCAGCGTTTGTGATAAAACCGCTGCCACCGACTGTCTCGCCCGCACGCGGCATGCGCTCGCACGCCATCGAAAGGTCCATGTTCATGCTGCCGAACACCGCAACGATGCTGTGATCCGCCATGGAAACCTCCTCGTCTTCAGGCTTTGCGCCCACCGTCGACCAACGATTGTGCACTCTCGCACCCCCTATAACTTTAGTCCACTTTGATGTGGACGCGCGCTTGAGCTTACGCCAGCAGCAAGCATTCACAGGGGCAGGCAGCTACAATGAATACGTGCTGATTATTCTCGTCATTGGATGATGTTTTATGGAACAATTCTCGCAATCGGGCTCGCGCGGTCGACGCCGCACGGGCAACGAGCCGGCGCCGCACGAACGCATGAAGGGCGAGCGCCGTGCCAACGAGCCGCGACGCACCGCGAGCCCCCATCGCGCTTCTGCCAACAACGCGGGCCGCGCCAACACTCCCGCCGCGGAGCAGACGCCTGCTCGCCCCAAGTCCCGCTACATCCCTGCCCTTGACGGCCTTCGCACGCTTGCCGTCGTCGCGGTGGTGCTCTATCACCTCAACCTCACGTGGGCGCAGGGCGGCCTGCTTGGCGTCACGATCTTCTTTGTGCTTTCGGGCTATCTGATCACGCGCTTGCTGCTCAACGAAGTCGCTAAGACCGGCCGCATCGACCTCAAGAGCTTCTGGATCCGCCGCATCCGTCGCCTGGTCCCCGCCGTGGTGACCGTTGTGGTTGTAACCTGTGCGCTGTGCACCATCTTTAACCACGTGATGCTCACCAAGATGCGCCCCGACATCCTGCCGTCGCTGCTGTTCTTCAACAACTGGTGGCAGATTGCCCAAAACGTCTCGTACTTCAACGCCCTGGGCGACCCCTCGCCGCTTACGCACTTTTGGTCGCTCGCCATCGAGGAACAGTTCTACCTGGTTTGGCCCCCGCTGCTGCTCGCTATGGTATCCATGCACATGAGCAAGCCCAACACGCGCCGCATGGTTCTGGGCCTGGCTGCTGTCTCCGCCATCGCCATGATGGTGCTCTATAACCCCGCCGCCGACCCCGGCCGCGTGTACTACGGCACCGACACCCGCGTGTTCTCGCTGCTGCTGGGCGCCTGGATGGCCTTTATCCCCGATCGCGACCTGGCTCCGGTGCGCCTCGCCCATCGCCTGGGGCTCGACCGCTTGGTCGGGGCCGCCAAGCATGACAAGAACGCCGAGGGCAAGCTTGGCGAGAAGGCCGACAACGCAGCCGAGACCGTCCCGACTCAGCCGAGTGCGCTCGTGCGTTTTTGGTCCTCACCTGCATCCATCGATGTGCTGGGCGTCGTGGGTCTGGTTGGCCTTGCCGCCATGGTCGCGCTCACCAACGGCTACACCGCGTTCCAGTATCGCGGCGGCACGCTGCTATGCTCCATTCTCACACTCATGGTCATTGCCGCCTGCGTGCAGCCCCAGGGAATGGTTGCCCGCGCACTGTCCGCCGAGCCGCTCGTGTGGGTTGGCAAACGCTCGTACAGCATCTACTTGTGGCACTATCCGCTACTGTTGCTCATGAACCCGGTCGCCAACATCAACGATACGCCGTGGTGGCAGTACATTTTGCAGGTGTTGTTGGTGGTCGCCGTAGCCGAATGCTCATATCGCTTTATCGAGACGCCGTTTAGAAAGGGCGCCTTTGGGCGCACCGTATCCGAGTTCCGCGACGGCACCACCGCGCCCGCCAACTGGGTGCGCGCGCACGTCCCTGTCTGCGCAGCCTGCGCTGTCGTGTTGGTCGTTGCACTGGGCGGCCTGATCTTTGTGCCGGAGACCTCCGCACTGAGCGGTGAGGGCGCCGAAGTCCTCAACAAGGAAGCCAAAAACACCGCGCCCACCGACCAGCAGGCGGCCGACGACACCGACAAGGACAACGACGGCTTCCCCGACGGATCCTACGACCTGCTGATGATCGGTGACTCCGTGTCGCTGCGCGCCGTCGATTCCTTCGACGGCGTGTTCCCCCACAGTCACATCGATGCCGAAAAGGGCCGCCAGTTCGATGCGGGCCGCGCGACATTTGAGGGCTATCTCCAACAGAACCTTGCCGGCAAGATCGTGGTCTTTGCACTGGGCACCAACGGCTTGGTAACCGACGACCAGATCGACGCCATCATGGCCGATGCGGGAGATAAGCGTATTGTGGTGTTTGTGAACACGCGCAGCCCGCAGCCGTGGGTTGGCTCTACCAACCAGGCCATCGCCAACGCTGCTACGCGCTACAAGAACGTGCGCGTTATCGACTGGTACGGATACAGCGCCAATCGCAACGACCTGTTCGATGGCGATGGCACGCACCTGTCGACCACTGGCGTGACTGAGTACCTCAACTTGATCCACGATGCAGTCAAGAAGGACCTGCCCGTGCATCCCGAGGATCACGTCAACGATCCGCAGCCGGCGGCCGTCAAGTCTGCCACCGACGCGCTCGTCAATGCGCTCGCTCTCAAGCCGCACAAGCTGGGCACCGACAAGTAACCTGCAGCGCAAACTTCCCACATCCGGAGGGGGTGCCTGCCATGGCAGGCACCCCCCTCCGGCAGTTAGGGACGTTCCTTATGCGCCGGCACCCAAGGACACTCCTGACACAGCCGAGGAACGCCCTCCTTGCGACCGAATTCTGGGCGCCTCGCCACCCCGAGCGTTGTTTCCAAGCCCCACATCCGCAGCAAACAACCCAAAATCACTCTTTTCGAGCCGACTGCCATATAACTAACGCCCTATAGCGGGCAAAAAACAGGCCGCAGCCCATCGCTGCGGCCTGTTCGGAAGCAAAAGTGGGCGTTAAGCGCTGTAGCCCATCGCTTGCAGGACAAACATGACGACCGTGAGCACCGTAATCACGGCGATAGTCGCCCAAGTGAGCATGTTCCACACGCGACCGTTGCGGTTGGCACCCATAATGTGACGGTCGGCTGCGATAACCACCTGGAACACCAGAACCACGGGCAGTAGCACGCCATTGATGACCTGTGAGGTCATCATAATCTGGAACAGATCGACGCCGGGCATAAGCACCAGCACGGCAGAGATACCGATGATGGCCGTAATGATGCCGCGATAGACCGGGGCCTCGTCCCAGCTGCGGTCGGCACCGCGCTCCCAGCCAAATGCCTCGCAGATAGCGCTCGACGTAACGCCCGGCAGCACGCAGGCAGCCAAGAAGCTCGCCGCGACCAGGCCCGAGGCAAACAGTACCGTGGACCACTGACCCGCAATAGGCTCCAGCGCACGGGCAGCATCGGCAGCATCGCTAATCTGAATGCCCGCCGGGAACAACACCGTACCGGTCGTGATGATAATAAAGCCGGCAATGACATCGGCGGCAAGCGAGCCGCTCACGGTATCGATGCGCTGCAGCACGATATCGTCCTCGCCCGCGTTCTTATCGACCACGTTGTTCTGCGCCAAGAAAATCATCCACGGCGCGATGGTGGTACCGATCGTTGCGACCACGAGCGACACGTAGCTGGGATCATTTTGAATGTTAGGCACGACCAGGTCGACCGCGACCTCACCCCAGTTGGGGCCAGCCATAAACGCGGCGACAATATAAGTCACGAACACGCAGCTCACCAGCAGCAGAATCTTCTCGATGCGCTGGAAACTACCCGACATGGTAAGCATCCACACCAGCAGCGCCACCAACGGCACCGAGATGCTCGCCGGCACGCCAAAGAGAGCAAGGCCGCTGGCGATGCCCGCAAACTCCGAAATGGTCACAGCCGTGTTGGCGATCAACAGCGCCGCCATAGCAAGTACACTCTTGCGCACGCCAAAGCGCTCGCGAATGAGCGATGCCAGGCCCTTGCCTGTGACGCAGCCGCAACGCGCCGCAGTCTCCTGCGTCACGACGAGTAGCACGGTCATGACGGGAAGCATCCAGAGCATCTTGTAACCATAGCTGGCTCCGGCGCTGGAATACGTGGCGATGCCGCCGGCGTCATTACCCGAAAGCGCCGCCAACAGACCGGGGCCCATGGCGCCAAAGATGGCCGCAATGGTCAGCTTTTGCTTAGTGCTCGCCTTTTGCTTCGTGTTTTGCACGCGACCACCTAACCCATGACTGACATGGTGAGCAGCACCGCGGCGACGCAGTACGCCACACACGAGATCATGACGGCAATGACGTTCATGGCGGTGCCCGACGTGTTGAGATCATGCTCGTCGCGCCAGAACAGCACCATCAGATAAATCACGGCACTCATGTTGCCAACCAGGCAAATGACGGCAGCGATATTAAAGCAGCCGGTAAAGAGCTGATCCTCAAACATGGGGGCGTCGGGGAACGCGGCGGTACGCACCAGTTGCGCGCACAGATAGGTCACGAGCGACAAAATCAGGCCCATACCGGTGCTCTGGAAGAAGAATCCCAAGTAGGGCTTAGGCTCGTCGTCGTGGCCGTCGTACTCCAAGAAGTAGTTCTTGACGAACGACACCATGCGCGAGGCCGCCAGCAGCACGAGCGGCATGGCGCACATGGGAAACACCACCAGATGCGCGGAGCCGATCGCCGTTCCCAGCACGGTTGCCATAAGGCACGAGGCGATGCCCCACACGACAACCCAGTACTGGCGATGCACAAACCAGCTGAGCACGTTGGTCGAGTCATCGGACGCGCTATCGCCCGAGCCGACGCCCGCGATCTGCAGGTCCTCCTGGTGTTCCTCGGCGATAACGTCCATGGCGTCGTCAAAGGTCACAATACCCAAAATGTGACGATTCTCGTCGCAAACGGGGATGGCGACCAGGTCGTACTTGGTCATCTCGTCCGTTACGTCTTCCTGGTCCTCGTCGGGCGACACATAGACCAGATCGCGGTAGGCCAACTGGCCCAGCGTGGCGTCGCGATCGGCCACGATGAGCGTGCGCAGCGAAAGTACACCGGTGAGCATACCGCTCGGATCCACGGTGTATACGTAGTAGACGCTCTCGAAGTCTTCGTCGAGTTTGCGAATCGCGTCAATGGCGTCACCGACCGTCGCCGTGGCGGGCAGGGAGACAAACTCCGAGGTCATGATGCGGCCGGCGGTGTTATCCTCATAGCCCAGCAGGTTACGAATCGCCTTCTCCTCCTTGACGCCCATCAGGCGCAGGAGTTTCTCGGCCTTCTCGTAATCGAGCTCGTCGATCAGGTCGGCGGCGTCGTCCGGATCCATCATGGCCAGCATCGACGACGCGTCCGTGTCGGACAGGCCCTCGAGCATCTCGGTCATAAGCTCGTCATCGTCGAACTCCGAGATGGCCTCGGCGGCCTGGGCGGTGTCGAGCTGCGCAAATACCTGTGCGCGCAGGCGCGGGTCGAGCTGCTCGATAATGTCAGCAATATCGGCAGGGTGCAGCTCACCGAGCGTCTTGTGCGACACCGAAAGCTGAATGTTCTTAGTTGAACGGTCGAGCAGGTCCATGTAGGACCAAGCGATGATGTCCTCGCCAAGCGGCTTGCCCAGATGCTTCATAAAGCCCTCGACGACATGCTCGAGCGCGGGACTAATCGCACGCAGCAGGCCGCGAGCGCCCACCTCGGCACCCAGCAAACGCAGCTGATTTTCGCCCGACATGGAAAACTTGATGTCGTTTACGCGCACGACCTTCATGCCCTGCGTGTCGACGATTTGCTTGTTGAGCACGTCGCGCGCAAGCAGCAGCTCGGTCGGCTGCAGATACGAAAAGCGAATATTGGTCGCAGATGTATTGAGGTACACGCCCGTCTCGTCGATACGGTCGACCCATTTGCGCCAGCTGATCATAAACGGCGTCTTGCCGGGACCGCGGAACGCAAGCGACGTCACGTGCGGAAAAACTTCGCCGGCGGCAATGCCAAAATCGTTCACTACGCCGAGCTTTTCGCCATCGACGTCCAAGACCGGCAACTTGAGCATCTCACTCAGATAATTCAATGGTGCTCCCCATCATTATTCCTTCGGACTGCGACCGTGATGGCACGCACTCCGTGGACTTCTGGATATGTATACGCATGCGCGGGCGGCACGCCGCTCGGCGTTTACACCCCGTGCATGCGCAGAAAGCACCTGCAAGGGGTCATCGACTGTATGGTCGAGGTTTGGATTTCACCTGTAACCTTTCTCTTGACCCTTGTTATCCGCAGTAACTATAGCATCAGCATCGCGCTGCGGCACCGAGTTTATGCGCTGCACATTGCAGGCATACCTAACGCTAACGCATCCGTGACATAGTCATTGGGGACGTTCTTAAATGACTATTCCGTGGTGTCGTCATTTTCGGCGAGCTGGGGGAACACGGCGTTTTTGGGCATGGTGACCTTCGTCAGCGAGGTGAGCTTTTTGCTCAGCGATGTATCCGTCTTGACCAGGTCGCTCAACGTCACGATTTTGTAGCCGTCGGCAATAAGCCCGTCGATAATCTGCGGCAGCGCCTCGAGCGTCTGCTCGGAGCACTCATCGCTATCGGTGAGCAGCACGATATTGCCCGGCGTCACCGAATCCAGCACCGTCGAGACCTGCTCGTCGGCACCGTTAAGCAGCCAATCGCCCGAATCGATATTCCACGAGACCACCGCGGACACCAAATCCATCGAGTCAATCCAGTTTTGCTCGTCAAAGGCGGCGTACGGGGCACGCAGCAGCATCGTCTTCACGCCGGTCGCCGACTTGATGGCGTCGGTGCCCTTCGAAATCTGCTTGCGCACCGTCTCGCGGTCCTCGCCCTTGAGCGAATCGTCGCTGTAGCTGTTGGAACCGACCTCGCATCCGGCATCGACAATCGCCTTGGCCGTCGCGGGGTCGCCCTCCACGCTATCGCCCGAGAGGAAGAACGTTGCGGTGACGCCCTTCTCTTTGAGCACCTGCAAAATCTGTTTGGTAGCGCCGCTGGGGCCCTCGTCAAACGTCAGAGCCACGACCTTCTCATTGCCCTTGGGCGCCACGCTGGCACAGGCGACGATGCAATCGGTGGCGGGCACGACCTCGCCGCGGTCCTGCGTCTTACCCGACTGTTCGCCGACCCACACCTCGGAACGGCCCTGGACGCCCCAGGTTTGCACGTACTCGATGGCACCCGTGCCCTCGACTTTGAGCTTGGGCTCGATGGTCGTAGCCTGCACCTCGTGCTTCTCGTAGACGTTGCGGCCTTCTTTAATCGTGATCTTCTCGCCGCCGGTAAGCTCGCGGCTATCCCACTTGCCCTGCTTTACGCGCTTGCCGTCAACCTTCGCCGACAGCTTTTCGCCGCCATGGCGCTTGAGCACACTGTCGTCGACCGCCAGCAGGTCGCCGGCGGAATAGGTGTCGGTCAGCTCCTGATCGTCGATAAGCGTCTGCAGCGTAGAGCCCACGCGCACCGCAGTCTGCTCTCCGTTGAGCGCGACGTCCACGCTACGGTTAATGTAGCCCACGACGGCGGCGACAAACAGTACGAACGCGCAGCCCACAGCGATGAGCGCGTAGGGCAGGCGAGACGAACGGCGGGGCGAACGCCCGTTGCCGATGCGTGCACTGCGGTCGCTAAACCCACGGCTATGGTTGAGGTACATCGCGCCGGGCTTACGGCGACGGCGACGCTGGCCGCTGGGCAGCTGCCCCAAGTCGCGACGCGCCGTCGGGCGCGCACTCGATCGCCCGTTAACATTAGATCCGTTTTGGCGCATGTGCCCTCCCCCATAAACACAGCGAGCCGGAGTTACATGTCTCCGGCTCGCCTCCCATCGTTTGGTATGTCGCTATTTGTTAGCTTTCGACGAGCCCCCGCTCGCCTTTTGATATTCGTCCTTAAAGGCCTTGAACATGCCGCGTGTCTTGCCGAGCTGCTTGCCCAGCGCGCGACTGCCCTTGTCAACGGCAACCGAACCCTTTTCGTCGAGCACCTTGGCACCCTTTTTGACCTTGTCGCCCACCACGACACTCGCCTCGGCAGCCTTGGCGGCCGCACCGCCCGAATACCCGAGCGTCTTGACCTCATCCGAGACGATCATCGCGCCGTTATCGTAGCCGCGCAGCATCGTCGGCGGCACCTGCGTGTCGCCCACCAACATGCTCGACGCAGCGCTGGCGGTCACATAGAACGTCTGCACAATGCCCGAACGCGGTTTGAACTCAACGTCCGAGCAATAGCCCACGGCATCGCCCGATTCCGTGCGCACGTCCATACCGACCCAGATAATGCAGTCGTCCAGGTTGATATCGAGGCGCTTGGCAGCGGCGGCATCATAGGTGCCCTTGGCGTCATCGACCGCGATGGCACCCTCGTAGACACCGACGGCATCGAGCGCCACAAACCGGTCGGGACGCTCGATCATGCCCGCGATATCGGACTGGCGAACCATAAATCCCACCACGCGCGTGCCGCCCGGCGAAAAGACCGGAAAGTGAATCTTACCGAGCTTTTTGGGGCTGCGCGGCGTGCCGTCCTTTTTAGTACGCTTGTCCTCGGCGGGCTTGCGGTAAACCTTGATGCCGACAAAATCCCCGGTGCGCATTATGCCTCGGTCGAAGGCTCCGCAGCCTCGGTGTCGGCCTCGACGGCGTTCTCGACCACGACATCGGCGGCGGGCGTCACGTTGCCACCCGAGATGGCATCGTTGAGCTGCTCGCGCAGTTGATCCATGCGCTCACGGGCCAAGTCGACCTTGGCACGCAGGTCATCGGTCTTGGCATCGACCATCGGGCCGAAGTCACTAACCGCGGCGCGGGCCTCCTCGGCACCGTGCTCGTAGGTGTCGCGCATGTTATCCCAAGCATCGTTGGCGATATCGGCAGCCATGGCGCGGGTCTCGGCACCCGAACGCGGGGCCAGGGCAACGCCGATGATAGCGCCGGCGGCAGCACCAAAGAGCGCGCCGGAGACAAAGCTGAAAGTCTTTCCCATGATCATTCCTCTCCTGCGGGCACCTCGGTGCCCACCGTTTGAATGCTGTCCATTATACCCGCAGCGCAACACTTGCCGCCCCGCTCATCTGCGTACGGTAAAAGCGCAGGTAGACGGCGGCGATAAACGCGTGAGCTTACTCCCGCGGCAGGGCCGGCATGGTCACCGTGGCGGCGGGGTCCTCGCCGGAGCCGTCCACGAGCGGCAGGCTGCCCTCGTGCGCAGGTCCTGCCGGAACCGTTGCCGCACCGCCAAAGACGGCAGCGGGGACCTCGTGGCTCTCGACGGTCGCGCCTTCGGTATCAATAGCCACCTGCGGCTCGTCGTCAAAACTGGGAACGCCCTGGTGCTCGGCAGGCTCGGACTCAGACTCGGCAACCGTATCGGAAACGGGCTCGGTGGCGGTTTCACCGTCAACAGCGGCGTCGCCCTCAACAGCATCCTCTGCCACGCCCTCGCCATTCGCGACGGCGACGGCCTCGTGCGGATCTTTGCCCTCGGCCTCGGCGCGCATGCCCAGCACCAGGTTGCGCAGGCCCGCGACCGTGCCCTCCACGTCGGGAGCCGGCTGGTCGGCGTGCAGGTAGGCCCAGTCCATCATAAAGGTGGCCGAAGACAGCGCACCGATGGTCAGCGCATCATCAGGGCACGAAAGCTCAATCTCAAAGACGCGCTCGTCGTGCTCGCTCACGCGGGTGCGGCCGCACGAAATGCTGCCCGCAAGACCGGTCTCGTTCATGAGCTCGACCGTCACGTGCTCAAGCAGGTGGCAAAGCTCGGTCTGGCCCATGCAGTCCTGGAACTCACGACCGGAATCACCCAGACACAAGTGCTTGGCAATCGCCGGCACCAGGTAATACACGCGCGCCGTGGCCTCGATATCCTCCGAGGTCATGAGCGGCATGCCGGGGTTCACCAGCACATGCGCGCAGATCTTGTCCTCGCTGACGGTGACCTTAAGGATGTTGAACAGGCCTGCCATAACTCTCCCCTACTCTTCCTTGCCCTACTCGTCGCCATCGTGCGGATCCACAGAGCCCGCACCCGACGCCGCCGGCTTCTCTGCCGAAGACTCGAAATCCTTCTTATCGGTTTCGGCCGGAGCGATCACGCGAATAAGCGAGATGCGCTGGCCACGCATCGACTGCACCTTAAACTTGTACCCCGCAACCTCAAACACCTCTCCGATGTCGGGCACCGAGTCGCAAAGCTCCAAAATCCAGCCGGCGATGGTCTCATAATCATCGCTTTCCTCGAGCGGCCAACCAAGCTCAATCGCGTCATCGCACGAAAAACGCCCATCGACGAGCCACTCACGGCGCGAAAGGCGCGTGAGGTACTTGTTGTCGGGGTCGAATTCATCCTCGATCTCGCCGACGATCTCCTCGACGATGTCCTCGATGGTGATGATGCCGGCCGTGCCGCCGTACTCGTCCACGACCACTACGATCTGGTCGTGCGAAGTCTGCATCTCGGACAGCAGCGGCAGGATGTCCTTGGTGTCGGGCACAAAGGTGGCATCGCGCAAAAAACCGGCGATGGGCTGGTCGCCCTTGCCGTCGAGCGCGGGCTGAATCAGGTCCTTGATGTGCGCGATGCCCGCGACGTTGTCGGGATCCTCGTGGTACACCGGGATGCGGCTGAAGCCGGTCTGGCGCATGGTGGACAGCACGTCGGCGACCGTCTCGTCGTCCTCGCACATGGTGGTGTCCACACGCGGCACCATAACCTCGCGGGCAACGGTGTCGCCCAGGTCGAAGATCTCGTGGATCATGCGCTTTTCCTCGTCGAGCAGGTCGTCCTGCTCCGAGACCATGTACTTGATCTCTTCCTCCGAGACGTTCTGGCGATCGTCGGCGCTCTTGATGCGCAGGATGCGAGCCAGACCATCGGAGCAAGCGCCGGTCAGCCACACGAGCGGGCGGGCGATCTTTTGGAACACGGAAAGCGGCCCCACGGCCTGCTTGGACACGCCCTCGGCGTTAGCGAGGCCAATGCGCTTGGGTACGAGCTCGCCGATCACGATGGACACAAAGGCGACGGCGACGGTGATGATGACCGGCGCCAGGCCGCGCGCGATGGCGGAAAGCGGCGCGATACCAAAGCTCATGAGCCACGTGGCAAGCGGGTCGGACAGACTCGTCGAGGCGACGGCGGACGAGGCGAAGCCCACGAGCGTGATGGCGACCTGGATGGTGGCCAACAGCTGATCGGAATCGGCGGCGAGCTGGACGGCGCGCTCGGCGCGCTTATCGCCCTCCTCGGCATCGTGCTCCAGCACGGCGCGCTTAGCCGTGGTGAGAGCCATCTCGGACATGGAGAAGTAGCCGTTGATAAGCGTCAGGACGAGCGTGGTAATAAGGGAGATGGTTATGTCCATCGGGAGTTTCTCGAACCTCCAAGATTCGGGACGTTAGGTAGTAAGCGTAGGTGACGGATAGGGCAGTTGCGCCCGGCGGCCGCTTGGATAGGTCCGCGGGCACAGACGCGATCGCTAGATTACGAAGAGGATCACCGCCATGAACTGGAAGATACTGCCGGCGAGCACCCACAGGTGAAACACACTGTGCAGGTAGCGCACATTTTTAGCGATGTAGAACGGCACGCCCACGGTGTAGCACACGCCGCCGACAGCGAGCAGGGCAAGTGCCACGGGGTTGAGCAGCGACACGAGCTCGGGCAGCTTAAAGACGACGAGCCAGCCCATCAGCAGATAGACCAGGCCGCTTACCCAGTGCGGCTGGCGCTCGCGCAGAAAGCACTCGAGGGCGATGCCGATAATGGCGATGGCCCATACGGCAAAAAACAGCACGGGGCCACCGTCGTTTGCCAGCGTGATGAGGCAAAACGGCGTATAGCTGCCAGCTATGAGCAGGTAGATGCAGCTGTGGTCGATGATGCGGAACACGCGCTTGGCGCCCGCGGGCTGAATCGCATGGTAGAGCGTGGAGGCAAGGTATTCGAGAATAATGCTGGCGCCGTAGACGATTGCCGCGGCCATATGCGCCGGACCGCCACCGCGAAGAGCGGCAAATACGATCAGGAGCACAAGGCCTGCGATGCCCAGCAGGCAACCGACACCATGGGTGACGGAGTTCATGATCTCCTCGCCCACCGTGTAGTGCGGAACGGCCGCGGCCCCAGGTCGCGGCTTGGAACTGTCGCTCGAATCGGACATGCCGGTTACATCCTCCAATGTAAATAGTTCTCAATACTATATCAAAGCGTCTGGGTACGTGCGAAATTTGCACCATATGTGGCCCTTTGTTTACCCATTCTTTGCTTGTTGACGCATCAACGTCGAACATCCATAATGCGCTTGTTTTAAATGTTGATGTATTAACATCTTTAAGGAGAACCGTAAATGCCTCAAAGCGCACACCCCCATCGAAAGCTTAAGATAACCGTCGTTGTTGCGCTGGCGCTCGTTGTCACGTTGCTCGGATTTGCCGGCAACTTTTTGTTTGACTTTGCCCTGAACCCCCAAGCGCCGTACACCATGAAGATGATGCAGGATGGCAAAGACGACAAAAAAGGTGAGCAACCGGATACCGAGGAAACCGAGGCGCGAGCGTGGTTTAAAGAGAACCGCGAGAGCAGCAGCCTCACCGCAGATGACGGAACCGAGCTTGCCGCTTGGTATTTTGCCGCCCCAGAGACCACACACAATTACGCTGTCTGCCTACACGGATACACCGATGAGCCCATCGGTATGGCCCGATACGCTAAACGATTCCATGACCGCGGCATGAACGTACTCGCACCCGCCGCCCGCGCCCACGAGCGCTCCGGCGGCGACTATATCGGCATGGGCTGGCCCGAGCGCCTCGACATCGTCGCATGGATCGAGCGAATCGTTCAGGCTGACCCCGAGGCGCGCATCCTGGTCTTTGGCGAGTCGATGGGTGCGGCAACCGCCATGAACGTCGCAGGGGAATCTCTGCCCGCAAACGTAAAATGCATTATCGAGGATTGCGGTTATACGAGTGTTTGGGACGAGTTCTCTCTGCAGCTCAAGGACGTGTTCGGCCTGCCCAGCTTTCCCTTGCTCGATGTGGCAAACTTGGTATGCAACGTGCGCGCAGGCTACGACTTTCATAAGGCAAGCAGTGTGGAGCAACTCAAACACGCGACGGTTCCCATGCTGTTTATCCACGGCGATCAGGACACCTTTGTGCCGTACGACATGCTCGACCAAAACTACGACGCGTGCGCCAGCAAGGTCAAGCAAAAGCTCACCATCCATGGCGCCACCCACGCCAAGAGTGCGCAAGTTGACCCCAAGCTCTACTGGAATACGGTCAACAACTTCCTCGATAGGAATTTTTAGGGAAAAAGCGGCGTCTGGGGATTTACCTAACCCCCTATTTTCGGAAGTATGCGGCAAAATCCGGAACTGCCAACCGGACCGCAGTTTTACCAACAATTTATCAGGGGTTTTGTTGCCAAAAAACGTCGTGCGCTCGGCAGTCTCAGAATTTGCCGCATACTTCCGAAAAACCGCCTGCGAGCACCGTGCTCACAGGCGGTTTTTGATTGAGTTACGCAACAAAATCGCGTTCTTTGTCCAATAGGACGACGCTATTTAACCTCGATGAGCTCGTACTTGCTCGTGCCCAGGCCGATCTTTTCGGCGTGCGCAATGCACGCGCGCCAGTCGGTGTCGGGATGCGTGATGCAGAAGGGGTCCTTGGCCTGCTCGCCCTCCAGATGCTCGTGGTTATGCTCCATCTTGGCCGCGCTATCGGTGAGCTCGGTGTTGGGCAGCGGCTCGGATGCCATGACGGCATCGGCGCAGGCCTGGTCGATGGCGACCGGGTCGAAGCTCGCAAACATACCGATATCGTTGACGATAGGCGTGTCGTTTTCGGGATGGCAATCGCAGTTGGGGCTGATATCCATGGCAAGCGAGATATGGAAGCTCGGGCGGCCGTCGACAACGGCCTTGGTGTACTCGGCGATCTTGCAGTTGAGCACATCGGCCGCGGCGTCATAGCCGGGCTTGATGCAGTCCTGGTTGCATGCCGCAATGCAGCGTCCGCAGCCCACGCAGCGATTGTGGTCGATAGCGGCGACGTGCACCGTGCGGGTGTTGCCGTTGGCAAGCTCGCGCTCGCGGGTGTCGTCGAACGAGATAGCGTTGTGCGCGCAGATCTTTTCGCAGGCATGGCAGCCAACGCAGTGCTCGGTCGCGACGTTCGGCTTGCCGGCGGCATGCTGCTCCATCTTGCCGGCGCGGCTGCCGCCTCCCATACCCAGGTTCTTCATGGCGCCGCCAAAGCCGGCCTGCTCATGGCCCTTAAAGTGGGTGAGGCTGATCACGATATCGGCATCCATGAGTGCCTGACCGATCTTGGCCTCGTGCACGTACTCGCCGCCCTCGACCGGGACGAGCTCCTCGTCGGTACCCTTGAGGCCGTCGGCGATGATGATCTGGCAACCCGTGGCATACGGGGTAAAGCCGTTCTGGTAGGCGGTGTCGATGTGCTCGAGCGCGTTTTTACGGCTACCGACATAGAGCGTGTTGCAGTCGGTGAGGAAGGGCTTGCCGCCCAGCTCCTTCACGACATCCGCGACGGCGCGGGCGTAGTTGGGGCGCAAAAAGCTCAGGTTGCCCAGCTCGCCAAAGTGAATCTTGATGGCGACGAACTTGTTCTCAAAGTCAATCTGCTCGATACCGGCGTGACGGATGAGGCGCTTGAGCTTGTCGAGCTGGCTCTCGCGAGCATGCGTGCGCAGGTTCGTAAAGTACACCTTAGCGGGTGCTGCGGGTGCAGTTGCGGTCATAGATCTATCCCCTCGGTCTATATGGCGTTACAGACATAAGGGATGGTACCAGTTAAAGCAGAGTTAAAGTCAAGTATGGCACCTAGTCATTGGGGACACTCTTTCGACACTCGGCAGTTGGGGACAGCCCTTGCCAGCCCGGCCGGCGAACCGGCGAATCGGCAAAGACTGCCCCCGATGACTAGTCATTTAAGTCTGTCCCCAATGACCACTCTTGCTGGGCGCCTGCTGCTGGGTCGCCATCGCCTGCGTGAGCCTGGGCATGCAGCACGTCATCGGCGTCTGGCAGGAAAGGCGTCGCGTGGGACAAAATCCCCCGTCCCAAAATGCGTGTGATGTATGGTCGGCCTAGGAGGGCTTGCGCGCAACCAGGTGGGCACGGAAGCCTTTCTGCGCCTCGAGCTTGAGCAGGAGGAATCCGGCCCTCTCGGCGAGCGCGCGAAGCTCGGACACCTTGCAGATCCGGACATCACCGTGACCCGCGAGGCGCGCCAACGGCAGCTCAAAGGTGTTCATGAGCCATACCACGAAGTCGCCCGACGTGTAGTCGCGGAGAATCAGGCGCCCGCCGGGGCGCAGGACTCGGGCCGCCTCGGCGAAGAACCTCTCGGGGTGCGGATAGTGATGGAAGCTGTTGGAGCAGAGCACGGCGTCGAAGCTTTGCGGCTCGAAGGGCAGGGCTTCGGCGTCCCCGACGACGAAGCGGACGTTTCCGAGCTGCTTGGCGCATGCCGCCTCGATCATTTTGGGCGTGAGATCGAGCCCCGTCAGGTGCTTGCCCGGGTATTCCCCGTGCAGCAGCTCCAGGACTGCTCCGGTTCCGCACCCCACGTCGAGCACGTCCTCGAACGGCTCGAGCGCGAGCTCCTCGAGCATCTGCGGATAGTCGTCCTTGCACATCTCGTAGATCCCGGCATGGCCGGACTCGTAGATCTTCGCCGCCTCGGTGAACTCTTTGACGGAAAGCTGCTTGAGCTCTTCTGCCGATCTGGCCATGAGCCCTCCTATTCCTGAACCTTGAGCGCCTCGGAGAGGCTCACACGCTTGATAGAGCGCGTGTGCAGCAGCGCCACGACCAGGTAGGTCGCAAAGCCGATGCCGACGCATGCGGCCATGGACCAAGCGGGCACGTAGATCTCGATATTGCCGTTGTAGGCGAGCAGCATCGAGCGGAAGATGGCCGTGAGCGAGCCAATAATGACCGGCAGGCTCAGCACGAGCGATGCCGCCACGCACAGCGTGATCGAGCGGATGTACAGATGCGAGATCTCGCTATCGCGATAGCCAAAGACCTTCATGTAGCTAATCGACCGGGCGCTGTGGTCGATCACAGCCTTGGTCAGCAGGTACATAAACAGCAGGAAGATAAACACCGCGAGCCCGACCATCATGCCGATCATTTTGCTCATCATGCCGATGAACTGGTCGCCCACGGCGTGCATGTCGTCGGGCGTGATGTCGCCGGCAAAGTAACGAGCATCGAGGTCGAGCTTCTCGTCGCTCACATAGCCGTTAAAGTAGGCGGCATCGTTGTCGAACAGCTCGTTAAAATCGTCGATGCTCATATAGATATTCATGTCCGACTTGGAGCCCCAGGCACAGTCCTTGCCCGCGTACTCAAGGGAATAATGCTCGCCCTCGTACTTGTCGCCGAGCGTGACCTTCTGGCCCTCGCTCCAGCCAAACTTATCGAGCAGACCGTCGCCAAAGACGACGCGCCCATCGCCGACGTTGAGGTCTTCCCAGTAGCGCGAATCGGGCGAGATGCCGTAGACGGAAATCGTCTCCTCGCCATTACCATCGCCGCGGTCGTATTGCAGCTGGTAGACGGCGTATTTCTCGGCCTGCGCGATTGTACCCGCGCCGTTGTCGGTCGTATTGATCGGGTGGATATCGTCGTTGTCAGTGTCGATCTTAGAGGCCTTGTCGATCAGGTCGATAGCCTCGTCGCGGTTGCAGCCGAGGGCATCGGCAAGGTCATCGAGGCACGCATAAAGCGCATCCTTCTTGTCCTGAACCTTGGCAAGCGCGTTCTTCGCTGCGGTCAGGCTCTCGGCAGACGGAAACGCGGTCGCGGCATCGGCTGCCGTCTGCGCTGTATCGGCCGCGTCGTCAAGCTCGTCATCGGCATCCTGGGCGGCGGAAAGCAGCGCGCCGTCAACCGACTGCAAGCGCTCGAGTGCCGACCACTGCTCACGCTCCTCGGCAGTGCCCTCGAGCTCCAGCGGCGCCTTGAGCGTGTACTGGTGCTCGGCGACCAGACTCGTCTCGAGATTGTCCGCATAGTGCGTCATCGTGGGCAGAATCGCCAGGCCAAAGAGCAGCAGCAGCGAAGCAAACGCAATGCCCACGAAGAGCGTGGCGAAGTTGCCCAGATTGCGCAGGAAGATACGCAGGCGGAAGCGGGAAACAAAGCCCATGCGCTCCGGCAGTTGCATACCACGCTTGGTACCAGACTTGCCGCTCGCCTCGTGACGAAGGAATTGCAACGGCGTCTTGCCCATTTTGCGAAGCAGACCCACCAGCGTGATGAGGATGAGCGCGACGGCGGGAACCACGGCGCACTTCACAAAGATCTCCCAGCTCCAGTACACCTGGAAGGGCGGCAGGCTGTACGAACCGTAATAGAGGCTGCGCATGGGCTCGGTAAAGAACGCAATGCCGAGCGCAGTGCCCAAAAGCGCCGCGACCACGCCCACGATGGCGGGAAGCGCAAGGTAGTGCAGCACAATCTCGCGTCGACGATAGCCGCTGGCGAGCAGCGTGCCAATGATGGCGCTCTCCTCCTCGATGGTGGCGTCGGTAAGGACCACAAAGACAAATGCCATTATCACGATGATGATGTCGAGCAACGTCATCCACATCATGGAGTCGCCGTCCACGTCGTCACGCGCGTAGCCAATGCCCTGGTTGGAATCGGCGTCGATGAGGTCATCCACGCGCGCATCGGCGTCGGTCAGTGCCTCCACCATATCCTGCTCGGCATCGGTGCGGTCCGCGGTGGAGAGATCGCGATCGGCAAAGGTAAAGGAGTAGGTGTAGGCAGGCGCGCCGCCGGCATCCTCGAGCGCGGCAAAGCCGGCATCGGCGACCTCGGCCACACCATAGGTGATGGTGTTCACCGTAAAGTCCGAATTGTTGAGGAACAGCGCCTGGCTATCGGGCTGGGTCATGATGCCGCAGATGGTGTAGGTGCGGCCCTCAAGCTCAACCTTATCGCCCACGGCGAGGTCGTTGTTGGTGGCGAAGACACGGTCGATGGCCACCTCGTCATCCGCCTTGGGCTCCTTGCCCTCACAGTAGGACGCGATATCGACCTTGGTGCGATGCGCATAGGTGCGCAGCGTGCGCTTGGTGCCGTCGTCGCCGGCGGTCTTTTTGATGATGGCGTCGATGGAGAAATTCTTGTAGAGCGTGACGCCGCCGACGTCGTCGGCCGCGTCCTCGGCGGCCTTGAGCTGGTCTTTAGTGGCCTCGAAGGAGGTGGTCACGCGGCCGTCCTCAATCGTGTACGCATCGCGCATGTCGTCGATAAGGCAGCCGATAGAATGCGCTGCGAGCAAAAAGCCCGAGGTAAGGGCGATGCTTCCGCACATAAGCAAAAAGATGCCCAGGTACTTGCCGATATTGCGGCGCAGCTCGCGCGGGAGACGTTTTGCGAGAGGTGTCATGGCGCCGCCTACCAATCGAGCTCGGCGGCCGCGATGGGCGACTCGTTGAGCTCATCCTCGACGATGCGCCCGTCGCGCAGGCGCAGCACGCGGTTGGCCATGCGAGCGATGGCGGCGTTGTGCGTGACGATGATGATGGTGCAGCCGTAGGTGCGGTTGACATCCTCCATGAGCTGCAAGATTTCCTTGGACGTCTTGTAGTCAAGTGCGCCCGTGGGCTCGTCGCACAGCAGCAGGCCCGGGTTTTTGACGAGTGCGCGGCCGATGGCGCAGCGCTGCTGCTGACCGCCTGAGACCTGGCGCGGAAACTTGTTGCGGTGCTCGTAGAGGCCCAGAGAACGCAGCAGGTCGTCGACATTGAGCGGGTTTTTGGACAGGTGCGCCGTAACCTCGATGTTTTCCTTAATGGTGAGGTCGGGCACCAGGTTGTAGAACTGGAAGACAAAGCCCAGCTCACGGCGGCGATACTCGCCAAGGTCGGTAGGCTTGAGCACCGTGAGGTCGCAGCCGTCCACCATGATGGAGCCGCCGTCAGCATCCTCCAGGCCGCCGATCAGGTTGAGAAAGGTCGACTTGCCCGAGCCCGAGGGCCCCAGCATGACGCAGATCTCGCCGCGGTTGATGGACGCGTCGATGCCATCGAGTACCGTCAGGCGCGCATCACCGTCGCCGTAGTGCTTCTTGAGCCCCTTGACCTGGACGTAGGCTTTCTGCGTTGCCATGGTATCCCCCATTGTTAGCCTCATACTACTTTATGAGCGTAATAGTAAACCTTGGCGAACTATTTTGGAGCGAGGCTTGGGATTTATTTCAGACTAGTCATTGGGGACGTTCTTAAATGACTAGCTGTTGAGGACACTCTTTCGCCACCCGGCAGCTGGGGACGCTCCTTATCTGCCCCCGATGGCTAGTCATTTAAGTCTGTCCCCAATGAATACTTTTGGTCGTTTAAGTCTGTCCCCAATGAGTATCCGATGACTAGGTGGCTAGGCGCGGGATTTGGCGCGGGCGAGGGCTAGGCCTACGGCGGCGATCGCTGCTGCGAAGAGCACGGTGACGCCTAGGTCGCAGGCGATGTCGCCCAGCACGGCGGACGTCAAATCCGAGGCAAGCGCCTTGCCGATCGCGTCGTTCACCCAATATGTCGGCACAAAGTGCGCCACGGTCTGCACGGCCGGGCCCATCAGCGACAGCGGCATCCAGGCACCGCCCAAAAACGTCATGAGCATGCCGAGCAGGTTGCCCACACCGTTGAGCAGTTCCTCGCGCGCACCCAGGCTCGAAAGGGCAAAGCCAACGGCCAAAGGCGTGCACGCCAGGGCAAACGTCGCCGCCAGCGCCAGACACACACGCCCTGCGCCGACCTCGGCGACCGCGCCGGCAAAGCCCACGACGCCCATCATGCTCGAAACAAACCAGATACAGACGGTGAGCACGGCAGCGGCCGCGAACACGGCAAGCGAACGCTGGCGCTCGGAGACCGGGCCGGCCTCCATGCGGCGCACGCGCTCGGGCTCGTTCATGCCCGAGAACACCAGTCCCACCGACACGATGACCGACGAGATGATCGCGTACGCGCCAAAGTTGAAGTACGACTCGAGCGTGGCGGCGGCAGTCGAGTCGACCTTGACCTGCTCGACCTCGACCTTGGCGCGCTTGGCGGCCGCATGCTCGGCAGCCTTGGCGACGCTGCCGTTAGAGGCGGCGGGCTCTAGGGCCGCCGCAGCACCCGCGAGCGAGATCCAGCGCGAGGCCTCGGCAGACGAAAGCGCCGCCGCCATGGTGCCGGCGCCGTAGGTCACATCAAGCCTGGGCAGGGACTCCCCCGCGCGGGCGGCTGCAACGAGGTCGCCCTCAAACCCCTCCGGGATAAAGAACACGCAGTCGGCGCTACCCTTGGCGCTGTTACTCTTGGAGAGCGCGTCCGAAAGGTCGTAGGTGTCGTCGCCGACGCCCGTGACCAGCTCGAAGCGCGAACCCAGATGCTTGGTAAGCGCACGCGAAAGGTCGCTGTCGTCGCGGTCGACCACGATCACGTTAGCATCGTAGGGCTTGTACTCGGTGAGCTGCGACGAGTTCCAGCTCACCGAGGCCGCGATGAATACGCCCATGAGCGAGATGAACACCGTGTAGATAAGCAGGTAGAACGGGTGCGCCAGCGCCATGCGAAGCGCGGTCTTAAAGGTGCTCATAGCGGCTCCTTCCAAAGATCAGCGTGGCGGCGGCAACGAACAGCAGCGCCATAAGGACCAGCGCGCCGGCGCGAACGGCAAAGGGACCCAGGTCCTCAAAGAAATACAGGCGGTTGAACATGTCGCAGATGAGCTTGACGGGGTTGAACCAGCACTCGGCCGGGCAGGCGCGGGCGACGTCGTCGGCAAGTGCCATCGCCGACTCGCCGTAGAGGCCGGCGAACAGGGCGCACGTGGTAGCAAAGCCCGTGAGGATGCCCGACTTGGACGCCTTGCCGCCCTTAACGGGGAGCGTGCCCACAAAGAGCCCCAGGCCCGTGGCGGCAAGCGCGGAAGCGGCACCGCCCACCAGACACAGCCCCTCGCGCCCGCCAAAGTCGACGCCCACGACCACGCGCACGTAGCCAATCGCGATCGTCATCGAAGCAAAGGAAACCAGCCACGAGCCGACAAAGATGCCGGCCAGCGACGCCGTCTTGGAAAGACCGCCCACGCAGCGACGCGCACCAAGGCCCGACAGATTGGGCTGCAGGTCGACGACGCTCAAGGCGGCAAACTCGGCAGACATCATCGCGACCAGGCCAAAGAGCGCGTAATAGTAGATGACCGTGCCGCCGGGCGTGGTGCGCGTAAGGCTCACGCGACGGGTGCCGCCCTCGAGCGACAGGGCGCGCGCAACCGCCTCGGGGTCGGCGAGTGCCGCCGGGTTGTCCTGGGCAATCTGGGACATGAGCTCGGCATTTTGTGTATACGAGCTTGCCACCGTCTCCAGGATGCTGCGATCGGTGAGCACCGATGATGCGCGCGAGCTGTCGTAGCTCGATAGCAGTGTGAGCTTGGGTGCGCCTGCGTCGTCGACCGTATAGATGCCCGCGACCTCGCCGGCCTTAAGCGCACGGTTCGCATCGGCTGCGTCGTCGCACTCGTGGATCTCGAGCAGCTGATTGTCGCTCTCCTTGGCAAGCGACGTCGCCACGTCCTTAAAGGTCGAGGCGTCCCAGGCCTCGTCCGCTATGACGGCAACCGGTACCGGGTCGACCGTGCCGTCGGAGCTCAGATTCGCAAACATAAACATGAACATCGTGGAAAGTGCGATGGGAAAGAGAGCGCCCCAGACCCACGTGCTCGGCCGGCGCAGCAGCGTCTTGACCGTAGTGATGATGGTGTTGAACATGACTGCCCCCTAGTCGCGCAGCTCGCGGCCGGTGATCTCGAGGAACACGTCGTTGAGGGTCGGCGGCTCGCTCCACACGCGGCCGAGTGCCACGTCGGCAGCGCGCAGCGTGTCGAGGATGTCGACCAGATTGTGCGGGCTCGCTTCGCAGGTGCAGACGAGCTCGCCGCCGGAAAGCTCAACGCTGAGCACGTGCTCGAGGGCACGCAGCCGCTCGACCGTGGCGGGCTCGACGGCGCCGACCTCGACCGTCACGCGCTCGCCCATCTGAATCATGCGTTTGAGCTCGTCATTGGTGCCCTGCGCCAGCACACGTCCGCCGTCCATGATCATGATGCGGCTGCAAATCTGCTCGACCTCCTCCATGTAATGGCTGGTATACACCACCGTAGCGCCCTCGTCGCGCAAGCGGCAGATGCCCTCCAGGATGGCGTTGCGACTCTGCGGGTCGACTGCCACCGTGGGCTCGTCAAAGAAGATGAGCTCGGGCTTGTGCGCAACGCCGCAGGCAATGTTGAGGCGACGTGCCAGGCCGCCCGAGAGCTTGCCGGGGCGGAACTTGGCAAAGTCGCCCAGGCCGACAAAGTCGATCGCCTCGTCCACGAGCGCACGGCGGCGCTTACGGTCGCTAACGTAAAGGCTGCAGAAATAGTCGATATTCTCGCGCACGGTGAGCTCGTCGAACACCGCCACCTGCTGCGGCACCACACCGATGCGGCGCTTGAGGTCGTAGCGGGCGGGCGTCATGGGCTCGCCGAACAACTCGATGGTGCCCTTATCGTAGGCAAGCAGCTGCAGGATACAGTTGATGGACGTGGTTTTGCCCGAGCCGTTGGGGCCGAGCAGGCCAAAGATCTCGCCGGGGGCGATGCTCAGGTTAAAGTGGTCGAGCGCGATAAGATCGTCATAGCGCTTGACGAGGTTTTCGACGTGGACGATGTCTGTCATGAGGCGGCCCTTCCGTTGATTGCGGCCCGGTACGATTGCATCATCGCAGGAGCCGCCGGCGCGCACCAGTGAGCTTTGTCACGAGTGCGAGGCTTGGCCGCGTGGCCTGCCGACGCCCCCGATTTGCCGCATGGGAGGAATGTCACAGTTGCGCAGGCGGCCCCTCCACCACGCGCGGCTTCGCGTACAATACCCGTATGAACAGGCTTTTCGACAAATCGATCGTGCTGGCGTGCTGTATTGCGGCCGCCATGGGTCTTGCTGTGGACGCTCGCCTAGTCGCGGCGTTTTGCCTTGGCGTTATTGCCACCTCGCTGGCCGAGGTGGCACAGGATGAACGCACGCGCCGTGCAAGCGAGGCCGCGGGCTACGTTTACATCATCGCGGCCGTCTTTATACCGCCGTTTGTGCCGTTTGCGCCCCTCGCCCTCTATGACATCGCGCGACGCGTGCGCCGTGAACGCATCTGGCCCGCGCTGGTGATTGGCGCCGTGTTTGTCTGCGCGCTTGTCGCGGACCTTCGCGGCGGCGCGCTCACCACCCGAACGCTCCTGCCGACCGCCATCCTTTCGGTTGCCGCCACCTTGCTATCGCTACGTACCGCCCAGCTGGAGCGCGAGCAACAGCGCATGCGCCGTACCCGC
Organism: uncultured Collinsella sp.; assembly: GCA_902489945.1. Taxonomy (GTDB): domain Bacteria; phylum Actinomycetota; class Coriobacteriia; order Coriobacteriales; family Coriobacteriaceae; genus Collinsella. The sequence continues at coordinate 56,146 of CABUBZ010000002.1, forward strand.
GACGGGCTGCAAGAACGAGCCCTCGCGCTCGAAGCGCGCAACCGCGACCTTGCCGACCGCCAGGACTACGAAGTCGAGCTCGCGACGCTCGCCGAACGCGCCCGCATCGCGCGCGAGATCCACGATAACGTCGGGCACCAGCTCACGCGCGCCTCGCTGCAGGCCGAAGCCCTACGCGTGGTCCACGCCGACGAGTCTGGCGTCGCCGCCGATTTCGCCGACGTTAAACGCACGGTTGACGAGGCGCTCCAGCTTGTGCGCACCAGCGTCCACGCGCTCAACGACAACGCCGTCGACCTTTCCGTGCAGCTCGAACGCATTGTTGAAGGCGCGCGCTCGGACGGCGGCCCGCAGATTGAGCTTGAAGTTTTGGCCGAGCATGCGCCCGCAAATGTCGCCAACTGCTTTGCAGCGGTCCTGCGCGAGGCACTCTCCAATACCATGCGCCACGCTTGCGCCCAGACCGTCACCGTACGATGCATGGAACATCCGTCGTTTTACCAGCTTGTCGTTACCGACGATGGCGCGGGCGGGGTCCAAGCAAGCGGCCGCGGCGCTGCGGAGGGCATGGGGCTCGCCTCCATGCGCGAGCGCATCGAGGCGCTTGGCGGCACCTTCACCGCCGGCCCGCGTGCCAGCGCCGGCGGCTGGCGCGTGTTTGCCACCGTTCCCAAACAGCAAGGAGATGAGGACCGATGAGGCTCATCGTTGTCGACGACGACCGCTTAGTGGTCGATTCGCTCAAGATTATCCTGGGCGCCCAGCCGCAGATCGAAGTGGTGGGCACCGGCGCCAATGGCGACGAGGCGGTCGCGCTCTACAGCGAGCACGCGCCCGACATCGCGCTGCTCGACATTCAGATGCCGGGACGCGACGGCCTTTCGGCGGCACGCGAAATCCTTGAGCGCGACCCCACGGCGCGCGTGGTGTTTCTGACGACATTCTCGGATGACGAGTACATTGTGTCGGCGCTTAAACTGGGCGCCCGCGGCTACCTGATCAAGACCGATGTCGCCGCCATTCCGCCGGCGTTGGCACAGGTCATGGATGGCAAACGCGTGCTCGAGGGCAAGGCGATCGAGGATATCGATTTTAATGGGGCGGGCACCGAAGCCGACGCGCCCCGCCGGCCCACAGCCTTTGCCGGCCTAACCGACCGCGAGTTCGAAGTCGCCGAGCTCATCGCCCGCGGCCTCGACAACAAGGAGATCGCCGCCACCGCCTACATGGGCGAAGGCACCGTGCGCAACCACATCAGCTCGATCCTTGCAAAGATGGGCCTGCGCAACCGCACGCAGATCGCCATCGCCTACCTGCGAGGGTAGTTGCCCAACGACTGACCGCCCCGGCATAGCAAAATGGCTGCCACCGATTTAATACCATTTCAAAACTATGCCGGTTTACGGGGCTAAACTCAGGACCCCCATCCATACCCGCGTTTTCTGCAAAATGACGGCTCGTCTACCTGCGATTTTATTTTCACGAATATCGGCATGGTTGGGGACTCGTGACTCAGCCCCGTAAACCGGCATAGTTTTGTTCGGGCGGCCCTGCACGAGTGCCTCCGCCAGCCTCACGGGACCAAAATGATCCGTTTTCCTCCGCCCCCAAGGGATCAGCCGGAACCGCGCGCCACGAAACCGGCCCATCTACTACGTTTGACTCGACACCCCTGACCATACCTTCGTTTTGAGCATAACCGCAGGCGTTCTACCTGCGGTTATGTTTTGGCGTTTTTTGGCATGGTTGGAGGTAAGGGGCCAAACGTAGTAGATGGGCCGGTTTCGTGGCGCACCCACCTCCCCCACGCACAAAAATGCCGCCGCGGAGGAGGGAGATGCCTCCGTGGCGGCTGGGGGTGGGGTGGGGGCTACATTTCTGGCTCCCCGCCGGCCGCCCGGGGCCTTTTGGCCCCGGGCGCTACCAGCGTGCCTAGCGCTTACGGATACCCCAGACCAGGGCTCCGACGCCAGCCATGGCGATGACAAATGCCATGAGCAGCGCGGCTGCCTGCTGGTCACCCGTGGTGGGCAGATAGCCCTTGACCGTCTTGACGATGTTCGTCACGGTCTTGGACGTACCGGGGTCGGGCGTCGGTACGGGCGTTTCGGGCTTCTTGTACGTGTTGTTGAACACGATGCCCTCGACACTCTTGTCGCCCTTGGTATAGGCGACGCTCGCCTTGAGGTTGCCCTCGCCGTCGTCGACCACGTTGACGGTCGCGGTAAAGACGGACTTGTCATAGGTCATACCGGCCTCGTCGCCCTTGACCTCGCTGATGGTGTAGACGTACGTTCCGGGCTCGTCGTACTCGAACTTGTCGAAGCTGATCTTGCCGTCGGCATCGTTGGTGACGGTGGACTCGACGTCCTCGCCAACGAGCTTAAAGCTAAACTCGTCCTTCTTGAGCTCGCGTCCCTCAAGCACCTTGATGGCGCCGATGGAAACCTGCGTGGGCATGGCGTGATACTTGTTGGTAAAGCCAGCCGACTCGGTGGTTCCCTCGAGCTTGTGCGTCGCGGTCAGCGTGCCGTCGCCATTGTCGGAGACGGTGGTCACGACGGTGTAGGTCGTGCCGTCATAGGTGACGCCCTTGTACAGGCCGAGCGCGTTGGGGCAAGCCTCGCGCAGCATGTACGTGTGCGTGCCGGGCGCCTCGTAGCGGATCGGGCTCAGCGTCACGTTGCCGTTGGCGTCGTTGGTGCCGCTCGCGACAACCACGCCGTCCTCGAGCAGCTCAAACGTGAACTCGCCAGCTGCAAGGTCGCGTCCGGTCAGACGCTTGACCGTCTTGACCTGATCGGTCACCACAGAATCGGTAGGCGTCACGTTATAGGTGTTGGTGAACGTGAAGGCCGCGCCGTCGTCACCCTCGCGCACGACGCGCAGATGTCCGGCACCGTCGTCAGTCACGGTGTAGGAAACCTTGCGCGTGGCGTTGGCGTCATTGGCCACGCCAGGGGCGCTACCGGACTCGGTCACCGTGTAGGTAAAGGTGTGCGAGCGCGGAGCGGTGGGGGCTGCGGGCTTGGACTCGTCGCTGGGCTCGTCGGCGTTGGCATCAGCGTCGGCGTCGGCCTCTTCAGCCTCTGCCTCGTCGGCCTCAGCCTCGTCAGCTTCGTCTGCCTCGGCCTTATCGGTCGCATCGTCCGTCACGCCCAGGGCGCGGTTGAGGTCCTCGAGCGTAAAGTGGATCTTGCCAAAGTCCACGTTGCCGGCCGCGTCGTTGGTTGCGGTCGTGCGCTCGGGCATCGGGGCACCCGCCTCGTCAGCGGTCACGGTAAAGGTAAACTTACCCGCGATGTCGGCCGGGGCCAGGCCCTCGGCTGCCTGGAGCTTCTTGGTGCCGATGAGTGCGGCATCCACGGCCTCGGCGCCGTAGACGTTTTCGAACAAGGGCTCGACGCCACCGTAGTCGACCGTTGCCGTCAGGGTACCGTCACCGTTGTCGACAACGATAACCTTAAAGCCAAAGCTCCACGTTGTAGCGGAAACGCCATTCGGCAGCCCGAATAAATCTTCGTAGGCCGTGTAGTTAATGGTCCAAGCGAGCTTACCGTCCTTGTCGGTACGATGGGCAAGCCCAGCCGCCTCAAGATTGGCAAGCATCTCGGTGTCGTAGTGCAGTGCATCAAAGCTCACATGCCCGCCGATATTAGGCTTGAGGTTTTCGTAGCCCACAAGCTCGCCCTGATAGGCAATGCCGAACCAGAACTCGCCGTCGGCCATCGGACGACCGGTCAGGGTCTTGGTGGCGACAACCTGAGCAGCGGTACCACCAGGCGTATTGGTCGTAGCGCTGTAGCTGTTGTGGAACGGAACCAGGGCACTCTCGACCTTGTTCTCACCGCTCTTGTGGACCGTCGTATGCGTACCCTCGGGACCGCCGGAGACGGTCGTCGTGGCGGTAAGCGTACCGGCACCGTCATCGGCGACGGCGATCGTCACGGTACGCACGGCGTCGTCGTAGGTGTAACCGGGCTTGCCGTCATTCTTCTCGGCTACGGTGTACGTGAAGGTCTTGCCGGCGTCAGCCTGCGTAAACTTGACCTCATGGCCAGCCAGGATGTCGATCAGGCCGACCGTTGCCTCTGCCGTCGCAGGGGACTTGAAGTTGTTGGCTCCGGGCAGCAGGCCAAGCGCGTTGGCCGAGGCCTCGTCGGCAGGCGTCACGGTAAACGTGAACTGACCCTCGGTCATAGGACGTCCGGAGAGGCTCTTGCTGAGCTTGAGGCCGCCGGCCGCGGTGTAGTTAAGCTCAGTGCGGTACGTGTTGGTGAAGCGTCCGTTTTCCTTCTTGGTGACATTGGCGGTCAGCTTGCCCTCGCCGTCCTCAGTCACGGTCACTTCGGCGGTCGCGACATGCCCGTCATACGCCATGCCGGCCGCGTTACCCGCGTTCTCGCGGATCTCGTACGTGTAGGTTCCGGCAGCCGTGTAGCGGATCTTGCCGAACTTGACGGCAGCGATGCCATCCTTCGCATCGTGCTTGTTCACGGTCACGGTTGCAGGATCGGGCAGCGGGGTGCCCTCGGCGGCGGTGATGGTAAAGCTGAACTCGTCGGAGTCCGTCCAGTCGCGACCGTCGATAGCCTTACTCAGATCAAAGTCGAGCTCTGCGTCGAGCGGGGTCACGCTGTAGGTGTTCTTGAAGGTCGCAGCCGTGGCGTCCTTCAGGACATGCTCAGCCTTGAGCGTGCCATCGCCCTTGTCGGTAATGGTGGTCTCGATGGTGTACTTGGCGTCGCCGTACGTGATGCCCTTGCTGGTGGTTCCGCCGTTGACCTCGCGCAACGTGTAGATGTGCGTTCCAGGCTTGTCGTACTTCACGGCGCCCATCGTGATCTTGCCGTCGGCGGCGTTGGTGCCGGTAGCGACGACCTTGGCGCCCTCAACGAGCTCGAAGGAGAACTCGCCAGCCTTGAGGTCGCGACCGGTCAGGACCTTGTTCGCGATGATCTGGTCAGTGACGCAAGACTCGACAGGCGTCACGTTATAGGTGTTGGTGAACGTAAATGCCGCATCGCCGTCCGGGTTACGGGATACGCTCAGCTTACCCTTGCCGTTATCGGTCACGGTGAAGGAAACCTTGCGCGACAGCTTGGCGTCGTTGGTCACGCCAGCGACCTCGCCGGACTCGGTCACCGTGTAGGTAAAGGTATGCTCGCGCTTCTCGGGCTTCTCACCCAGGGCCTTGTTAAGGTCGTCGAGCGTAAAGGTGATCTTGCCAAAGTCGACCTTGCCCTTGGCGTCGTTGTGCACGCTCGTGCTCGCAGGCATAGGCGCGCCCTCTTCGCCGGTCACGGTAAAGGTAAACTTACCGGTGATGTCGGCCGGGGTCAGGTCGTCGGGAACCTGTAGATTCTTCTTGCCCACAAGCGATGCCTCGGCAGCATTCGTGGTGTAGGCGTTCTTGAACTCGATGCTCTTGGCGTCCTTGGCTTCCTTGGCGTCCTCAAGCTCGTGCGTGGCAACCAGCTGGCCCTTGCCGTTATCGGTGATGGTCGTCACGATGGTGTGGGTCTTGCTGTCGTAAGTGATGCCATTGTCGGCGTCGCCCGGGACCTCGCGCAGCCTGTAGGTGTGCTGGCCGATCTCGGTGTACTTGATGGGGTTGAACGTCACCTTACCGTTGGCGTCGTTTGTAACGGTCTCGACAGGCTTGAATTCCCTATCCACGATCTCGGCCAGCTCGAAGCTGAACTCGCCGGCCGCAAGGTCGCGCCCGGTCAGAGACTTGGTCACGTCAATCTTGTCGGTAACGCTGGACTCAACAGGCTCCGCAGTGTAGACGTTCTTGAACTCGGTCTCGTCGGCTTCGCTCCAAGTCACCTTCACGTCAGCGCTGAGCTCGCCCTTCTTGTTGGGCGTTACCGTCACGGTGATCTCCGCGACGTTCTTGCTGTAGGCAATGCCGTCAACCGTGGTACCGGCGTTCTTTTCGCTGACCTTGTAGACATACGTGCCAGGCTCGGTGTATTTGATCGTGCCGAAGCCAATGGCCGCCTTGCCGTTGTCCAGATCGTCCTTGGTCACAGACACAGCCACGGGCGCTGTCGCGGACTCGGGCATCGGGGCGCCGTCCTCGGACGTCAGCCCAAACTCAAACGTGTCCTCAGCCTTCCACTGACGGCCCTCGAGCACCTTGGTCAAGCCAAAGTCGGCCTTGGTATCCACCGTTGCCGGCGTCATGTCGTACTTATAGCTAATCTTGCCGTTGTTGCCCAGGTAGGAGTTGACATGCGTCGCGGTCGCCTTGGCGGACGTGTTGTTCCACTTGGGGCTGAGCACGTCGGTCGCGGTGCGAGTCTTGTTGCTCTCCTTGATGGTGTGGAGCTCATCGATAAAGGCCAGGCGTGCGGTTCCCACAGTAAACACCAAGTTACCGTTCTCATCGGGAACAATCGCGCCGTCGAACTTCGCGGCGTCGCCACCGATAAACTCGATGACGGCGGTGGCGGGCTTGGCCTCGTCGTTCTCGCCCTGCTCCTCAAACTCGTCCTTGTAGTAATAGGCAACCTCGCCAGCCAGCGCGGAACCCTTTGCAGGCTGCGTGCATTCCTTATCCGTGTAAATGGGCGTCTGCTTCTGGAAATAGTAGTAGCGGTTGGTGTCGGCAGGCTCAAAGGTCGCAACCGTATCGCCCAGCGCGCCGGCAGCCCACTTGTTCGCGTAGAAATTCACGGTCTTGGCGCCGTCAACGACGGTCGTATTATGCTCGATGTAGTCCTTGAGCCCCGTGACCTTCTCGGGCGTAAACAGGTTGTCGAGCGCAGCGCTCTTCACGCTCGAGGTGTACTTCACGCGGATAGGCTGAGCGCTGTCGACCGAAAGCTTGCCGTCTTCGTTCTTAAAGTGGCTCTGCGGAATCAACGACGCAGGAATCTTGACCGTTACGATATCGCCGGTCTGAGGCTCGCCCTCTTTGGCATGTTGAACGGTGATGACCAGGTTCGCGGCATCACCCGTGAATGTGTAGGTGTCGACGTTGTCCTCGGTCTTTGTCGGCTTGTCAAACGTCGTGCCGTTGTATATAAAACCGTCGACCTGCATAAAGTCGCCCAGCTCATCGGTAAACGTAATGTAGCCGGACTTGGTCGCGTCGTAACCCTTGTGGATTTCGGTCGGGTGAGGTGCTTCCGACGTAATGGCCTTTGAGATGTCGTCGAAGACCTTCTTGAGCTCATCGGCATTGGTCGCCGACTTGTAGTAGTCGGAGTTTTCCACGCGCGCACCAAGCATATCGCTCGTATACGACGTGGCGCTGGGATAGTTACTCGACACGGCGTGCATGAACTTATTTACGTCGCTCGTTCCCTTATTCGAGGGATCGGCAGCGGGGTTCGCTCCGCTAAAGATGCCGATAGTATAAACGGTGGCCTTGCCGTCCTTCATGCTCTTGGCAGCCGTCACGGCAGCGTTGGCGACATCAGAATCAAACTCGCTGTAGCTCGTTGGCTTGCCGTCGGTAAAGAACACAACGACCTTCTTGGCGCCCTCGCGTCCAAAAGTTTTAATGTTTTTCTCGGCTTGTTTCATACCATAATCGGCACGCGTAGCGCCAGCAGGCTCGATAGAATCGATCGTTCCCTTAAGACCCTTTGCGCCGCCAACCGTGCACGCTGTCAACTCTTGCATTGTCTGCGAATAGTTGTAGCTATGGCCGCCGGAGCGGTACTTGTCGTTTCCAACTTTGTCGGTCTCATCACCCGCAAACTTAACAATGGCAACCTTATGCTGCCTATCGACACCCTCGATACCTTCGTTTTGTTTGGCGATGGTGTCGATAAAGCTTTTCGCAGCGCTCTTCAGCGCATCGATACGCTTGGTGGAATCTCCACCACCCATAGGATCATTCATCGAGCCGGATGCATCCAGCACTAGCACGATGTCGAGTGGCGTGGTGACTGTCACGGTTGAATTAGACGTCGAGGACATCGCCGAAAGCGTGGTCACAAAATCTGACACTTCGTTTTCTCCGGTTGCCTCAACCGTTTTGTCGGTCCAGATTCGACCGACGTTTTGAGTCGTCACCTTATTGCCGCTGTGGCCGGCCGCCCATTTTTCCCAGCGTCCGCTGGTGTCGGGGTCGACGACCGTCGGCCCGCTCGCTGTCGGCCCGTCCATTCCCGTACTGGACCTGGCGTTGGCCTCGGGCAGCATGGCGAATGCTGCGGCGGGCAATACCAGCACTACGGCCAGTATCACCGCCAAGAGACCCCTCGTGTACTTACCCATCGCGTCTCCCTTCTCGCAGGTTCAGACCTTGCATCAGCCTAAAGTTACGGAATGAGACACAGTTAGGGCAGGTGACACACGTTCCAGATTCGGTTTTGGGCGTGAGACAAATGTCTCACCAAAGTTGAGACACAGCGTTTTCGCAGGAAAACGGGTGCGACTCGAGATTGACGAGCCAAAATGATCCGTTTTCCTCCGTCCCCGAGGGATCAATTGATGGCGCTCGCCACGAAACCGGCCCATCTACTACGTTTGACCCGATACCACCGACCATACCAGCGTTTCACGAAAAACCTCAGGCTCTCTACCTGCGGTTTTGTTTTCGCGTTTTTCGCTGTGGTTGAGGGTAGCCGCCCAAACGTAGTAGATAGGCCCATTTCGTGGCAGACGGGTCGCGCGGCGGCCTTCGCGAAGCCAAAATGTTCTGTTTTCCTCCGTCCCCGGGGGATCAGGGGCTGATACCAGCATGGTGTCATTTCAAAACTATGCCGATTTACTACGATAAATACGAAGTCCCCGACCACACCCGATTTTTTCACAAAATCGCAAGCCGTCTACCTGCAGTTTTGTTTTTACCAAATGCGGTGTGGCTGGAAATTGGCGATTCATCGTAGTAATCCGGCATAGTTTTGTTCGCGGCGGCCTGACTGCGCGCCCAAGCGCGGGGCCGGCGGGGCATTTTTTCCCCGCCGGCCCCTATTTCAGCGCTATTCCGGCTTGGTTTCTACCGTGGGGGTCTTGTCCGCCGCGACTGGGGTGCGGGCGGCATCCATACTCAGGCAGTGCTTGGGGCAGCTTTCGATGCATTCGCCGCACACCACGCAGGCGTACGGGTCGATCGACCAGGTGCCGCCCTTGCGATCGACCGCAAGGGCGCCCGCCGGGCAGCGACGTGCGCACATGCCACAACAGATGCATGCATCCATGCCGTTAACGATATGTCCGCGCAGGCGCTCGGGCGCTGCAAGCTTTTCCTGCGGATAGCACACCGTTACCGGCTGCTTGACCATAGAACCCAAGGCCGTCTTGGCAAATGTCAGCAAACTCATGCCGCGCCTACCTTTCCGTGCAGCTAATGCAGGGGTCGATGGTCAGGATAATCATGGGGACGTTGGCGATGAGCACGCCCTGCAGCGCGTGCGTCAGACCCGCCAGGTTTTGCGACGTCGGCGTGCGCACGCGGAAACGGTCCAGGTTCTTGGTGCCGTTGCCGCGCACATAGTAATACGCTTCGCCGCGCGGTTGCTCAATCACAACCTCGCCGCGCGCACCGTCGGCCGGCGTGAGCTTGGTGCGCTCGCCGATACCGTCGTGCGGAATCTTGCCCACAAGCTCCCTGATAATGTCCATGGCCTGCGTGACCTCGGCGCAACGCACCTGGCAGCGGGCATAGCAGTCGCCGTCGGTTGGCACGATGGGCTCAAACGCTGCCAAGTCCGCATAGGCACCGTCGCCGAACATACGCACGTCGTAATCCACGCCCGAGGCACGACCGAACGGACCGACCATCGAAAGCTCCAGCGCGTCCTTCTTGCTAATCACACCCACACCATGCAGGCGCTCGCCGCAGCTGGCATCATCCAAAAACGTATGCACCAGAGCCTCGTAGTCGGGGCGCATGGCATCGAGCGTCTGAACAATGCCCGCCAGCTCGGAGTCCTCGATGTCGTGCTTAAGGCCGCCGATCTCATTGATCGACAGGATCACGCGGCCACCGCAAGTGCTCTCAAAAATCTTGAGAATCTGCTCGCGCAGGGTCCACGAACGATAGAACAGCGCCTCAAAGCCAAAGGCATCGGCGAGCAGGCCCAGCCACAGCAAATGCGAGTGGATGCGCGAAAGCTCATGCAAAATGGTGCGGATGTACTGCACGCGGCCGGGCACCTCGATGTCGAGCATACGCTCGCAAGCTGTGGCATAGCCGCAGCTGTGACCCACGGCGCAGATGCCGCAGATGCGTTCGGCGATGTAGCCAAACTGATGCATATCGCGCTTTTCGGTGAGCTTCTCGAGCCCGCGGTGCACAAAACCGATCTGCGGAATTGCCTCGATCACGCGATCGTCCTCGAGCACCAGATCCAGGTGGAGTGGCTCGGGCAGCACCGGATGCTGCGGGCCAAACGGAATAACGGAGCGATGTGCCATGGACCTTACGCCTCCTTTTTCTGCTTGTCGCGGGCGGCCTTGGCGGCAAGCGCCGCGCGGACCTTGGCTGCTTTCTCGGGATCCATGGCGGCGAGCTTTGCCTCCATCTCGGCAGCCTTGAGCGCGGCCTTCGCAGCAGCCTCGTCATGCTGAGCATCGGAGCCGGCAGCCGCATCGGGCTGAGCGACGGCAGCGCCCGCAGCATCGCCAGCGCCCGCAGCGCCCTCCCCCGCAGCAGCCGCAGCCGCGGCGGCCTTTTCGGCCGCGGCCTTGCGCGCCTTGACCTCGGCAGCGGCACGGACCTTCATGGCCTTCTCGCGCGCGGCTTTCACCTCGGGCGTGATAACGCTCATGGGCTCGGCAGTCGAGACCTGATAGAAAAAGCCCTTAAAGTCAATCTGCATGTCGGTGATGGCAAGACCAAATAGGTCGTGGGCCTCATTTTCAAACGGGAATACCGCCGGATAATACGAGCTGATGGACGGAATCTCCTGGTACTGGTCGATACCCTCGACTACCAGGTTCTCGATCGCATAGTTACCGTCCTGAGCGATCTGCTCTTGCGCAGCGCGGACGTTGATAAACGTATAGACCAGGCGATACGTGCCGTCGTCGACGCTGCGCTCGGCGTGCATTTGCACAAAGCGCGCGCCGACGCCCTTGAGCGCCTGGACATGCAACAGGAGCTCGTCGATCCCGACGGTGGTATAGATAGCCTTTTGCATTACTCGGCCTCCTTTGCAGCGGCGGGCGTCTCAGCAGGTGCGTCACCAGCGGCGGGTGCGGCGGACCTGGTGGACACGTTGGCCTCGACGCCGTCACCGGCACCGCCCCCATCGCCGGCCTCCGTAGCGGCCACAAACCCGTCCTCGCCCAGCTCAACGCCACCGTCCCAGGTTGCGGCGCCGCCCACGGTGAGCGGGTCACCACCGGCACGCATCACGGCCTCTTTCTGATCCAGGATGCCGCACGCCTCCACGATGGCATCGATTACGGTCTCGGGGCGAATGGCGCACCCGGGCGCGTACACGTCCACGGGAATCGCGCGGTCCACGCCACCGATCACGTTGTAGGCATCGCGGAACACGCCGCCCGAGCACGCGCAAATGCCGCACGCCACCACGCACTTGGGCTCGAGCATCTGGTTGTAGATCTGGCGCACGACGGGCAGATTCTGCGCGTTGACCGAACCCGTCACCAAAAAGATATCTGCATGCTTGGGGTTGCCGGTGTTGACCACGCCAAAGCGCTCTGCATCGAACAGCGGTGTGAGCGAGGCCAGCACCTCGATATCGCATCCGTTGCAGCTCGAACCGTCGTAATGAATAACCCACGGCGAGCGCGACATTTTATGATCCATGAATGCCGCCTCCTAAATAAACACGTCGACGAGGATGGGCATAAGGTTGAGCAGGCCAAACACCAGCGCCACGCCCCAGCCGAGCTTAAAGCAGCTACGCCAGGTGCTACGGGCGAAGGTGTTATCGATCAGCACCTCGACAAAATACGTCGCGGCCATCACGATCAGGGCAACCACCCAGCTCACCGGGTTGTCCCAGACAAAGAACATGCCCACCCACATCAAAAACAGCACGGTCTCGCACCAGTGCATAAGGGTCATCTTGGCCAGCGTACCGCCGCTCATCTCGGTGGCGACGCCCTGGACGATCTCCTGATGCGCGTGATGCGAATACGAAAGGTCGAACGGCGACTTGCGCAGTTTAATGGTGAGCACCGCAAGCAGCGCGAGGAAAATGGGCGCGCTGTACACAATGATGGGGGCTGCCTGCCCCGTCACAGCAATGGAATCGAAGCTGTCGGTAGCGAGATACAGGCCCACGCTCATCAGCAGAACGGCGGGCTCGTAGCTCATAACCTGCAGCAGCTCGCGGTCGGCGCCGACCTGCGCAAACGGGCTTTGCGTCGAGGCGGACGCCAGCACCACAAAGATCGCGGCGAGCGTAACCATAAAGGCGCACAGCAGCGTGTTGGAGCCCGACACAAAGATGCCGCCGCCCACCACGGTAAAGATGAGCGCGCATGCCATATAGGTATCGTCCATGGTGTTTACGCTGGCAGGGGCCTTGTGCAGCAGCTTGGCCACGTCGTAGAACGGCTGCAGCAGGCGCGGGCCCACGCGGCCCTGCATGCGGGCCGAAAGCTTACGGTCAAGACCGTCAATCAAGCCGCCCACAAGTGGCGCAATCAGGGCAAACGCCACGGTGCCAATAAAAATGCCCACGACGCCCGAGCCTTCGAAATACTTGCCGCGCAGCACCGAGGGCGCGCTCATGGCAAGCCGCTCAGGCCCAATCCACGCGCAGCACAGCAGCGCAAACAGAATGATGGCGCAGCACACAACGCTGCCTGCGGGGCCGATACGCTTCTCGCCAAGGGCGTCCTCCAGGTACAAGTTGCGCTTTTCGGCCTTTACCTCGTGGCCCATCGAGCCGCGGAAATGACGGTAGCTCTCGGTCCCAACGCCCGAAAGGTACACGTTTACGTGCGGTTTGTTGCTCACGCGGAACGAAGTCAGCAGCACCACGGCGATAAACGCCACAATGACCACCATCAGATACATGGCGTCCTTGCCAATGACGTGCGGCACGCGGCCAAACACCATGGCCAGGTAGGGCGACACCAGGCCGCTCGAAATAATCGGGAACGCCACGCAGCACAACACCAGCAGTGCGGCGATGGTGTTGAGCGCCGTCCACTCGGTCTTGTGGACATTGACCTCAACGTTTTGAGCCGTGGGGTCGACGCCCGAAAGCTTGGCGAGCCACTTGCCCCAGAAGAAGAACGTCGCGGCCGAGCCAAAGGCCAGCACCATGATCATGAGCACGTTGCCGGTCTGAGCGAACGCCACCAGGGCGCCCCACTTGGACACGAGCATGCCAAACGGCGCCACGAACATGCCCATAATGCCCAGCATCATCAGGCGCGTCAGGTGCGGCATGCGGCTGAACATGCCGTCCATGTCCTCTATGTTGCGGCTGCCGATATGGTGCTCGGCAGTGCCCACACACAGGAACAGTAGCGACTTGGCGACCGTGTGGAACAGGATCAGGAAGATGGCGGCCCACACGGCCTCGGGCGCGCCGACACCCAAGCAGGCACTGATGAGGCCCAGGTTGGAAATGGTGGAGTACGCGAGCACGCGTTTGGCGTTGCTCTGCGAGATGGCCATGAGGGCGGCGAGCAAGAACGTGATGGCACCCACACTCGTAACCATAAAGCCGGTCACGGGATAGATGGCATAGAGCGGACTGAGCTTGACCATCAGGAATACGCCGGCCTTGACCATGGTGGACGAGTGCAGCAGGGCGCTCGTGGGAGTGGGGGCGACCATGGCACCGAGCAGCCAGGTATGGAACGGCATCTGCGCGGCCTTGGTAAGGGCGGCAAGCGACAGCAGGACAACCGGCATCACCAGCAGCGCGGACTGCGCGGTGCCGGCACCGGAAAGCTCGATCATGCCCGAGATGGTCAGCGCCATGCCGTTGAAGTGCAGGAACATAAGGCCAGCCAAAAACGCGATGCCACCCAGCATGTTGAGGATGATCTGGGTAAAGGCGTTTTTGATGGCCTCGGGCGTGCGCGTGTATCCAATCATGAGGAACGAGCACACGGTGGTGATTTCCCAGCCGCAGAACAGCCACTCCAGGTTGTCGCTCGTCACGATGACGAACATGGCCGAGAGGAACAGGAACATAAGCGCCAGGAACTGCGGGCGACGGTCGGGCGCGGTCCGCCCGCGCAGCGCGGCCTCGTGCTCGTCGTGAGCCTGGAAATCCTTCATGTAGCCCAGGGCATACACGCAGATGAGGCTGCCGACGATGCCGACGGCAAGCACCATGATCACGCTCATGTAGTCCAGGTAGAGCGGCGTGGCGGTGACGACCTCGGCCGCGGGCAGCGTCATGGCTGCGAAGGCAACCGAACCCACCAGCTGCACCACGCCAAGCACCGTGGTGAGCGTGCTCTTATATTTACGCGCGTTGTACAGGATGACGGCGCACAGGATCACGTCGATGGCAGAGCTGATAATCGAAAGCACGTGCGAGGTGCTCGGTACAACCTCGAAGCTCTGCGGGCCCGTGCCAAAAAACATGACAGCGACTACAACCGTCACCGCCATGATGATGCCGGAGCCTATGAGCCCTACCGCATCGCGGGCGCGGTCACCACGCGCGAACAACATGCCCAGCGCCGGTACCAGCGGAAACAGGGTAAGGAAATACAGTAGCGTCATACCATCACTCCCCCATGCAAAAACGCTTAATCAACAAAACGTTATAGCTCAAATTGGGAGGCGCGGTGGTGGGTTTTCGGTCAACTGGGGAGTTTTGGACGTGCAGGGCAAGGCGTCTGTCCGGATGGGAGTAAGAGGCGGCAGGGATTTATCGCGGCGGAAAAACCGAAGCCCCCGCGTGCGGATTATTAGCCACGTTGGAGGATGTCCCAAGGGGCTCGCGGGCAAACCGGGACATCAAGGCAAGAAAAATGCGCCGCGCGGGCGCACCATCTCGATCGCTACTCAGCCTTTTTAACACGTGGCTTGCGGCCTCGCGGCTTATCGACCAACGCGGCTGCACCGCCGTCGCGATACTGGCGGCACCAAGCCTTGACCGAGGACTCGCTGGGAATCTTGTGCTTAATCATGGCCTCGCGGACCGTGAGGCCATTTTCCAGGCGGTCCTTGACCACGGCAAGCTTGACTTCGTATGAATACGTGCGGTGATGAGAGCCCGCGTTGAGCACGGCATCGGCACCGCCCACGGCATACGCACGGGCCCACTGACGAGCCGTGGCCTGGGGAATGCCAAGTTTCGCGGCGAGGGCGCGATGACCGACCCCCTCTTGGAGGACCTCGACGGCGCGCTGCCTAACCTCGGGCGCATGCGTGCGAGTCCTAGTTGCTTCCGACATACCTGCCACTTCTTAGCCTTAACCGTTAATCTGCTTTCTTACGTGCAAGTTAGATAGTAGCATTTTACTGTTTGCTCAAAGCAGTTAATTAAAATAGACGCGGTGTTATCTGGGCATTTGGCACCAATTTACGACATTTCTTTATCGATTATTTACGCTGGTAGCTGACTCGCAGCTAATCGTCATTCGCTTGTCAACAAAATTGGCATCTCTTTATGTCCTTTGGCATAGAGGATATAGTTATTAACCCCTCCCTCAATAATTTTGAGTAATCGGCAAGGCAGTAGACGTCCTTACTCCTCATGATTACCGCGCATTGCCATCCACCGGAGCAAAACAAAAAGGGCGGGGCCTGCTGCGCTTGCAGGCCCCGCACCGGTTGACACCCGACGGGACACAGCCGGGCGAGACGGATCCGTGCTACCGTCCCGCCTGGCCGCGATGTTCAACTACAGCTCGTTGGCCGCGTGATACGCCGTGCGAATGGCGCTCGCAATGTCGGCGGTGCGCTCGCCCGAGCAGTCGCCCACGCAGGTCACGGGCACCGTCACGCCATCCAGGCCAAACGCGTTGGCCTTGGAGCCCACGGCCATCACCACGTAATCGCAGGCGATCTTCACCGGCTCCTCGGCGCCGTCCTCGGTGGTACGAACGGCCTCCACGCCCTCGTCGGTAATGGCGGTCAGGCGGGTCTTAACGTGCTGCTCCACGTTGTGGGCGGCAAAGTCGCTCATAATCAGCGGCAGAATGGTCTCGGACTCGCCTGCGGCAATCTTGTCGAGCATCTCCACGATCGCCACCTCGCAGCCGTGTTGCAGCAGGTACTCGGCAGTCTCGGTGCCCACCAGGCCACCGCCAATGACGGCGACGCGGCCGCCGAGCTCCACCTTGCCGGCCAGCACGTCCCAGCTCGAGACGACCTTGTCCGAATCGGCGCCCGGAACGGGGATGACCACGTCATGCGCGCCCACGGCCACAATCGCGGCGTCGGCGGCGTTGAGGTCCGCGGGGCTAGCGGCATGGTTGAGCTCAACCTTCACGCCCAGGCCGGGCAGAATCTTCTCGTAGTACTCAACCGAGCGCATGATCTCGTCCTTGCGCGGAGGCGCGGCTGCCAACACAATCTGGCCGCCCAGATGATCGCTCGCCTCATAGACGGTCACGTCGTAGCCGCGCTTGGCCGCCACGCGCGCAGCCTCCAGGCCGGCAATACCGCCGCCCACCACGGCGATCTTCTTGTCGCCCTCGCCCGGCTTGATGGCGACGGTCGCCTCGTCGCCGTTCTCGGCGTTGAGCACGCACGAGATGTACTTGCGGTTTTGAATCGCATCGACGCAGCCCTTGTTGCAGTTGAGGCACTCGCGGATGGGCTCGCCCGTGGCGGCCTTCAGCGCAATGTCGGGGTCGCACATGAGCGAGCGGCCGTACGCGATGATATCGGCCGAACCGTCTTCCAGAATCTTCTCGCCGGCCTCGACCGAAACCACGCGGCCGACGGTTGCCACCGGCACGGAGACCAGGGCCTTGACGCGCTCGGCCACGGGCAGCGTCCAGTTGTAGGGCATGGCGCCCATGGGCGGAATGGTGTCGCCCATGTTGCCGGTATGGTTGGCCTGCGCGACCTGGATCATGTCGATGCCCGCGCCCTCGAGCAGCTTGGCGAACTCGCAGGCCTCGTCGGGCTGCAGGCCGCCCTTGCCGCGCGGCGTGCCGTCGGGGTTCTCCATGATCACGGGCAGTTTGTACTCCACCATCAGCTGCGGCGCGGCCTCCTTAATGGCGGCGACGACCTCGAGCGCATAGCGAACGCGGTTCTCGAACGAGCCACCGTACTCGTCGGTACGCTTGTTGAGGATGGCCGAGCACAGCGAACCCACCAAGCGATCGCCGTGGACCTCGATGGCGTCAATGCTGGCCTGCTGCGCGCGAGCGGCCGAGGCAGCGATGGCCTCCTTGATCTGGGTGAGCTGCTCTACGCTCGCCTCGTTCACAAAGTGCTGCATGTCGTGGTGCAGCTTGGCGTATGCCTGCTTGCGGATCTCGTTGGACTCAGCCATCTTGGCGGCGAAGGTCTCCTCGTCGCCGGCGGCCTTGGCCTCCTGCGCGGCCTTGGCGGCGGCCATGGAGCCCATGACCATGCGGCCAACACCGGGCACGTCGTACTCGGGGTGGAACAGCTGCAGCGCGACCTTGGCGCCGTGCTTGTGAACGGCGTCGGCCAGCGCCTTAAACGTGGGGATCTGAGCGTCGGTCGCCAGCTTGGGCGTGGGGCTCGCGGTCATGACGGGGGCAACGTCGCCGATGACGATGTAGCTCACGCCGCCACGGGCCAGACGCTCGTAAAAAGCCAGGCTGCGCTCGCCAATGGAGCCGTCGCGCTCCTCGTAGCCGGTGGTCAGCGGCGGGAACATAATGCGGTTCTTGAGCTCAAGGGGGCCAACCGTAATGGGCTGGAGCAGCTTGGATGCAGGTGCGGTCATGGACATTCCTCTCTTGTAGGCGCGGCGGCGATGATGCCGCGTAGTTGTCTAGAGGATATGGCATGGGGGTACAGCGGCACAACGAAAATCGGCGGATAGCAGGTAGCGGCAGGTGGATGGGGCGGGGCGGCCCGTCGGTTTGTCTCGATCTGTAACAGTTACTCAGCAAAACCGGGTCTTACTGTTACAGATCGAGACAAACCAAACCCGCCTGCTAGAAAATCTCAATCTATAACAACAACTCGGCAAAATGAGCCCCAGATGTTACAGGTCGAGACAGACGCGACCCAACCCACCGGTATATCTCAACCTGTAACACCTAGCCGCCCAAATCGGGTCTAGATGTTACAGATCGAGATTTTGTTTGAGAGGCTGAGAATTGGACCGAAAACACGGTCCCGGAATAACAAAAAAGCTCGCCGGCTAGGCCGACGAGCTGCAAGTTCTTGGTCGCGGGGGCAGGATTTGAACCTACGACCTCCGGGTTATGAGCCCGGCGAGCTACCAGACTGCTCCACCCCGCAATGTCTGGGCGCCTCATGTGCGCAAGAAAGAATATTACGTGGGAGTTCGGTAAACGGCAAGGAAAATCTCGTAGAGCATAATTCCTTCATATTTAAACCCCTCAGCCCCTATCACCGTAAACGAATCGCAGCCGAGCGCCGTCGACGGCACGTATACAATGGTGCGCGTCCTTTTATGCCGACACCGGGGGTAGACATGCTGCTCGCTATCGATATGGGAAACACGCAGACGGCCATGGGTCTGTTTGACGGAGACGAGCTGGTGCAGTCGTGGCGCATGCCCACCGACCGCTCCTATACCGCCGACGAGATCCACGTGCGCCTGATGGGCTTCTTTAAGATGTACGACCTCTCACTCGACGCGGTCGACGCGATCGCCTTTGCCGGCGTGGTGCCGCAGCTCTCGCGCGAGTGGCACGCCGTGGCCGACCGCATCGCGGCGGACGCCATCGTCATCGGGCCGCAGACGGCCGCCGTGACCAAGCTGCGCGCGGCGCGCCCCCAGGCCGTAGGTGCCGACCGCGTCGCCAACGCCGTTGCGGCCGAGACTTTCTACGGCGCGCCGGCAATCGTGGTGGACTTTGGCACCGCGACCAATATCGACGTCATCGATGAGGACGGTTATTACATTGGTGGGGCGATCGCGCCGGGCATCCGCATCTCCATGGACGCGCTTGCCGCCCGTGCCGCCAAGCTCGCCAGCGTGCCGCTCGAGGCGCCCGAACACGCCATCGGTCGCGACACCGAAGAGTGCATCAAGGTCGGCGCCGTGATGGGCGCCGCCGCCATGGCCGAGGGCTTGGTCGCGCGCATGAAGCGCGAGCTGGGCCGCGAGGACGCCACCGTTATCGCCACGGGCGGTCTCGCCGGCATCGTCGCCGATTCGACCGATGCCTTCGACGTGGTCGACGGACAGCTCACCATCAAGGGTATCTGCGAAATCTACCGCCGCATGCAGGAGCAGGGGTAAGGCGGGGTTTAAGTCGAGCGCGAGCGGCGAACTAGGCAACGCATCGGTCCTATTCCTCAAAATCGAAATTTTTTCGTTTTTGAGGAATAGGACTTTCTGCTAGGCCTCGCCGCACAGCCACCTCGCCAGGTCCACAATCTGCACCCCATTGCGGTCCGTGGCCTCGTGATGCGTGCGGGCGAGAATCATCTTGGGGTACGCGTCGCCAATGCTCAGCAGTGGTGAAATCTCGCGTTCAAATGTCTTATCCGAGCTGATGTCGTCGCTCACCTGAATGTAGAGCTTCTCGCTTCGCTTGATTGCCACAAAGTCTATTTCCTTTTTATAGAGCACACCGACGTATACCTCATATCCGCGGCGCAGCAGCTCGATTGCCACCATGTTCTCGTACACGCGACCCCAGTCCATATCGCGTGTACCGAGCAGTGCGTATTTGAACGCGTGGTCTGCCAGGTAATACTTCTCGCCGCTCTTAAGGTATTTCTTGCCGCGAATGTCATATCGACGAACTTTATAGAAGGCAAACGCATCGCACAGGTACCCCATGTACGCACCGACCGTCTTGTTCGTTATCTTTAGCCCATCCGCGTTCAAAACATCCGTAATGTTGCGCGCCGACGTTATGTTGGAGACGTTGTCCATCATGTAATCGGCAATGCGCAGCAGCGCCGATTCGTTTCTCACGTTATGCCGCTGCACGATATCTCTCACAATGAGCGTCTTAAAGACGTTGGAGAGATATTGATAGCGCTGCTCCTGCAGTGGATAAGGGTAAGAGCCAGACATACCGCCGGTTCTCGCGTACTCATCGAAGTCGCGGTCAACCTCGCCCTCGTCGCCATAGGAGCGATACTCTTCAAACGAGAATGGGAAAACCTCGATCTCGAACGTGCGCCCCGTAAAGAGCGTCGACAGGTCGCTTGACAGCAAAAAGGCGTTCGATCCGGTAATGAAAATATCGTACTGCTCGGATGCATGGAGGCTGTTGATCGCGCGTTCAAAGCCGTCGCACATCTGAACCTCGTCGATAAGCAGGAAGTTTTGCTTGTCGGACACTCGATGCTCTTTTACATAGGCGAGCAGGGCATGATATTCGAGCAGGCTCTCGAACTCGTCGAGGTTGTAATTGATATGGATGACATTCGAATTGGACAGATTTACCTCCACGTAATCGCGGAGGGCCTCGAGCAATTTTGACTTACCGCTACGGCGAATGCCCGTTATGACCTTGATATCCGGCACGCCAATAAGGCTCGTCAACGTGTCCATATATGACGTTCTATTGATGAGTTTCATTGGTGCCTCCCTGCGGTCTTCTATCGCTATTCCTCAAAAACGAAAATTTTTCAGTTTTGAGGAATAGGCTCTGCAACGAATATACCTCGTTAAAGGCCGAGCTGGCTTAATTCTATTCCTCAAAATCGAAAGATTTTCAGTTTTGAGGAATAGAACCGCGATGCCACCCTGTAGTCGCGTAAAGACCCTCCCCGGCACAGCCGAGGAGGGTCTTGTTGTCATCGCTATCTTTGAGCGCGGGCGCCTCGCGTTACAGTCCGCGAATCCGTACGGCCTCGGGCGGAAACTCCTGCTCGCCGGCATCGGTCTTGATGGTCGCGCGACCCCAGATGTCCAGGCCCGCAAACACACCGACCGCAAGCGGCAAACCGCTGGGCGACACCGCCGCGACCTGACGACCCAGCAGTGGCACCATGTCAAAGTACTCGCCCAGCACCGGAGCCAGCGGGCCGGCGGCGCCCTGCGGCGTGTTGGCGGCAACTGCCCAGGTGTCCACGCGGACCAGCACGGCGGCGGCCAATGCCTCGATCAGCGCCTCATCTGCCATATCCACGCCAAGCTCACCCAGCGCCGCACGCTCAACATCCACCGTCACCGCGGCAAACATACCCGCGGCACCGGCACCGCCGTTCACGGCAACGCGCGCGAGTGACGTCTCAAACGCAGGCGCACCGCACACGATATCGCTCGGCCACTGGATACCCACCTTGCCGGCAAGGCCCAACCCCGGCGTCGAAGCCGTGCCCACGAGCGCATCCATCATGCCCATCGCGGCCACAAACGGCAGGCCGTGGAAGGCGTGCATATTCACATCGGGGCGCACGACCAGCGAAAACGTCAGCGAAGCATCGCCCGCGCTCCACGCGCACCAGCCCGCGGACACGCCCTCGCGGCCCGCGTCACGCGCCGCGTCGAGCTCGGTACCGGCGGCAACAGCATTCATCTCGATCATCTACATACGCCCCAATTCGCCCACGATATGGCCCACGCGATCCTCGGGCTCCTTGACCTCGACGCCGTTGTAGCGGAAGAACCGCGCCGGGTCGTGCATCAGGTCCTCGAGCGGCGCCAGCACAAAGTCGCGCTCGCCGATCAGCGGATGCGGCAGGCGCAGTTTTTTGCCGCCGTGGGTCTCGCCATCCATCCACAGCAGGTCCAGGTCGATAGTGCGCGGGCCGTTGGCCTTGGCCTTTTTGGAACGGTCGCGGCCCAGCTCGGCCTCGATCTTCATGAGCTCGTCGAGCAGCACCAGCGGCGCCAGCTCGGTCTTGATCTCGATGACGGCGTTGGCGAACGCGTCTTGGCGCGTCTCGTAGGCCGGCTCGCTCTCGTAGATGCGCGAGCAGTTGGACACGCAGGTGAGCGGAATCTCGGCGATCATGTCGCGTGCGGCGCGGATATTGTCGCAGCGATGCCCCAGGTTAGAGCCCACGGCCACAAACGCGCGGCGCGGCTGCGGCTTGGCAACCGCCCAGTAGCCGTTCAGGAACTGCGCAAAACCCGCGGCGTCGTGCACGCGCACGATGTTGGCACCGGCCTGGATGGCGCCCAGGCACACGCCAAACGTAGCGGCATCGCGCTCGGCGGCCTCGGTCACGCCCGAGACGGCGCCCACAAAGCGCTTGCGCGATACAGCGCACATGAGCGGATAGCCCAGTGACGCCATCTTGGCAGTCTCGCGCTGGATGACGATGTCCTCGTTGGCCGTCTTGCCAAAGCCAGGACCGGGATCGATGCAGATGCGGTCGCGCGACACGCCGGCGTGGATGAGCGCGCGAGCCTGGTCGGACAGAAAGCCCATGACGCGGCGCATGATGGGCGCCGAATCGGGCAGGGTGAAGCGGCGGAGCTGCGAGGTGGGCACGTAGGCTTCCTCGCGGCGGGCGCTGCGGCGCATCATGGCGGCCAGGTGGTCATTGGGCTCCGATGCGGCCTCGGTGGCTGCGGGCGCGGCCTCGGGCGCGGGCGCGACGGTCTCGGCGGCAGTAGCCTGCTCGGCGGCGGGCGCCTCCTGCTCGCTTGCAGGCTCGGTCGCGGGCTCAGGTTCACCAAACGGCAACGAGGGCTGCACCACGCCGCCCGGAAGCTTGGCCTCCGGCTTAGGCTCGCCCAGCAACTTGCCGCGACGGCGACGGGCCGGCTTCTCGGCCTCGCGCGCGGCCTCGGCAGCCGCCTCGCGTGCCTTCTCGGCAACAAACGCCGCTGCCGAGGTATCGAGCTGCACCGTTGCGTGCGTGCGCGCGGGCGCGGCGACCTCGCCGGCATGCATCACGATGACGCCGCAGGTGCTCGTCTTAACAAACTCGACCATCTTGGGGTCGGTGAAGCCGGTCACGTCGTTGACGATCGAGGCGCCGCAGCGCACGGCCGCCTTGGCAACCGCCACATGACGGGTGTCGATCGAGACGATGGCGCCCTCCTTGGCCAGCGCGCGCACCACGGGCAGCACGCGGCGAGCCTCCTCGTCGGGATTGACCGGGGTAAAACCAGGGCGCGTGGACTCGCCGCCCACGTCGATGATGTCGGCGCCGGCGTCGAGCATCGCCAGGCCGTACTCGATAGCGGCGTCCGGGTCGAAGTGCTCCCCGCCATCGCTAAACGAATCGGGCGTCACGTTGAGGACGCCCATGATGCGCGGACGGTCAAAGCTGAGCTCATACTTTCCGCACCGCCATGTCTTGCTGTCGTTCGCCATGAACATCCTCCTAAAATGCCCACGCCGCCGAGCTTGGGGAGCTGGCGGCGGGGTCGCTTTGCACTCAGTCTTTCTATTGTATCCGCGCGCGCGGGCTAGAACGCAAACGCGGCCGCGATGTCGCAAGAAATCAGCAGGTCGGCATTTGCATCCTGATCGGTGGGGGCAAGGTTGCATATGGCCAGTGTATCGCCGGTAAAGTAGCGTGTAAGGCCCGCCGCCGGATACACCACGAGCGAGGTCCCGCCTACAATGAGGGCATCGGCCGCGGCGATGGCGACAACGGCACCGGTCAACACATGCTCGTCGAGCGGCTCTTCGTAGAGCACCACATCGGGCTTGATGCGACCACCGCACGCGGGGCACACGGGCACGCCCGCGGCGTCCTCGTGCTCGCGCGAGCAAATCCACTCGGCGCTATAGACCGCTCCGCACGACTGGCAAATGTTGCGATGGACCGATCCGTGCAACTCAAACACGCGCTGCGAGCCCGCCATCTGATGCAAGCCGTCGATGTTTTGCGTCACCACGGCGTCGAGCTTGCCGGCTCGCTCCAGTTCGGCCAGCTTGGTGTGGCAGCGGTTGGGCTTAGCGTTAAGCGCGATCATCTTGGTTCGGTAAAAGTCGAAGAACTCCGCCGGATGTGTCTCGTAAAAGCTGTGCGACAGCATGGTCTCGGGCGGATAGGCAAACTGCTGGTGATACAGGCCGTCCACGCTGCGAAAATCGGGAATGCCGCTTGCCGTGGAAACACCAGCGCCGCCAAAGAACACCACGCGCTCGTGGGTATTGAACAGCTCCGCCAGCGCGGCGGAGGCCTGCCTGGGGTCCGATATTGCCTGCGTCATATGAGTCCTCCGTCCATGTTGGTCGGGGCGACTGCGATTGCGCCGTCGTCCGCGGGGCCCGCCCCGCCCCTGTTGCGCTAATCTTAAGCCTGCCAACCCCGTCGAAAGGACACCATGCCCCAGACTTACACTTTCGCCTCGTGGAACGTCAACGGCCTGCGCGCCGTGCTAAAAAAGGACCCGAGCTTTATCCAGATCGCGCAAGAACTCGACGTCGATATCCTGGCGCTGCAAGAGACCAAGCTGCAAGAAGGCCAGGTCGATATTGACCTGCCCGGCTATCACCAAACCTGGAGCTACGCCGAGCGTAAAGGCTATTCGGGCACTGCGGTCTTTAGCCGCCAGGAACCGCTACGCGTGCTGCACGCCGATGCGCTGCTACCCTACGCCGGCGAGGGT
>CABUBZ010000003.1 GCA_902489945.1 uncultured Collinsella sp.
CTGCTCTACAGTCCTGCGCAAGACGGAAAGCACATTAAGTGCTTTCCTTTGCGTGCGGAACTCGCGACAGACTTAACTGCCGACCGCCCGCACAGCTCATCGCGGGTCGGTTTTGCCGCCGCCCGCATGCAGAAACAAAAAAAGAAACATTTGGTTGAAAGGTTAACTCCCATGAAAATCGCTCTCATCAACGAGAACTCCCAGAACTCCAAGAACCCCATGATCGAGGCTGCCCTTAAGAAGGTCGTCGAGCCCATGGGCCACACCGTCTTTAACTACGGTATGTATGCCGATGCCGACTCCAAGCCGCTCACCTACGTTCAGAACGGCATCCTTGCCGCCGTGCTGCTCAACTCCGGCGCTGCCGACTATGTCGTGACCGGCTGCGGCACCGGCGAGGGCGCCATGCTCGCCTGCAACTCCTTCCCCGGTGTGCTCTGCGGCCATGTCGCCGACCCGCTGGATGCCTACACCTTCGCCCAGGTCAACGACGGTAACGCCGTCGCCATGCCCTTCGCCCTCAAGAACGGCTGGGGCCAGGAGCTCAACCTCGAGTACACCTTCGAGAAGCTCTTTGGCTTCGGTTCCGGCAACGGCTATCCTGCCGAGCGTGTTGAGCCCGAGCAGCGCAACAAGAAGATCCTCGACGGCGTCCGCGCTGTGACCATGCGTCCGCTCGTCGACGTCCTGGGCGAGATCGACCAGGATCTGGTCAAGGGCGCCCTGGCTGGCGAGCACTTCCAGGAGTACTTCTTCGCCAACGCCACCGACGAGGCAATCATCGCCAAGGTCAAGGAGCTCCTGGGGCTCTAATCGCACGACCCATCGCAGCGAACGCAAGCGGCGGCCGCCCCAACACGGGACGGCCGCCGCTTTTTGCTATCAAATGGTGCAATGGGGTCAGGTTATCTCACACCATGTTGGCTCAAAGAGAGCAAGATTAGGATTCCTCGATAATCTGTCGGCATGCCGCTGCAAGAGCGGGAAACTCTGATGTCGCCGCGTCCCAAACCACGGCGCGATCGACGTTGCCGTAATCATGGGCAAGATAGTTACGCATCCCCACTATACCGCGCCACTCAATCTCGGGATGTAGTCGCTGCGCCTTCTCGGACAGCTTACCCGCCTCCTCCGTCACCCTGAGGGCACACATAAGGAGAGAATCGGCGAGTGTCCTGGCCTTGATGTCATCCGCATGGAGGAACTCGTCTTCCGTCACACCGAACGCTTTGATTCTCTCGGTCGTCTCATCAATCGCCTCGAGAATCTCCTGGGCGCGCAACGCATCTGATTTACGGGCGAACATACAGCACCACACCCTCCCTCTCGATGGCATGCGCAATGTCTTCTCGCAAGTGTTCGCTCGAAACGACGTCGACCTGCTTGCCTGTTGCCTCTTTGATCTCCTCCGCGAACGAGGAAAGAGCGAATAACCCAAATGTCGCATCGGAATCGACCTCTATACGCAGGTCGATATCGCTATCGGTATTTGCGTCACGTCGAGCATACGAGCCGAACAACGTGACCGACCGAATCGCCTTTCGAGTACCCGCCGCGCGAGCAACGGCATCCCTGATTTCAGCAACGGTCAAAACGTCGGTCTTCGCCTCGTCCCGTTTGACTGAAAGAGAAGGGGTAAATGGAAGCGACCGCTCCCGCAGCATCTGACGCATGAACATGTTGACCGCCACGGAAGACGTCATGCCGAGCTCCTCGCAGAGCTCGGCAAACGATTCCTTAATTGATGCATCAACACGGACGCTCAAAACTGAAGCACTCATCTTAGCCTCCTGTATGACAGTAGCTATACAATATCATACAGAGAAGCAAGATGACTGGTGCAAAGGGGTCAGGTTTGTATGCACCAGATTGGTGCAAAGTAACCTGACCCCCATGCACCAAGGGGTTGACTAGAGTTCGCAGGCAACCTTGTAGCCATCGCCGATGGCATCGCGGATGTTGCCGCACTTGTTGGCATCGCCCAGCACGTGGGTGGCAACGCCGGCAGCGGCAAGGTCGTCGGCCAGCTTGGTATTGGGACGATAACCCATGGCAAGCACCAGCGTATCGGCATCGGCGATGGTGTGGATCTCGCCATCCTTCTCATAGCTGATGGCATCCTCGGTAATCTCGGTCACCTTGGCCTCGGTCAGCACGTGGACGCCCTTGGAGAGCATGCGCGTGATGAGCACCGCGCGACCGGCGCCACCTTCGTTGGCGGCGAGCGTCTTGGTCATCTCGATGACGGTGACGTCGCGGTTTGCCGGCGACAGGTCGTTGACCAGCGGAGCCAGATAGTCGGCCGTCTCGCAGCCGACGGTGCCGCCGCCCACGATGACGATCTTCTTGCCCGGGAAGGCATTGCCGCCCAGCAGGTCGTCAGCCGTCATGACCTGCTTAAAGCCCTGCATAAAGGCCGGAGCGATAGGCTCGGCGCCATAGGCCAGGACAACCTCATACCCGGCGTAGTCGCGCTGAATGTCCTCGGCAGTAAGCTCGGTGCCAAATACGCACTTCACGCCGGCCTCGGCCAGGCGACGATACTGATACTTGATCACGCGGGTGAGTTCCTGCTTTGCCGGCGGAACGGCTGCGATACGCATCTCGCCGCCCGGCTCGTCCTGCTTATCCACGAGCACCACGTTGTGACCGCGCTTGGCGGCAATGAACGCCGCCTCCATGCCCGCGGGACCGGCGCCCACAACCAGTACGTTCTTGGCCTCGGCGGCAGGCTCGTAGCCGGCCTCGTCGCGCTCCACGTCCGGGTTGACGGTGCAGGAGATGCGCTTGCCGAACATAATGCCGTTCAGGCAGCGCAGGCAGCCAATGCAGGGACGGATATCATCGGCGTTACCGGCAGCGGCCTTATTGCAGAACTCGGCATCGCACAGATTGGCGCGGCCCATCATGCAGATGTCGGCAGCGCCGTCCTCGATCAGCTCCTCGGCAATCCATGCCTCGTTAATGCGGCCGACGGTAGCGACGGGAATGTTCACGTGCTTCTTAATCTCACGCGAGCAAGCGGCGTGCGAGGCCTGCTGCGTGCCAGCGGCGGGAATCGCAGAGCCGCGCTTGATGGTGGTGCCGCCCGACACGTGGATCATGTCGACGCCGGCCTTCTCCAAGCGACGCGAGACGTAGATCATGTCGTTGAGGGTCAGACCGCCATCGGTGTACTCGTCGCCCGAGATGCGGACGTCGATGATGAAGTCCTTGCCGCAGCGCTCGCGAATCTCGGCGATGACCTCGAGCAGGAAGCGCATGCGGGCGTCGAGCGAGCCGCCGTACTCATCGGTGCGCTTGTTGTAGAGCGGAGTCAAAAAGCCGCCGAGCATACCGTGGGCGTGCGCCGCATGGACTTCGACGCCGTCGACGCCAGCCTTCTGCATACGCACGGCAGCGTCGCCAAACTGATGCGTGAGCTCGTGGATTTCATCGACCGTGATAGGACGCGGCGCCTCGCGGGCATAGGACGGGCCCACAAAGGACGGAGCGATCAGGCGCGGCGTGCCCGGAATGTTAAAGGCCATGTAGGCGGGGTGGAAGAGCTGCGGCATGATCTTGCAGCCGTACTCGTGGACGGCTGCGGCGAGCTTTTCCCAGCCGGGGATAAACGTGTCGTCGTAGCAGCACATGTCACCCGGCAGATAGGTATAGGTGGGCTCGACCGTCACGACCTCGGTGATGATGAGGCCCACACCACCCTTGGCGCGGGCGCGGTAGTGGTCGACCAAGTCGTCGGTCACATAGCCATGATCGGCCAGGTTCGTGGATACCGGCGGCATAAAGACGCGGTTCTTGACCTCGGTCGTACCGACCTTGATCGGGCTAAAGAGCATCGGGTAGGCGGATGACTCCATACAGGCTTCCTTTCGTTTGAGCCGCTCGGCGGCAGTTGCTAACGTACCTATCGTATCAGTATCCGCCGCATTCGCACTCGCTCGCACTCCCCACCTTCAATCCCGACCCTCACAAAAAAGTTGCGGTGGAATACGGAGTAGATGAGGCTTTTGACAGGCAAAACAGTCCGTATTTCACCGCAGCTGATGGGCGGAGTGGAATTGAGGGCTCAGGTAGTCAGTCATGCCCTCATCCGCCACTCCCTCACCTACAGCGCGCCGTCCAGCATAAGGTTCACCTTGAGCACGTTGACCGTGGGCTCGCCGAAGACGCCCAGGAATCGGCCCTTGGTGCACCGGGCGATGATCTCGCGCACCTCGCCTTCGCTCTTGCCCGTGGCCTTGGCAAGGCGCGGGACCTGGTACTCGGCGGCATCCGGAGAGATCTCCGGGTCGAGGCCGGACCCCGAACACGTCACCAGGTCGACGGGCACAGCGTCCATATCGGCATCGGGGTTGGCGGCGCGGATCTTCTTCACGCGCGCATCTATCAGCTGCCGATACTCCTCACTCGCCGGGGACAGGTTGGACGGGGCACCGTACGCCATGAGCTCGCCGTCTTCGCCTTCGACAATTGACACGTTCTGGATGCGGCCCCACATGTGGTCCTCATCCTCAAAGTTCTGGCCGATCAGCTCGGAGCCCACGATCTTGTCGTCGACCTTGATGAGCGAACCGTTCGCCTGATACGGGAACGCAACCTGGGCGATGCCGGTCACGACGAGCGTATAGCCCAGGCCGCAGACAACGGTAAACAGCGCGAACACGCCCAGTGCGCGCGATGCAACACCTTTGAACATACAAACCTCCACTTACATAATGCCGCAGAACGCGAGCAGCGTGTCGATGAGCTTGATGAATACGAACGGGGCAACGATGCCGCCCAGACCCCACACGAGCAGGTTGTGGGTCAGCAGCTGTCCGGACGGGACCTCGCGGTACTTAACGCCCTTCAGCGCGGCCGGGATCAGCGCGACGATAACGAGCGCGTTATAGATGATGGCCGAAAGAACCGCGGACAGCGGGCTTGCCAGACCAAGGATGTTGAGCGCGCCAAGGCCCGGGTAGATCGGCGAAAACAGGGCCGGGATGATAGCGAAGTACTTCGCCATGTCGTTGGCCACCGAGAAGGTCGTGAGCGAACCGCGGGTCATGAGCAGCTGCTTGCCGATACGCACGACCTCGATGAGCTTGGTAGGGCTGGAGTCGAGGTCGACCATGTTGCCGGCCTCCTTGGCAGCCTGGGTGCCCGTGTTCATGGCCACGGCGACGTCGGCCTGGGCCAGAGCGGGCGCGTCGTTGGTGCCGTCACCGGTCATGGCGACCAGGTGCCCCTCACGCTGGAACTCGCGGATCTTCTCGAGCTTGCCTTCAGGGGTGGCCTCGGCCAGGAAGTCGTCAACGCCGGCCTCGGCGGCGATTGCCGCGGCGGTGAGCGGGTTGTCGCCCGTCACCATTATGGTCTTGATACCCATGCGGCGCAGGTCGGCGAACTTCTCCTTAACGCCGGACTTGATGATGTCCTTAAGGTACACAACGCCCAGCACACGGCAGTTCTTGGTCACGACCAGCGGGGTGCCGCCGGCCTTGGCGATGCGCTCGACGGCCTCGTCGCACTTCTGGGAGAACACGCCGCCGGCTGCCTCCACATAAGTGCGCACGGAATCGGCAGCGCCCTTGCGGATCTCATTGCCCTCGTAGTTCACGCCGGACATACGCGTTGCCGCGGTGAACGGGATGAACTCCATACCCTTATCCTCGAGCGTGCGACCGCGCAGACCGAACTGCTCCTTGGCGAGCACGACGATGGAACGACCCTCGGGGGTCTCGTCGGCCAGCGAGGAAAGCTGGGCGGCATCGGCCAGCTCCGCGGGATCGACGCCGTCGACCGGGATGAACTCGGCGGCTTGGCGGTTACCCAGGGTGATGGTGCCGGTCTTGTCGAGCATGAGGATGTCGACGTCGCCGGCGGCCTCGATGGCGCGGCCGGACATGGCCAGCACGTTGGCCTCGTTCAGACGGCTCATGCCGGCGATACCGATGGCGGACAGAAGGGCGCCGATGGTAGTGGGAGCCAGGCACACGAGCAGTGCCACGAGCGTGGTCACGGCCGTGGGGTTGACCATGTCGTTAAGACCGGCCGAGAAGCAGGAGTAACAATACAGGGCCAGCGTGACCAGGATAAAGACGATAGAGAGGGCCACCAGGAAGATCTCCAGAGCGATCTCGTTAGGGGTCTTCTTGCGCGCGGCACCCTCGACCATCGCGATCATCTTGTCCAGGAAGCTCTGGCCGGGTTCGCTGGAGATCTTGACGATGATCCAGTCGGATAGCACCGTGGTACCGCCGGTAACGGCAGAGCGGTCGCCGCCGGCCTCGCGGACCACGGGGGCGGACTCGCCGGTGATGGCGGACTCGTCAACGGAGGCAGCGCCCTCGATGACGTCGCCATCGCCGGGAATCTGCTCACCGGCGCGTACGATCACCAGGTCGCCGCGCGTAAGCTCGGTGCCGGGAACGACGGTGAAGTGCTCCTTGTCCTCAACGGACTCGATGCGATGGGCCTCGACATCCTTCTTGGCCGCACGCAGGGAATCGGCCTGAGCCTTACCGCGGCCCTCGGCAAGCGCCTCGGCGAAGTTCGAGAACAGGTCTGTGAGCCACAGGATGACCGCGATGGCGACCACATAGTAGGTGGGCACACCCGCGTCCTGCACACCGAAGATGGAAGCGACGGCCAGGACGGAGGTCATGCCGGCGGAAAGCCACACCAGGAACATGACCGGGTTTTGAATCTGGACGCGAGGATCCAACTTGGCAAACGAGTCGCGGACCGCGCGGCCCATCATGTCTTTTTGCATAGCCATAAATCTGCGCCCTCCTTTACGCAATCATCTGGAAGAACTCGGCAACGGGGCCAAGCGCCAGGGCCGGGAAGAAG
Source organism: uncultured Collinsella sp. (assembly GCA_902489945.1). Taxonomy (GTDB): domain Bacteria; phylum Actinomycetota; class Coriobacteriia; order Coriobacteriales; family Coriobacteriaceae; genus Collinsella. Next base: position 6,841 of record CABUBZ010000003.1, read on the forward strand.
CTCAGGGCACCGATCAGCAGAACGATGAACACGAGCAGGAATACGAACATGCCGTTGGTGGTAGACAGGGTACCGGCGCTCTCGGCGACCTTACCTTTCTTGGCCAGCGAGCCGGCGATAGCCAGCGTACCGATGATGGGCATGAAGCGGGCGAACAGCATCTCGAGGCCGAGCATGACGTTGATCCAGGGAATGTTGCAGTTCATGCCTGCAAACGCCGAGCCGTTGTTGCCGCCGCATGAGGTGAAGGTATACAGCACCTCGGAGAAGCCGTGCGCGCCACCATTGTTGAGCTGGTCGGCAAGACCGGGCACCATGCAGGCGATGGCCGAACACACCAGAATGGCAAACGGAGTTGCCAGGCACAGGACAACTGCCCAGCGCATCTCGCCCGGCTCGATCTTCTTGCCCAGGAACTCAGGCGTGCGTCCGACCATGAGGCCGGCGATGAACACTGTGAGGATGGCGAAGCCGATCATGCCGTACAGGCCGCAGCCCACGCCGCCGAAGACGACCTCGCCCAGAGCCATCTGGAGCATCTGGACAAAACCGCCCAGCGGGGTGTAGGAGTCGTGCATGGAGTTAACCGAGCCGTTGGAAGCAGCCGTCGTGAAAGCGGACCAGGTGGAAGAGGAGGCGATACCGAAGCGGCTCTCCTTGCCCTCCATGTTGCCGCCAGCCTGGCCATCGGTCATCTCGATGTTGACCGCGCCGCCATCTGCCAGCTGCGGGGTGCCCGCATGCTCGTTGAGGGCGATGATGCCGGCGAAGATCACCAGCAGGATGAACATGGCGGCAAAGATGGCCTTGCCCTGCTTGGTGTTTTTGACGCCGATACCGAAGGTGAAGCAACAGGCGGCCGGGATCAGCAGCAGGCTGGTCATCTCGATGATGTTGGTGAAGGCACTGGGGTTCTCATACGGATGAGCGGAGTTCACTCCGAAGAAGCCTCCGCCGTTGGTGCCGGACTGCTTGATGGCGACCTGAGGAGCCGCGGGACCCTGGGGCAGGAACTGCTCGGTGACCACGCGCGCGCCCTCGACAACCTTGCCGTCGACCTTGACCGTGTCGCCCTCGATCTCGGCGCCGTCGATGACGCTCCAGCCGCCGTCTGCATTAGGCTGGACAGCGACGGGCTCTACGAGCTCAGCCTTCTGAGCCGGCTGGAAGTTGGAGATGACGCCACCGGCAGCCAGGCAGATGCCGAACACGAGGTTCAGCGGGATGAGCACATACAGGACGGTGCGGGTGAGGTCGACCCAGAAGGAACCCAGACCCTGCTCCTTGACCTGACGGAAGCCGCGGATCAGCGCGAACATGACCGCGATACCGGTGCCGGCGGAAACGAAGTTCTGCACGGTGAGACCCATGAACTGCACAAGGTAGGACAGGGTGGTCTCACCGGAGTAGGACTGCCAGTTGGTGTTGGTTATGAAGGAAGCAGCCGTATTGAACGACAGGTCCCATGACACACCCGGCAGGTGCTGGGGATTGCCTGGCAAGAAGGACTGAAACGCCTGGAGTGCCACAAGAGCCACGAGGCCGATCCCCGAAAAGACCAGCACGCTCGCCAGATAGCGCCTACACCCCATCTGCTCTGCCGCGTCGATGCGAAGCAGACGATAGACGCCACGCTCCACAGGAGCAATCACAGGCGACAGGAACGTATGCTCACCATCCATGATATGGGCCATGAACCGACCGAGCGGAACGGCCAGGACGACGAGCACGGCAAAGTACAAGATGTACTGAATCGCAGCGTCCATAGTTTACGAATCACTCCTCATCAGAATGTAGATGTAATAGATAAGGAGTCCAATGCAGACGACTCCGATGATGGGAATGAGGATGTCCATTTACCGCCCCTTTCACGCGCGGTCCGATGTCTCGGACGCCTGCTCTCGCAAGCGTCTGGGGACAGTAAACGCTTCTAGGGATTAAAGAGGCGTGAGGGCCGGGGCTCACGTCCTTAAGATGCCGTAAAGATGCAGGTAGAAAGCACTATTGCGGCTGCAGTGCGCCTATACTCGACCTCGCGAGCATACAGTGGCGTCCTCACCGCGTATGCACGCATGGACAACGTTTCAGAAAGGCTACGCTATGCAGCGCGACGCATCGGACACTCGCGTCAACCCAGACCTCATCCTCAAGGCAATTGAGAAAGACGAGGCCGCCGATGACGCTCGAACCAGCCGGGGACACCTCAAGATTTTCTTTGGCTACGCTGCTGGCGCAGGCAAAACCTATGCGATGCTTCAAGCCGCCCACGCCGCCAAGCGGCGAGGTGTCGACGTCGTCGCGGGATACATCGAGCCGCACGAACGTCCGGCAACTGCCCATCTTGCACAAGGGCTTGAGAACGTGCCCTGTAAACTCATCGAGCACAACGGCATTGCGCTCAGCGAGTTCGATCTAGATACGGCTATCGAACGCGCCCCTCAGCTCATCCTTGTCGACGAGCTTGCCCATACGAATGCGCCGGGGTCTCGCCACGACAAACGCTATCAAGACGTCGAGGAACTTCTACATGCGGGAATCGACGTCTATACGACCGTGAACGTTCAGCACATCGAGAGCCTAAACGACATGGTTGCATCCATCACCGGCGTTGTCGTGAGCGAACGAATCCCCGACCGTATCTTCGATGATGCCGACCAGGTCGAGCTCGTCGACATAGAGCCCGAAGACCTACTTGAGCGCCTTCGCGCCGGCCTCGTCTACCGTCCCGCACAAGCCGACCGAGCGCAACAGCATTTTTTTACCGTCGAGAACCTCACCGCACTCCGGGAAATCGCGCTGCGCCGCTGCGCCGATCGCACCGGCCACCTCACAGATGCCGCACGCGTGCTGGGAAACCGTGACTACTACACCAGGGAGCGTATCTTAGTCTGTGTCTCCCCGGCGCCGACCAATCCCCGCATCGTCCGTGCCGCCGCACGCATGGCGAAAGCGTTTCGCAGCGAGCTCGTCGCCCTGTTCGTAGAGAGCCCGCGCACGCAAGCCATGAGCGATGATGAGCGCGCCAAGCTTGCAGCCAATATCGCCCTAGCCGAGCAGCTCGGAGCACATATGGAAACCGTCTATGGCGACGACATCGCGTTTCAGATCTCCGAGTTCGCGCGCCTGTCGGGTATTTCGAAGATCGTCATGGGGCGCACGGGCGAGCGCAGCAGCGTCCGTCAGGCCCTCTTCGGCCGCAAATCTCTCGTAGAACAGCTCATAACATTCGCCCCGAACCTCGACATTTACATCATTCCAGACCAGTCGACTCCGCCCTCCCGGCCCAAAGGACGCCGCCGCGCGGTCGCCCTGCAGCCGCCCAACAGCCGAAACGTGCTTCGCACGCTGGCCCTCTCTCTTGTCGCCACGGCGATCGGCACGGCTTTCCGCCATCTGGGATTTGCCGATTCCAGCATCATATCCCTCTATATCCTCACGGCCCTGCTGACCGCCGTCACCACGACGGGGCGTATCTGCACGATCGTATCGAGCGTGCTCTCTGTAGTGCTTTACAACTTCTGCTTCGTCACGCCTCTGTTTTCGCTCGCCAGCTACGACCGAAGCTATCTGGTCACGTTCGGCATCATGTTCGCTACCGCTATGGTCGCCGGCGAGTTAACTGCGCGCATCGCCGACAACGCCCGTACCTCCGCCGAGAACGCATTCAAAACGCGCGTACTCCTCGAAACGAACCAGCTCTTGCAGCAAGCCCATAGCGCGAAGGAGTGTGCCCGCGTCGCCATGAACCAACTCGTCAAACTGCTAAAACTCGACGTGGTCTTCTACACCGCCGAGCACGGCACGCTCGGCAAGGCGCTCTATGAGTCCGCTGGCACCGAAAACCGATCCGCGTCGCTGCTCACCGACTACGAGCGCGCCGTTGCAACCTGGACCTACACCAACAACAAGCGCGCGGGCGCAAGCACGCGGACCCTGCCTGAGGCGCGCTGTCTCTACCTCGCGGTTCGTACCGGCGACAAGGTATTCGGTGTCATCGGCATCGACCTGGAGGGGCGCGAAATCGAAGCCTTCGAGCATTCGATCGTCCTATCTATCGTAGGTGAATGCGCCTTGGCGCTCGAAAGCGACCGGGCGGCGCAAGAGCGCGAAGAGGCTGCGGTCTTGGCGAAAAACGAGCAGCTGCGCGCCAACCTTTTGCGCTCCATCGGCCACGATTTGAGGACACCCCTCACGGCTATATCCGGATCTGCGGCAATCCTTCGGAAGAGCGACGAGAAGCTCAGCCTCGAACAACGCTGCGATCTTGCCGATGCCATCTACGACGACTCCCTCTGGCTTATCGATACCGTGGAGAACCTCCTCGCCATCACACGCGTCGAGGACGGCACCATTCGCCTCAACTTAACATCCGAGCTCATCGACGAAGTCATCGAGGCCGCCCTCAGCCATGTCGCCCAAGCATCGCATGGACGTGCCGTCACCATCGAGCACACTGACGACATCCTGCTGGTACGCATCGACGTCCATCTCATCATGCAGGTGCTTACGAATCTCATCATGAACGCCTTCAAGTACACGCCCGAGGACTCGACTGTCACCATCAGCGCGCGTCGCGAGGGTGCGTTCGTCGTGGTGGACGTCGCAGACGATGGGCCGGGTGTGGCAGACTGCGACAAGTCTCATATCTTTGAGCGCTTCTTTACCTCAGGCAATACGCGGCCCGTGGATTCGCGTCGAAGCATCGGCCTTGGGCTGTCGCTCTGCCGCTCCATCGTGGAGGCGCATGGCGGCGTCATCGAAGTTCGCGACAACCACCCCCATGGGGCCGTCTTCCGTTTTACCCTGCCCGCTGAGGAGATCGAGATTCATGAATAATGCCGCTAAGCCACGCATCCTCCTGGTCGAAGATGACCTGACCGTTCAAAACCTCGTTTCGACCGCGCTTGACCTCCACGGCTACGTCGTGAGCAAGGTTTGCAACGGCCAGGCCGCCATCATGGATGCGGTGTCGCACGGCCCCAGCCTCATCATGCTCGACCTCGGCCTTCCCGACATTGACGGTATCGAGGTCATCACGAAGATCCGAAGCTGGTCGGCAGTCCCCATTATCGTCATTTCGGCGCGCTCCGAAGATTCCGACAAGATTGCAGCACTTGACGCAGGGGCAGACGACTACCTCACCAAGCCCTTTTCTGTGGATGAGTTGCTCGCGCGCGTCCGTGCGAATTTGAGGCGCTCCTCGATGGCGTCGAGCGAGTCGACAGAAGCGAGCACGTTCGACAACGGTCCGCTGCATATCGACTACGCCGCGGGATACGCGACGAAAGACGGACGCGAGCTCTCGCTCACCCCAACCGAGTACAAATTGCTCGTCCTTCTGGCGAAAAACGTCGACAAGGTGCTCACCCACACCTTCATCACCCGCGAGATATGGGGCACGAGCTGGGACAGCGATCTGGCCAGCCTGCGCGTGTTCATGCGCACCCTGCGCAAGAAGATCGAGGCAGACCCCTCTCACCCCAAGATGATTCAGACGCACATGGGTGTCGGGTACCGCATGCAGCGTCTCTAGCCCACCCCACAAAAAAGTTGCGGTGGAATACGGAGTAGATAAGGCCTTTGACAGCCAAAACAGTCCGTATTTCACCGCAACTGATAAGGATGGGATGGATTAGAGACCCAGGTAGGATGTCATGCCTTCGACGGCGAGCTTGGCGCCGGCTACGGCATGGACGACCGTGAGCGGGCCATTGACCACGTCGCCGGCGGCAAAGACGCCGGGCACGGTAGTCATGCCGTGCTCATCGACCGAAAGCAGGCCGCGATGGTCGGTCTCCAAGCCGCCCGTCGTAAGCACGAGCTTGTCCTTGGGCACCTGAGAGGCCGCGATGACGATGGTATCGGCCGCGGCATGGTCGAGCTCTTCCTCGTAGCCCACCACGTTGTTGTCCTCGTCGAAGATGGCCGTCTCGAACACGGGGCCGTTATCGTCGATGGCGCAGATGGCCTTGCCGCACACGATCTCGGCACCGTCGAGCTCGGTCAGCTCGACCTCGTCATCGATAGCCGAGATGTGGCGCGAGCGGGCATACACGGTAACCTTGCGGGCACCCGAGCGCAGTGCGGTGCGGGCCACATCCATGGCCACGTTACCGGCGCCGATGACCGCCACATTCTGCCCGATCGCCACACTCGTGGGATCGACCAGATAGTCGATACCAAACAGTACGTTACCGCGCGACTCGCCGGGAATCCCCAGCTTACGGGCACGCCAGGTACCCGTGCCCACAAAGACTGCGTCATAGCCGTCGCGCAGCAGATCGTCGATATGCAGCGCGCCGCCGATGGTGGTCGAGGGGCGCACGCGCACGCCGAGCGAGCACATCACGTGGCGGTACTTTTGCACCAGCGAGCGCGGCAGACGGAACTCGGGGATGCCGTACTCCAGCACACCGCCGATCTCGGGGCGCTGCTCAAACACGGTGACAGCGCAGCCCAGCTGGGCCATCTTAATGGCAACGGTAATACCGGCAGGGCCCGAACCGACCACGGCGACCTGCTTGCCGCACGACGGGGCGGGCTCCCACTCCTTGCGGTCGAGATACGCCGTTGAGATATAGTTCTCGATGCTCGAGAAATGCACCGGCGTGCCCTTGCGACCCTGAATGCACGAACCCTCGCACTGGCCCGAATGGTTGCACACCATGGAGCAGACCGCACTCATCGGGTTGTTCTGGAACAGCAACTCGCCCGCTTCTTCTAGACGACGCTGCTTAAACAGATCGATGACCTGCGGGATGGGTGTCTGCACCGGGCAGCCCTTAATCTGGCAGAACGCCCTTTTACAACCCAGACAACGATTTGCTTCCTCAACGATGTGGATAGCCACGCGATTCCCCTCTGATTCGCATCAACACAATAACGGGCAGTTCCAGATGCTGCCCAGTACCGGCAAGACGGCCGTCCGTAGCGGCCGCCAGCCACGCTACATCTCCCGATGCGCGCCTTCGCAACGGGCAGACATGCGCTCGAGCGTCGTCAAGCAGCCGGCCGCCGCCGCCGGCACGCTATTCTCGACCACGCACGGAATGCCCGGGCAGGCAGCGGCGGCCCAGGCAACAACGGGCTCAAAGTCGTAACGGCCCGTCTCGCCCACGCCATGGCATACCAGGCGCGAGCCCGTACCATCGCACCAGCCCTGCTCGTCCTCGTTGTTCACGACCTCATAGTCCTTCGCATGCAGTACGCGAACCTTACTGCCACACAGGTAGAGCATGCGCGAGGTAATCTCCTGCGCCTCACCGACAACGCTGGGGTGCAGCAGCGACACCGGGTCGTAAATCACGCCGAGCGCCGCGCTCGGCACGCGCTCGAGCGCCTCGCGGCACCGCTGGGGCGTGTTAACCGTCTCGTTCCAGCCGGGCTCGATCAAAATCTGACCGCCCATGGCCTCGGCACGCGTGCAGACATATTTGAGACCCTCAACAAACGCATCGAGCGCCTCGTCGCTCATGCGGTCGTCCGCCACAGCGTTCTGCACGTTAGGACGACCGGTCTCGGTGCCCACCGGGCAGCCGCCGAGCATCTGGGCAAAGTTCAGGCATGCCTCGTACTCGGCAAAGTTATCCATGAGCTGTTGGCGATCGGGCGTCGCCAAATTCTTATAGCAGCCGAGCACGGCGACCGAAACGCCCGACTCATCGAGCACGGCACGCAAATGGTCGGCAAGCTCGCGGGTCAGGCCGCCTCGATCGATCCCCATCGATGCGTAGAGCACCTTGCTCGGCAGCTGAATGCACGAAAAGCCCAGCTCTCCCGCCATGCGAATGCGTTCCTCGACGGTCCCCTGCGGAAGGTCGTGCAAACGTACGCCCGGAGTAATAGCCCCCACGTTATTCACATCCCTTATGAGCGTTGATGCCCGGGGTGTATCCGCCAAACGGGTCCTCGATGGAGCACACGCCCGAGGGGGCGAGCGGATCGCGCTTACCGGCCAGCTTGTCGTGATGCATGGTCTCGATATAGGCAAGCACCAGCGGCGCCACGCCCTTCGCGTCGTTTTTGACGATGGGCTCGCTCATGTAGTAGCCAAACGTGCCCTCGCGGTGCGCGGTGTTGCCCAGGCCCGCAACCAGGCAGATGTTGTCGAGCGCCAGCTGCCCGTCATACTCGGACAGGCAGGTCTCGCAGATGCCGTCGAAGGCACGACGGCCGTACTGGTAGTAACGCTCGCCCAGCACGCCCAGACGCACGCCCTTCATGATGGCATTGGCAAAGATGGCGCTGCCCGACTCCTCCAGGTAGTTGGGGGCGATATTGGGCAGGTTGATGACCTGGTGCCACATGCCGGTCTTCTCGTCCTGATACGGCAGCATGGCGTCGATCAGATCGTGGAACATCTTGCGGATCTCGTCCTTCTCGGCTGACATCGAAGGCGGCATAAGCTCCCAGGTGTCGATGAGCGCCATGGCAAACCAGCCCTCGGCGCGCAGCCAGAAGTTAGCCGAAAGACCGGTGACCGGGTCGCACCAGAACTGTTTGCGGCTCGCGTCGTAAGCGTGATAGTACAGACCGTTGAGGGGGTTGCGCATCAGGTCATGCACGACCTGGAACATATGGAAGCTGTCCGAGCAGGCACGACGGTTGTGGAAGCTCAGCTCGTACTGCATGTAGAACGGCTGCGCCATGTACATGCCATCGAGCCAAATCTGGTTGGGGTAGACGGCCTTGTGCCAGAAGACGCCCTCTTTGGTGCGCGGCTGGGTCTCGAGCTGACGGTAAATGGTGTCCATGGCGGCACGGTATTTGGGCTTGCCCACCAGATCGTAGAGCTTATAGAGGGTCTTGCCGGCATTGACGTTGTCGAGGTTGTACTCGTCGGGGTTGTAATGCTTGATGGTGCCGTCGTCCTGGACAAAGAAGTCGATATAGTCGTCGGCGAAGGTCAGGTAGCGCTGCTCACCCGTGATCTCGTACAGCTCGATGAGCGCCTTGATCATGCAGCCATCGATGTAGTTCCAAGTGTTCTCCTTACCGGCACGGAGCTTTTCGATGTTCCAGGCCGGCGCCTGCGGCGTCGAGGTCTCGATCAACTGCTCGATGTAACGGTCCAGAATCTGATTGCAACCCATTGCTGTCCCCTCTGACGTTAATGATGGGTGAACGTTAACCCTAGTGTAACGCGAACGGGGAATGCAGGGTGAACGTTAACCCTACATTCCCCGCGAACGGCAGACTTTTAGCGGCAAACGGCAGCTAAGCCCGCGGCAATGCGATGCGCCAGACGCTCATAACCAGCCGGGCTGTAATGCAAACCATCCGGCATATAGAGCTCGCGATGCTCCGGCAAAAACGGGCTGATGCCACTTTGCGCATACAGGTCAATCACCGGAACGGAGTAGCGGTCGCAGACTTCGAGCATCGCCCGCACGTAGGCGACCTGCGTCAACCCCAGGTGATTGAGCTCATCGCTTGCCGGGATATCCTTCTCGTGCTTACCGCTCGTCTTGCACGGCGTCATAAACACGAGCTTTGCCCGAGGCGAGCGTGCCGTGATGGTTCGGATCAGATAATCGAGTGCACCATAGAACTCGTGCACGTCCGTGCTGCCCAGCTCTCCAAGCGGCACGTTGCGGCTAAAGTCGTTGACGCCGCCAAAGACGATGTAGATATCGGCCGCATCGTCGATACCGTCAAGGCGCTCGACAAACGAATCGGTACGGTCGGCCTTGATGGCGATACGCGAACCCTTGATGCCAAAGTTCTCGACGACCGCGCCTCCCAGCAACGCGCCCAGATGCGAAGTCCAAGAGATGTCGTTGCCGCCTGCGCCGCATCCGTTATCGCCCCATGTGGTCGAATCGCCAAAGCAGCAAATGGTCGATTCACTCAAACTCTTCGTTTCCATAATCTTCTCCTCATCCGCCCATCGACGGTCATACAGGAACGTACCGTTTATTCGCAGCATGCCGAGGGGCTATGCACGGGCGCATTCCGCAACGTGCGAATCGAGCCATTCGATATCCTCGGCAAGATGTGCCACGCCCAGATGGTGTTCACCCGGACACACCTCGTGCCGCAGGCCATCTCTGCGACCCAGCAACTTGTAGGCATCGCGCACGATCTCGAGCTGCTCGCCAACATTTTTCAGCCCGCGCGAACCGTTCAGATGATCCTCCTCGCAGCTCTGCACCAACAGCGGGCGCGGTGCGATAAGCGAGGCGATGTCACCCATATCGAGCAGGCGCCACAGCCCCGGCACATAGTTGCAGCTGCAGTTGCCGTTGAGGTGCAGCAGCGAATCGTCGACACCGTACAGATAGCCCGAGACAAACGCCTTGCGCACGCGCGGGTCGAGCGCCGCCAGGTACAACGTCATGTATCCGCCGCCCGAAAAGCCAAAGCAGCCCAGGTCGTCCATGGCAATGTCGCCGCGCGCCTCCAGGTAATCGACCAGACGCATGTTGTCCCAGGCGTTGAGGCCCGCAACGGTAAGGCCCAGCGGCTCGGCCATGCGTGCCTGGTTCAGGCACGTGCCGCGCAGGAAGCTGTTCTCGTCATCGCCCTGGCCCTTCCAATCGCGACGGTATCCCCAGCCACGGGCATCGGGGCAGACGGTCACATAGCCCATGCGTGCCAGGCGCAGACCGTAGTCGTAGTTGAACTTACGCACGGCATCGTCGACCGCCGGCACGCCCGTCACACCCGCAACACTTGCGGCGCCGGCGCCTTGGTGTCCATGCGGACAGATATAGCAGCGCTTGCAGCCGTGCGCATCGAGCTTGGGCGCCTGCGGCTCCAGCAGATAGAACGGCATCCAAACGTCGCGCTCCACTTGCAGCATCGCATGGGTGCGCACGATGCCGCCGGCAATCCGCACCCGATCGAGCTCGCGTACCTCAATCGGCACGCGATCCATAAGCGAGAAGCCCAACAGGTCAAACAGCCGAGCCCTCGTCGCAATCTGCCATGCTCCAAAGTCGCCAGACGTCGTGCCCTTAAACGCGGCGGAACGGCCCTCGCGCTTAAGACGGTCGCGAAACGCCGGTTCGTCTTCGTAATAGGTGTCAATGTGCACCGTGCGACCGCTATCGGAAAGACTGGCGGTCTCCACAGCATCGCCCGAGCCGCCCTCGGGGTCCCAGCCGTCTGCACCGGCAAGCACCTGGTCGCGGGCGTACCGGGCAGCGGCCGCCGCATCGAGCTCGCGGGCCCATGGCACCCAGCCGGCAGTATCGCCCGCCGGGCCATGCAAGATTGCGCCGGCGCAGCATGCACCCTCGCGCGCCGCCGGCTTATTCCAATCCCACCAGCCTTCGCGCTTGATATGTCGCCCCAGCCAGCAATCGATCAGCACAGTTTGCGCCCATTCGCGCCAAGGACGACCCAGGTAGACCGAATCCGGCGCCACGTCATCCGGAGCTGTAAACGAACAACCATGAAACACGAATCCGTACGGCTCGCCTTTAGGCGTGGAGGCTGCCGTTACATACCCGTTGACATCCATATCGCGATTGAGCGAGCGAATCTCGCACCCCTCAAAGTAGGCACGCGCGCCGCCAAAGATAAAGTCGACATCGCCCTCGATCCGGCAACGTCGAAAATACTGGCGCCCCACCCGGCGCGGCGCATACTGTTTGGGTCCTATAAACCCGCCCGGTTTGGCCTCATGCGGCGGCAGCGGACCCAAAAACAGCGTGTCTTGGTGTCCCGTAATGCAGCAGGCATCGACAACCAGACGGTCGCCATCAGCATACAGGGCAATCGCTTGACCGACCTCGCGCCCATCGCCCGCATCGTTTTCGATCGTGAGGTTTGCAAGCGTCGCGTCATCGGCATCGACCAGGACCGTATACGTGCGGAAGGTGCCGAGCGTGCCGTCGACGCCCGAGCCGTCCTCCGAAGGCATCTGCGCCGCAAGGCCGCCAACGATACGCACGCTGTCGGCCGTCTCTCCCTCAATCGTCACATGCGGGCGATGAATCTCGACCCGTTCGCGGTACTCACCCGGCTCGACGCGAATCATCACCGGTTGCTCGGCATCCGGATAGAGCTGATCGGCTGCCGCCAAGGCATCGGAAATCGTTGGATACGCTCCTGCCGCAGCCCTCGAAACGCGCAGCGTATAGATACTTTCGCTCATCGTCCATCACGCTCCCATGCAACGAACTGTTCAGGCCAGCCCTGAACTTGTGGCTGAATATGCTCGGCGCAGCCCTTAAATGCCGTTTGGGCTGTGGCGAGCGATGCCCCGTGCTTTCCATGCGGAAAGACATGTAGGCTAAAGCCAATCCCGTGGTCGGCAAGAGCCTGCGCAAGAAGGAGGCTATTTTGAACTGGCACCGATACATCCTCGGCGGTATGCCACAAGAACGTACGGGGGAAGCCCTCGCCCACCATATTCTCAATCGACAACTTTTGAGCCAAAGCGCCATCGGCACCCGTTAGGTATTCAAACGAACCACGATGAGCATAGGCCCCCGAGCTTACGACCGGATAGCCCAAGCAAAGTGTGTCAGGCCGAATCGACTCAGGCGATGCCGCGATCGACTCTGCAAGCCAGGATTGGTCCCAAAGCGCCCCGAGCAAGCCAACCAGATGCCCACCGGCCGAAAAACCCATAACCGTAATCCGATCAGGATCGACACAGTACTCTGCCGCATGGCTTCGGACGGTATCGACCGCCCGCGCGAGTTCTTGCAATGCCAGCGGATAGACAGCCGGAGCAACCGAATAGTTCAGTACAAACGCTTGGTAGCCCATCGCCAACAAACGGAGCGCTACCGGCTCGCCTTCGCGCGGCGAAACGTGATCGTAGCCGCCTCCTGGCACGACCACAACTGCAGGCAGCGGTTTTAAAGCATAAGCATCTTCGGTCGGGGCAAAAACATAAGACGTAATCGTGGCAGACGAGCCATCGACCCCGACAGGAATCGTTTTATTGAGCATGTATTCCCTTTCACCATGATGCGTAGCGCAGCGCACACGGCCGTATCGCACAAGGGCTGCATTGCCGATTTATCCGACAATGCAGCCCTGGTCATCAACCCGAGTTAGGAACGGACAACCTTGTCGACGTTCTGGAGCTGCAGTTCCTCGCCGTCCTGGCCCTCGATCACCACATTTTGCAGGTCGAGTACCTTGACGTTTTGCGCGATGATGCCCTGGCGCACCATGGGCTCAACGCCGCAGGCCATGGCCGGGACAAAGGGCTCGGCATCCGGCGCGAAGGTCACGTGGACATCCCGGAACGTCAGGCGCGTCACTTTGCTCTCGGGCAGGCCCGTGATGTAAGCAGCAGCCGCGTGGCAGTTAGTAGCCTCGATATCACAAAACGTCGTGGCACCAAAGCCAGGTGTGCGGTCGTCGACGGGCAGCGTCTCGCGAGACTGCACGTAATCGGTCTTGCCGTCCTTGTCGCAGAAGTAGAAGGAGTTGACCACGAAGGGCGTGAGCACCTCGTCCATGCGAATGTGCTCAAAGGTAATGCCCTCGTTGACGGCATCCTTGCCGCGCCCGCGGCGGGTCTTGACGCGCAGGCCGCGGTCGGTGCGCTCAAAGAGGCACTTGCTCACGGTAAGGTCCTTGATGCCGCCGGCAGCCTCTGAACCCAGGACCACGGCGCCGTGACCATCGTGCATGTAGCAGTGAGAGATCAGCACGTCGTGCGTAGCGGGACGAAGCTCGGGCTCAATGCCCAGCTTGCCGCTCTTGATGGCGATGCAGTCGTCGCCCACCGAGAACTGACAACCAAGGATGCGGACAAAGCCGCAGCTCTCGGGATCGAAACCGTCGGTGTTGTGGGAGTTCTTGGGACCCTCGATCGACAGGCAAAGCGCGTCGACATGCTCGCACAGGATGGGATGGATATTCCACGCCGGGCTGTTGCGCACGGTGAAGCCGGCCAAGCTCACGTTCTCACACTCGGATAGGAAGATCATGCGCGGGCGGGCGACCTCGCGGCCCTCCTCCGGGCGGAAGATGTTCTTAAAGTCCTTGTTCCACCAGTTGTCCTCGGCAAAATCAGTCTGACCGTCGATCGCGCCGCGACCATAGATGCACACGTCGTGCACGCTCAGACCCGTAAAGGTAGAGCAGTAGGTCGAGAAGCTCTCACCCTCCCAGCGGCCCAGGGGCAGCATATCGGTGCCGGCATACCCGGCGCCCTCGTTGCCCGTGACCGTGCCCGGAATGTAGGCAAGCGAGGCACGATCGTGGCGGGCTAGCAGCACCGCTCCCTCGGCGAGCTCGATGTTGATATTGCTCTTAAGGAAGAGAGACTTGATGCGATAACTACCGGCGGGGATCAGCACGCGACCACCCTTGGGGCAAGCCATGATGGCAGCCTGGATGTTGGTGGTGTCATCATGCTCGGCATCGCCCTTGGCGCCACAGTCGCGAACGTTGATGGTAAAGGGCTCAGCCGGCGTGGTGACACCTACGCTCAGCTCACGCTCGCCACAGACAAAACGGACCAGGTTGCGCTTGCCGGGGGTCAGGCCGTCGACATAGGTCTCGACCGTATTCGTGGTACCAGCGGGCTCGTCGTTGACAAAGATCTCCCACGTATCGGCGCAGGTAAAGTAACCGCCGTCGTCAAGCTCAATCACGGCCGCACGGGCGTTGCGCCAGATTACGTTCGTCTCCATGGGTTTCTCCCTCAAAAAGATGCTCTAAAGGCAAATTGTACGCTGTTGAAAAAGGGCCGTGCCTGCCGGCGGAATTCCGGTGGCACGGCCCTGTGATTTGGACGATATGTCGGCCTTACTCGGCGGGAGTTACGCTACCGTCCTGGAAGCCAACGTTGTTGTGGGCAAAGCAGTCCTCGTACTTAAAGCCGGAGAGCTCCTCGCAAAGCGCCTTGACCTCGGGCTTGACGTCGGCCATCTTGCCACCCTCCTTGACTCGGTGAATCTCGTCGCAAAGGACGTCGCACTGCTCCTTGTCGATCTTGATACCGCGGGCAAGGACGGCTGCAAGCAGGAAGAAGCCGGCGCAGCCGATGATCATGTAGCCGCAGATATACAGAGGCACGGTAGCGGGCTGGGTCACGGCGTCGCTATTGCCGGCGGTCTGAATGAAGCCGGAGGCAGCAAGGACGATAGCCCACACGTTGACGGCGATAGCCTGGGCGATCTGCTGGCAGAGCTGCTGCGCGGAGCTGTAGATGCCCTCGCGACGACGCAGGGTGATGAGCTCATCGACATCGGGGATGTAGTTGAGCAGAACATCGGGCAGGTACTGGAAGCCAACGTAGAAGAACTTCCAGATGGCGAAGATGATGGGGTAGGCGATCATGGCGATGGCGACCGTGGAGGTGCCGTTAATCTGACCAAAGGCGAAGTAGTTGTAGGCAATGATGCACGCAGCGCAACCGACATTTGCGAGGTACCAAGACTTGTGGAAGCCCTTCTTGGCCATGAGGGCGACCCAGATGGCGGTGCAGACGATAGCGACGACCTTGCCAGGCATCTCCATCACGGACTCGTAGGACTTAGGAATCTGCAGGCAGTAGACGATGAAGAAGGACAGGCAGGCAGACCAGCAGGCAGCAGCGAGCTTCGTGGAGACCTGTGCATACAGGACCTTGCGGAAGGACTTGTTGCGGAAGGTGGAGATAACGTCGATGAAGAACTTCTTGATACCCTCGCCGACGCTCTCGATCTTCTCCTGAGCGACCTCCTCGGGGGTGTGCTCCCACGTGGACAGGTACACGCAGAGCAGCGAGATTGCCATGACCGAAGCGTTGATCGTAGCGATGATGAAGTAGCTAAACGGGTTGGTCTCGCCGAAGGTGCCAAAGCCAAAGCCGACGAGTGCTGCCATCAGGAAGCCGGCGGCGTTACCAAAGAGATGCTTGTAGCCGGTAAGGTACGTACGCTCCTTAAAGTCGTCGGTCATCTCGATGGTAAGCGGCGACAGGTTGGCGGTGCAGAACGTGTACGCGACGTTGTAGATCAGGTACAGCACAAAGTAGTACGGGAAGCCAAACGGCGTAGCCACGAAGATGAGCGGCTCGGCGATCATCATCGGGATGGCCAGCAAGATCCAGAAACGACGACGACCAAAGATGCGGCCAATCTTGGTGGCATAGAAGTTATCGGCCACAAAGCCCATCAGCGGGCAAAGAATGGCGTTGACATAGATGGCAAACGAGCTGATCAGTGCAGCCTCGCCTGCGGACAGGCCACACTCCGTGGACAGGAACAGCACCATGTAGCTGTGCGTAAAGGTCAGGGCACCGGAATTGAGCATACCGCCCATACCAAAGCCCAAGCGCGTCCAGAATGTGATCTTACGCTTTTTTCCGATCTTATTAGTCATCGAGCTCCCTCTCTTTTCTCGATTGTCTTGTAACAAGACAGTTGAGTCCACACTGACATCTGTCTGCCCAGCGTTCAGGGTGAACGTTTAGTTAGATTATGCGCGATTGCTTACGACAGGTGAACGTTCACTTGAATAATATCCTTGAACGGTCGATTTTTACCGCTGAACGGACACAATTGAGATCCTCACACCTATTTTCTGCTGGTAAAGGTGCCATGCTGGACAGCCATGAGATAGGTGAACGTTTATCAGACATACCAACATATTCACTTAACCATGAAACGAAAAGGCCCCGCCGGGAACACTCCCGATGGGGCCGATGACATAGCGCTACGCTTGGGTGCATTTGCCACTACAGGCAGACGCCGTCCTTCCAGATACTGATCTCGTGACAGCCACGGCGCTCAGCACTCGTGAGCTTACCGCTCGCCGTCTCCAGCACCAGCTGGTACAGATCGTGGGCAGCCTCGTCGAGCGTGCGCTCACCCGTGGCAATCACGCCAGCGTTAAAGTCCATCCAGTTGGCCTTGTGGTCGCACAAACGCTGATTGGTGAACACCTTGAGGGTAGGCGCCGGCGCGCCAAACGGTGTGCCGCGGCCGGTCGAGAACAGAATCACGTGGCAGCCGGCAGCCGTCAACGCCGTGGTGGATACCATGTCGTTGCCCGGACCGCACAGCATGTTCAGGCCGTGTTTATTTGCCTGGCCGGCATACGGCAGCACGTCGACGATGGGGGCAGATCCGCCCTTTTGCACGCAGCCGCAGCTCTTGTCCTCGAGCGTGGTAATACCGCCGTCCTTGTTGCCGGGACTCGGGTTCTCATAAACGACCTCGCCGTGGCTAATAAAGTAGTCCTTAAATCCATTGAGCATGTCGGAGGCAGCGTTAAAGACCTGCTCGTTCTCGCAACGGTCGAGCAGGATGCTCTCCGCGCCAAACATCTCGGGCACCTCGGTAAGCACCGACGTGCCGCCACGGGCGACGACCATATCGCTCACGCGACCGATCGTGGGGTTGGCGGTAATGCCCGAAAGACCGTCGGAGCCGCCACACTTAAGACCAATGACCAGCTCGGAGGCCGGAATGGGCTCGCGCTTGGACTGCTTTGCCAGGTCTGCCAGCTCGGCCAGAATCTTGTGGCCCTCGATTTGCTCGTCGGCTACATCCTGGCAGGTGAGAAAACGAACGCGCTCGTGATCGAAGTCACCGAGCTCGTCGAGCACCTGCTGATGCGTGCAGTTCTCGCAACCGAGCGACAGGAACAGCACGCCCGCGGCATTTGCGTGACGCGACAGTGCCACCAGCAGACGACGGGTCTGGGCATGGTCGGCGCCGGTCTGCGAGCAACCGAACGGATGCGGGAAGTAGTAGACGCCCTCCAGCGAGCCATCGACCAGATCCTGGGCCTGCTCGCACATGGCACGGGCGACTTCGTTGACACAGCCGACCGTGGGGATGATCCACAGCTCGTTGCGCGTCGCGGCACGACCGTCGGCGCGGCGGAACCCCATAAAGGTCTCGGGCTCAACCGGCTCAACGACCGGATGTGTGGGGTTGTAGATATACTCGACCTCGCCCGAAAGGTTGGTCTTCACATTGTGCGTGTGGAGCCACTGACCGGGCTGGACATCGCCCGTCACATGACCGATAGGAAGGCCGTACTTAATGACGTCCTCGCCGGCGGCAATCGAGCGCACAGCCATCTTGTGGCCTTGCGGAATATCCTCTGCGGCCACGACCTCGCCCACCCCGGGAACCGCGACGGCAGTGCCCTTGGCAAGCGGCGACAGCGCAACGATCACGTTATCGGCCGGATTGATCTGGATAGTATTCATTACAAATGGTCCTAACCCTACAGGTTGAGCAGAAGTCGAGACGCGGGCACGCCGTCCCGCGCCCGCGTCTGCGCCGGAAATTTACGCCTGAGCGTTGGCGAAGGCCTGCTTGGCGCCCTCGGCACGCACGACAGCGAGCGCGCTGACGACAAACTCCTCAAGACCTGCGATCTGCGTAAGGTCCTCGCCCCACATCTGCTCGTTGGTGAGCACGTCGTGCACCAGCTGGGCATCGTCGGCGCCGGCATGGGCGGCGTAGAAGTCGAGCACGAAGGCGTCGTCCTGAGCGGTGTACTCGGTGCCGTCGGAGCGACGCAGGTGCAGGCCGTCGCCCTCGCGGGACACGAGCTCCTGCGTGTAGAAGGAGATGAGCGTAGCGAGGCTCGTCGCCAGGCACTTGGGCAGGTTGCCGGTCTCGGCAACGTAGTCCTTGAGCGTGGGCAGGTCACGAGCGCGCCACTTAGCCGTGGAGTTGAGGCAGATGGAGAGCAGCGCATGATCAATAAACGGGTTGTCGAAGCGGTTTTCGACGGCGGCGGCAAAGGCCTTGCAGTCCTCGACATCCAAGTCGGCGGCAAGCGTCGGAATGACCTCGTCGTAGAGCATGGTGTTCATGAAGCCGCGAATGGTCTCGTCATGCATGCAGTCGCGCACGATATCAAAGCCGGCAACCCAGGAACCCGGAACGAAGGCGGTATGGGCACCGTTGAGGATGCGGACCTTGCGCTTTTTGTACGGGGTGACGTCGGGAGTCACAAAGACACCCGGAAGACCAGCCTTCACAAAGGGAAGCTTCTCGGCAAGCGACTCGTCGCCCTGGATGCCCCACATCTGGAAGGGCTCGCGCACGGCCAGGAAGGGATCCTCGTAGCCCAGACGCTCGGCAACCGCCGCGGCCTCCTTAGGATCGCGGATGCGGCCGGGGACGATGGTGTCGACGAGCGTGGTGCAGACGGTGCAGTCGTTAGCCATCCACTGCGCAAACTCGTCCTCCCAGCCCCAGTCGCTCACATACTGGTTCATGATGCGCAGCAACTCCTCGCCGTTGTGATCGATGAGCTCGCAGGCGAGGACGATGACGCCCGGCTTACCGGCAGCCCAGCGGGTGTGGAGCACCTGGGCAAGCTTGGCGGGGAAGCTCGCGGGTGGCATGTCGTCGGCCTTGCAGGACGGGTCATAGGCGATACCGGCCTCGGTGGTGTTGGAGACGATGATCTCTAGGTCGTCGGAGACGGCGACCTCCATCATGGCGCGGTAGTCGTCCTCACGATACGGGTTAAGGCAGCGGCTGCAGGCGCTGATCACGCGGGACTCGTCAACCGTGTTGCCGTTCTCCTTGCCGCGCACCAGCACGGTGTACAGGTCGTCCTGGGCATTGATACCGTCGGCAAAGCCAAAGGCACCGTTGATGGGCTGCACCATGACGACCTTGCCGTTCCAGCCGGTGGCCTCGTTGCCCATGTCAAAGAAACGGTCGACGAAGGCGCGCAGGAAATTGCCCTCGCCAAACTGCAGAACCTTCTCGGGAGCATCCTTGGGCAGCAAATAGCCCTTGTAGCCGATCTTCTCGAGCGCATCGTAGCTGATGTTCTCCATCTGTGTCTCTCCTTAGATAGCTGTTAGCGTGCAAGCAAAACGGGGGCGCCGCGTGTGGCAACGGCGCTCCCGAGTTCGATGTGATTCGATGCAGGCTTATGCCTCGACGGTGTCCAAATCAAAGCCAAAGTAGCGGACCGCGTTGTTGTAGCTGATGTCGCGCACGATACTGCCCAGCAGCTCCATGTCGGCCGGGTACTTGCCCTGCTCGACCCACTCGCCGATCACGCTGCACAGCACGCGACGGAAGTACTCGTGGCGCGGATAGGACAGGAAAGAGCGGGAGTCGGTAAGCATGCCCACAAAGTTGCCCAGCACGCCCTCGTTAGCCAGAGCCGTGAGTTGCTCGCGCATGCCGACCTCGTTGTCGTTGAACCACCAGGCGGAGCCGTTCTGGATCTTACCGGCGGTCGGAGCCTCCTGGAAGCAGCCCATGACGGTATCGATCATGGTGTTATCGATGGGGTTCAGGCTGTACAGGATGGTCTTGGGCAGGCCGCAGGTCTCCTGGATGGAGTTGAGGAAATCGGCGAGCTGGTCGGACGGCGTGTAGTTGGAGATGCAGTCGTAGCCGGTGTCGGGACCGAGCTTGGCGAACATGGCGCGGTTGTTGTCGCGCTTGCAGCCAAAGTGCAGCTGCATGGCCCAGCCCAGACGGACATACTCGCCGGCAACGAACTGCATAAAGGCAGTCTTGTACTTGAGGACCTCTTCCTCGGTAAGCGGCTCGGCAGCCAGGCCCTTGGCAAAGATAGCCTCGATCTCGTCGGCGGTAGCCGGGACGTACATAACGTAGTCGAGTGCGTGGTCGGAGGCGCGGCAGCCCAGCTCGTGAGCAACGTCGTAGCGCTTGGAAATGGCAGCCTTCATGCCCTCAAAGTCGCTGACCTCAACGCCGGCAACCTCGGAAAGGTGCTTGCAGTAGTCGGCAAACTCCTGGCCGCGCTCGATGCGCAGGGCGGCGTCGGGGCGCATGGCCGGGACGACCTGGACGTCAAAGCTCTCGTCGGCGGCAATCTTCTTGTGCCACTCAAAGCTGTCGGCGGGGTCGTCGGTGGTGCAGATCATGCGGACGTTGGACTGCTTGATCAGGTTGCGGCAGGTAAAGCTGGCCTCGGCGAGCTTGGCGTTGGCGAGGTCCCAGACCTCCTGGGCAGTATTGCCGTTGAGGACGCCCTCGTAGCCAAAGAAGCGCTTGAGCTCCAGGTGGCTCCACTCAAAGACGGGATTGCCCACGCAACGGCCCAGGGTCTCGGCCCACTTCTGGAACTTCTCGCGAGCAGGGGCATCGCCGGTGATGAAGCGCTCGCCGACGCCGTTGGCGCGCATCAGGCGCCACTTGTAATGGTCGCCGCCCAGCCAAACCTCGGTGATGTTCTCAAAACGCTTGTCGTCCCAGATCTCCTTGGGAGAGATATGGCAGTGGTAGTCGACGATGGGCATACCCTCGGCAAAGTTGTGGAACAGCTCCTCGCCGGTCTTGGTGCTCAGCAAAAAGTCCTGATCGTCCATGAAGTTTTTCATCAAACAACCCCTCTGTTGGCGGAGCGGGCACACAGCGCGCCCGTTATCCTCTAGGTGAACGTTCACTATAGTAGTGCAAAACGGCGTGTTAGGTGAACGTTCACCTAACCATCATGGGGTGAACGGTAGGTTTTGGGCGCTTAACGGTTGTCTTCGGGAAACTGCATCCCGTTCTGAGTGCTGATTCTGGGACACGGTTTCCACTTGAGGACTCTTAGGAAAGCGCATCCCGCTTATGTGCCGAATTCCGGGACGCAGTTTCCGAAGTATGTCCAAAGGGAAAGTACGTCCCATTCCGAGGCCTGATTCCGGGATGCAGTTTCCGCTAGAGCTTCATTAGGAAAGTGCGTCCCACTCTGAGCCCCGATTCCGGGACACAGTTTCCCAAACGCGCGATCCCCGATTGGCACAACCAAGGGCCGCTGATGGCGAAACTCGCCACCAACGGCCCTCAAAACAGTCGTTATGCCCCTCTACGGGACTCACCGTTGCAGAATACTCTCAAAAATGCACGTCGCTAACGGGGGTACCTGTCCAGGCTGGTTAGATACCCGCGAGCTTGCAGTAACGATCGACGTTGCTGGCAAATACCATCTCCACGGCGCCCTTTTGCACGGGATCAGCAGGCGCTTTACCCCACAGCAGGTAATCGCCCAGCGTCTTGGCACCGCGGTAGGCCAAACCCACCGGGTCCTTGTAGACGATATTGGTAAAGATGCCACGATGCAGGGCGAGCGCGCTCTCGGGGAACAGGTCGTTGCCGATCACCATGACCTCCCCCGCCTTGCCGGCCGAAACGAGCGCATCGGCTACCAGCTCAGAGCCCACGGCGAACACGCTACAGATAAGCTCGGGGGCATCCGGGCCACTAAGACGGTCCATAAGCTCGCGCTCGAGCTGCTTGACCTGAGCATGAGCGCCGGTAAGGTCCTCGACCTGCCAGGGGACATTGTGCTCGCGCAGGTACGTATGGAAGGCGCGAGCGGTTAGGTAGTGCGAATCGGTATAGGGGTCGCCCGCCAAGAGCAGCACGCGGGCATCGGCGCCGGCGGCGTGAACCAGGTTGGCCGCTTGTTCGGCCATCAGGCTGCCCGCTGTTGAATAATCAGCCAAGCTGGCGCCCAGGCGATCAAGGTGCGGACGGTCACCATCGACGAGCTCAATCGCCACGCCCGCCTCGGCAATCTGCTCCAGCAGATGAGTCGCGCGATCGTCGCCCGGAACGTAGGCGAGCAGACCGTCGATCTTCTCGCCCACCTGCAGGCGCTCATCGATATGCTCGAGCGCATCGGCATAACCGCCGACGCCAAACTCGACACGCTCGACACTAATGCCCTGGTCGATGACCTCCTGCTCAAAGCGGTTGCAGCCTTCCCACAGGTAACGATAGAAGTAAGCGCCCTCGCGCGATGCGCACGGCAGGCAAAACACCAGGTTGATGTCCTTGCGACGAAGGCTCGAGGCACTCGTGTTGCGGTGATAGCCCATCTCCTCGGCCTTGGCGTTAACCTTTGCGCGCACGGACTCGCTCACGCCGGCCTTGCCCGTCAGGGCTTTATGCACGGTATTGATGGAAACGCCAAGCTCGGCGGCTATGTCCTTCATGGTTACGCGAGCGCTCATAGAGTTACTCCGGTATTGATAAGTTGCTTATAGACAATACGGTTAACGATACCCCAAAATCACCCGTTTACTCCCCGTACCTACCCCCAAATGCGAAAAACGCCCCGTGAACGGATGCTCACGGGGCGTTTGAGACTGGGTTTGTTACTGAACGCCGCGACCCAGATCCTCGGCGATTTTATCCACGCCTTTGAGCGCAGCGCAGGACTTCTTGTTGGAGCAATGCCCCGTGCAAACACCGCCCTGAGCGCAATCCGCACAGGTGCCCTTACGGTAGATACGCACGCACACAGCGACAAACGCAATGCCGATGGCGGCCAGAACAACAATATCAACAGGTGCCATAGCAAGCCTCCTCTAGTTAACCACTACTTACTTTACACCATCCCCCACCTACCAAAAAGGGACAGGTTTATTTTGGTCGGTTTTATCTGCGGAAACGCCACATCTCCCCACCACATTGGCGCAAGGCAACTTATCCGGAATGGGCAGAATCATGATCATAGTGCTCATCCCACCGCCTCACTCAGCAATAAGGTTTACCCTAGTGCCATTTTTCTCGATACGATAGACACCGACCTTGCCCGTAACGCCATAATGCTTTTTGAGCAGGCCCATCTCCGCAGAATTGGACTCGATTACGATGAGCTTGTCATAACCCGACAGAAGGTTATCCATATTGGGCTCATAGAACGCGCAAATGGCATCGGAATGCGGGGCAAACAAATAGTATCGAGCCACATACGTGAAGTAGTACGAAGTCATAAGCCCATCGCGATCGGAACCGAACAGCAAATAACGAGTACCGTCTTCTTTACCCGATGCCGGCCAGCGATCACCGACGACATCTCGGACCGTCGCCGGAAGCGAAGTGTCGTATGTCTTTGCATTGAATAGCATGCCGTTGTATTCACTCGTCAAAAGGCCAAGCGACAAGGCGATGCAGCCCATTACAACCTGTTGGTATCGCCGCTTATGTAACGGCGTTGCATGGCAGGGGGAACCATCGGACCGGAATTTCATCTGCCCCTCAAGCTCAACGGTAACTGCCATCGCCAGGCCACCGACAAACAATGCAATGATGCTGCAAGCATAACGATCGAATCCAGCAAGCCTCAAGGCCTCGTCCATTGGCATCGAGAAAATGTACATGGCGAGAATACCCACATAGTAAACAATTGTCATGAAATCAAGCGCAACCAGTGCGCGGCACACATGTGTCAACTGATGCCCAAAGCGCCACCGAGCAGCCGCTAGCAATGCGACAACAGCCAAGTTGCCGAGCAGGAAACCGAGCGCAGGCCTGGTAGTTAAATCGATGGAGGTCGCAAAAAACGTCGAGACGACCTGCGCGATCTGGGCAGTATTCTTACCGCCGACCACCGCCGCGTGAGCAGCATCGCCCACATCGAACTTATTCTTGACGCCCGCGAGCGCCGTGGCCATGTGCCAACTCCACATCAGATAAGTGGAAAAACCCAAAACGCCTGCGACGGCAGTTGCACCAAACCAGCGCAGACGAGCGTTCCAGCTGCGATTCCTGAGAGCAACGTGTCCGCGCGCTAAATGGTAAGCGAGCACAAATGCAACGAATACGACGCCCGTCGACTTCACCACTATGAGCTCCGCCATCAACGGCACGAGCAACTTGAGCTCGCGGCGAACATCACCGTTATAACGATCCACGACTGCCCAGCACGCCATCGTGAGGACCGGGAGCACGAAATCAACCAAAAGGTTATTAATGCGAATCGTTACATTGAAAAACGTAAGGAGCGAGCAGCCAGCCCCTAACACCGCATATGACAGAAACGAACGGCGATTGCGCACAATACCAAGAACAGCATAAAAACATGAGAAGATAAAGGCTGCCTGAACAACGAGCATTGTTCCCTCGGCATGGCCTAAAAACGTGCATGCGCAGTACAGCAGTGAAGTTGTGCCGAGCGGATAGTTGAAAAACTCAACGAGACCACTTGACGCCGTGGGGAAAGCCCCCGTCTCCAGCATGACCTTGAGCGCTATAGCCCAATGCGTAAAGTTATCGTAATGCTCGAGACGCGCCGACAGCAGGGGCCACAGAAAGATCAACATACCTAGGAGAAAACACGCGTCAGGGAGACCAAAGGGCAATCTAGCAAGACCACGACCATGGAGACAGGGCATTGCCGCTGCACCGGCGATGGCGCCCACCACAACCACCCCCCAGATGGCAGGGGCAAGCGCGCCCACGATTCCACCGGCATACGTGACGACCCCCATGACACACAAGGCACACACGGGAGCGAAATGCACATCCGTCTCGGTCAAACGATGGATCCAATAGCACAGACCGAAGAGCGCTAGCAGGAACAGCGCCACACGGCCGAAGGCAGCAATAATCAGCATGCAGCGTCTCCTTCGACATGAGCAGAATCGTGACTGGTCCGCTCCGCATCCCGTGAATCGCCGCATCGATCGCTATCACGCCTGGAGCGGCGGCGAGATCTCCATACGCGGTAACGCGAAAGAAGCGCCCTTATCCTCATGCGGACAATACGCACGATATCGTCATAGGTGGTGTTCCAGCTATCAAGCTCCTCGGCGATGCCCGTTTCGCGATCGTACAGCAGCTGATCATAGATGCGACGCTCCTCGAGCGAGCGGTGCTCGATTCGAAGCGCCGCGTACCACGACTCATCATCGCCACATTTGGATTGAAAGAGGCGCACAAGCCTACCAGAAACGCATGTGCAATAGCGACCATCTCCCAAGCGCACCGCAAAGCTGCGCAGCTCCTCGGGAAAGGGATCATCGATGCGCACGAGTACACCACCGTCTGACATGTTGATGGCACGCCCCGCGAAAACACCCACAGGGCCTTCGTCATCCGTCTCGTCCGAACTGCAATCGGGGAAAACGTCACCTTCGGCCACGGCTTCGCCGGTGCCCTCGGTTAGCTTCGACCACTCATCCTCAACCGGCAGCGCCGTCAGCACCGCAGGTTCGTCTACGGAGATGCGAGTACTCTTGCGCGGCATGGACCGACCACCCGAAAAGGCAATAGCATACAAAAGGGCAATCAAGTTGTAGCACAACCAATAGATGATCACGGAACTGTACACGAGCGCCATGCCATACTTTCCCCATGTAAATCTGATAATAGCTGCAACCGAGAGCACCACGAGCAACAGGTGTGGGAGCATGTTCCACAGGCTACCGCTGCGATTGGTCGTCTTGTCTTTACGCGTAACTTTGAACTTGGTCTCGCGGATACCGAGCGTCTCAAGAAATACGGGAATAATAAGTGATGGCGCCAGCGTGGTGTCGATGATTTGACTCCATTTCTGACTGCGAACATTGCTCGAAAGCAATTTCATAGACCTGCTATAAAAGAAATAGCTCGGCAGCCAAAAAATTAGTAACTGCCAGAGTGTGCAGTTAACCACTTGGAAGTCAAACAAGGCAAACATAATGGGCGCAAGAATGAAGATGATGCGGTTGAAGAATGACCACCAGTACAGAAAACTGCACAGATAGGTAATGCGCGCGGAAAAAGAAATCTTGCGGGAAAAGATGACACCCGTGTTTTGGATGCTCTGAATCACACCGCGCGCCCAGCGGATGCGTTGGTGCACCATCGAGCGCACATCCGTCGTCGAGAGGCCGTGAGCTTCGACCTTATCAGTGGCATAGGTAATATAACCCGCCATCTGCAGACGACAGCTCGTCTCAAAATCTTCGGTGATCGTATGATACGGAAACCCGCCAATCTCCTCCATACCGGCGCGCGAAATCACGGCATTGCTACCGGTGTATGCGCAGGCGTTGGACGAGTTGCGCATCTGGTTTACCTCGCGTGAGAAGAAATCTTGCTCATTAGGAATCTTGTCCTCGGCGTACAGATTGAACTGAAAAAGATCAAGATTATAGAAGCTTTGCGGCGTCTGAATCAGACCGACTTTAAGGTCCTCATTGAGTTCGTCCTCGGAACGATAACGCCATGCGCCGGTCGCGCCATCCTGAATATAGCGAGGCAGCAAGAAATAGGGCACGGTATCTACGAGAAAGCTGCTACGCGGAATCATGTCGGCATCGAACGTCGCGATCAGCGGTGAAGTCGTGTGCCTTAACGCGTTGTTGAGGTTGCCCGATTTGGCATACTCGTTATCCTCGCAGGGGATATAACCAATCCCAAGTTCAGCCGCAAGGGAAGCGACCTCTTTGCGGCAGCCATCGTCAGCAAAATAGACGTGCACCCGAGAACGATCGGGATAGTCCATGTAGGTACAGGCGTTCGCCGTCTTGAACAACACGTCAGTCGGCTCGTTGTGCGTAGCGATTACCACGTCAACGTCGGGATAGTCTTCGGGCAAGATTTTCGGCATAACGAGATGTCCGCTGTCGGCCTTAACCTTGCGGTAGTAAAGCTCGAAGGTCGTAAACGCGGTTACTGTCTCAGCGATGAGCAGCAAGACCGCAAAAACCATCTGGGGAATCCCCTGATCAAACGGCAGGGTGAACAGCAGCCGCCATAGCAGATAGATGACCATAAGGACTGCAGTGACGATAAAGGTCGTCACATCGCGCTTCCGTGCCCCCTGTTTTTCCACCACGCTTTTCTTGGCTTTCTTAAGCTCATGAACGTTCACGGAATCATCCCCCTATTCAAAGACCCATGACTGCTGGATACGGTAGTTAGCAAAGAACAATGCCGTATCAACAAACGGTTTGATGATGAAGACCGGTATGGGCAGTGCAACGGAAATCAAGAGGACGAGAGCTGCGCTCGCCAACATACAAGCTGCGCACAGGGCAATATAGCGGCAAAGGCTCCGAGAACAGCTGGAATTATCCGCTTTGAAGACGATATTTCGATTCAGCATATAGTTGACAAATGCCGAGACGACCCGCGCAACGACGGTTGCCCACACGATGGCTGCGCTGGTCGCGACACCATGCGACCATAGGAGTACGAGCGCAGAGAACAGTGCCCAATCCAACAACGATGTGCAGAGCGAAGAGAGCGTGTAGCGCGCAAACGCAGAGAATAAGACACCGAGCACGCGAAGCGAATCAACAACGGGACGGAAATGTGATGCCTCGTTGTCACCCTCGTAGACCGTGGTAATGGGAACCTCGAAGATGCCACCCGCACGCCGCGCCAGCACAAGCATCTCTGTCTCGAACTCATATCCGTCTCGCACCACAGCGAGCATACGGCGCATAAGCGACGCCGGAAGGCCACGTAAGCCCGTCTGCGTATCACTCACATCGACACCGCAGAGCACGCGCATGGCCCCAAGCATAAAATTGTTACCGAGCTTACTGCGCGCAGGAACGCCATTACCGTCAAATCGGCGACAGCCAAGCACCAACGAGTCCTGGTGCAGACCGAGTTCGCGCGCAACGGCGCGGATATCGGCAGGCAAATGCTGACCATCGGCATCTGCCGTGACGGCCCCCGCAACAGTCGGAACCTGTTCCAAGAGATAAGAAAAGGCAGTCTTGAGAGCCGCACCTTTGCCGCGGTTGAGCCCGTGGACAAGAACCGTAGCACCAAGCGCGCGGGCGCGGTCAAACACCACAGAACAGGACGTGCTGCTCCCGTCATCCACCACAACGATCGGTCCCGGCCATCCGAGCACGAGCTCCTCAAGTAGTGCGGCCAGCCGACCACTCGGCTCATACGCGGGAATCACCAAAGCTATCCTATTGTCGATATCTGCCATGATCAAATGGATTCTCCAACATAATGAATCGATTTGCGGACGTCGATTATAACGAAATTGCCTAGCGGTTAAAACAAAAGCCCGAGTGTCGCTGGGACACCCGGGCTCGTGGAAAAGGTTTAATCCTTATTCGGACTTAAGCGGAAACTGCGGCGGAAGCAGTGTTGGTCTCATCCTCGTCGGTCCATGCATGTTTGGGCATGGGACGGAAGATCTGGAAGAGCATCGCGACCAGCAGCACGATGGCGACAACCGTCCAGATACCAAACTGACCCAGAACAAGCAGGTTGTAGAACTGGTTGATGAACAGGCCGATCACCCAAGCGAAGGCGCACTCGTAGCCGATGGCAATCGCGGTCCACTTGCCAGAGTCCATCTGGTTGCGGATGGTGCCAATGGCGGCAAAGCACGGAGCGCACAGCAGGTTGAAGGCGCCAAAGGCAACGCAAGCGCCCATGGTGGGGAACATGCCGGCAAACGCGGTCCACAGGCTCGGGTCGGTCTCGCCCGCGTCGGCGACGGACAGCAGCGAGCCGGCGGTGGCGACGACGTTCTCCTTGGCGACGAGGCCAGAGACGGTCAGCGCGGTGGCCTGCCAGGTGCTAAAGCCGAGCGGGGCGAAGATCCAAGCGACCAGGTTGCCGAGCATGGCGAGCACGGAGTAGTCCATAAACTCCTCGGGGATGCCGTCCATCGCAGGCAAGAAGCCAAAGGAACCGTTATAGCTACCAAAGTTGGAGAGGAACCAAACGACGACGGTGGACGCAAAGATGACCGTGCCGGCCTTCTTGATAAAGGCCCAGCAGCGCTCCCACACGTGCAGCGCCCAAGAGCGGATCGCCGGGAAGTGGTAGGCAGGAAGCTCCATAACGAACGGCGTCGGGCGGCCGGCGAAGAGCTTGGTCTTCTTGAGCATCAGGCCCGAAGCGATGACGGCAAAGACGCCCAGGAAGTAGAAAAGCGGGCTGATCCATGCGGCCGTGGTGGAAGAATCGCCGATGATGGAGCCCATGAGCAGGGCGATGATCGGCAGCTTAGCGCCACAGGGGATGAACGTGGTGGTCATGACCGTCATGCGGCGGTCCTTCTCGTTCTCGATGGTCTTGGTGGCCATGACGCCGGGGACGCCGCAGCCCGAGGACACGAGCATGGGGATGAACGACTTACCGGACAGGCCAAAGCGGCGGAACACGCGGTCCATGATGAAGGCGACGCGGGCCATATAGCCGCAGTCCTCCAGGAAGGACAGCATGACGAACAGCAGGAACATCTGCGGCACAAAGCCGAAGATAGCGCCCAGGCCGCCAACGATACCGTCGCAGACCAGCGAATCGACCAGGCCACCGTCCTCGGTGCCGCCCGCCACGAGGGCGTCGTGCACCACGGTGGTGATGCCCGGGACATAGGGGCCGTACTGCGCCGGGTCAACCGAGTCGGCGTCGTCGCCTGCAGCCTCGACAGCTGCGTCGTAGGCATCGCGACCCTGACCGAGCACATACCAACCGTCGGTGCCAAAGAGCTGATCGTTGGTGAAGTCGGTCACCGTGCCGCCCAAGGTAGAAACGGCGATGTAGTACACGCAGAACATGATGACCACAAAGATCGGCAGGCCCAGGATACGGTTGGTAACCACGCGGTCGATCTTCTCGGAGGTGCTCATCTTGGCCGGAGCCTTGGTCATGCACTCATCGATGATGTGCGCGATGACGCCATAGCGCTCGCCGGTAATGATGGACTCGGCGTCGTCGTCGCAATCCTGCTCGCACTGGGCGACCAGCTGCTCCACGCGAGCGGCCTTCTCCTTGGTGAGGTTGATGAGCTTGCAGGCGTCCGCGTCGCGCTCAAACAGCTTGACGGCGTAGTAGCGACGCTTGTTGGCGGGAACGCTCGCAGGCAGGTTATTCTCGATGTGGTCCAGAACGTCCTCGATGGAGGAGTCGAACTTGTGCTTCGGCACCTGGCCCTTGGAAGCAGCGGACTTCTTAACCTGCTCGAAGAGCTCCGTGATGCCCTTGTTCTTAAGAGCGGAGATCATCATGACCGGGCAGCCGAGCTTCTTGGAGAGCTTGTCCGTGTCGATCTTATCGCCGTTCTTCTCGACCAAGTCGGCCATGTTGAGGGCGACGACCACGGGCAGGCCGGTCTCGATAACCTGAAGCGCCAGGTACAGGTTGCGCTCGAGGTTGGTGGCGTCGACCACCTGGACGACGACATCGGGCTCGCCGCTCATGAGGTAGTCGCGCGAGCACTGCTCCTCGGGGCTGTAGGGGGAAAGCGAGTAGATACCGGGGAGGTCCGTGATAGTGACGCTCTTGTCGCTCAGGAGCTTGGCTTCCTTTTTCTCAACCGTAACACCGGGCCAGTTACCAACGTAGCCGTTGGCGCCGGTGATCAGGTTGAAAAGCGTGGTCTTGCCGCAGTTGGGGTTACCCGCCAGCGCGACATGGATCTGAGAATCCGCCATTCAATCCTTCTTCCTTGTGTGCCCGCGCTGCTTTCTCCGCACGGGCTGGATAATGTGCTTCAAAAATGCTGCTTTAAGTTAGAAAAACCTAACTCTATCTGCAGAAATATGCGCCGCCGGCCCTATTACTGGACCTCAACGACGGCGGCCTCCTCCTTGCGGATGGAAAGCTCGTAGCCGCGCACGTTGATCTCGACCGGATCACCGAGCGGCGCGACCTTCACGACCTTGAACGAAGTGCCCTTGATGAGCCCCAGGTCCATAAGGTGGCGTCGAAGCGCACCCTCACCGTGAAGCTTGACGATGGTGGAGCTCTCGCCCACCTTAACGTCACCTAACGTCTTCATTTTCTTGTCCCCCTTTCAGTGCGTACAGAAATACCGTCGACTAACCGACGGTCATGATGTGCATGGCAACCTTGGAATCGATGCCAAAGCGTGCACCCAGCACAGTGACGATGATATTGGCGCCACTCGAGCTCACAACGTGGATTTCGTTGCCCTCGACAAAGCCGAGGTCCTTGAGGTGGTGCTTCATGTCCTCATTGCCCTTTACGCGAGACACGCGCACGGTTTCGCCCGCTTTTACCATCGAAAGCGGCATGGCCGGCATCTGCGGTCCGCAAGACATGAGTGGCTCCTATCGTCAGTTCGTCCTCAACATCGACATGGTGAAAGTTAACCACGTCTATGTTCGCTTTAGTAAACTAACACGTGGTTAACTTTTTGGAAAGGGTCCCCATTCAGATTTCGAAAAAGTTTCCTATACGAAACAAAAGAGGCACCGCAAAGACCATCTCTTTGCGGTGCCTTGTCATACCAATTTATGCAATAAAGGGGACTGTTCCCTTGTCACATTGTTGAGGTTAGAGCGAGAGGTTTCTGATCGACGTGACGCAGGAGGCCTCATCCACGCCCGAAACGCGGAACACGACGTCTTCGCCATATTCGCCGCAGAGTGCCATGAGCCCTATAACGTCGCGGCCATCGACATGACGATTGCCAATCGAAACTGACACGTCGCTACGATGCTTGGCAATGATGTCATAGAGCAGCGCAACCGGACGGGCATGCAATCCCAACGGATCTTTAATCGTCTTCGTAAATTCGACCATGTCCCCTCCCGCAACGTCGCACATTCGGCCGGCAAACCCAGCCACGTGGTAGCTATTGTACGTTACCGGCGCACCCCCGTTCCACAAAAAACGAGGGAAGGCACACGTCCTTCCCTCGTTACGGGCAATATGTAGCCGCATGCCTACATCAGGCGCAGGCTGACGTCCTTGAGCTGGGCGCCGGAAACGGCACTCGGGGCGCCCGACATGAGGTCGGAGCCGCTGGCCGTCTTGGGGAACGCCATGACGTCGCGGATGGAGTCGGAACCGGTGAGCAGCATGCACACGCGGTCCAGGCCCAGAGCGAAACCGCCCATCGGGGGCGCACCAAACTTGAGGGCCTCCATGAGGAAGCCGAACTGCGACTCGGCGCGCTCCTCAGTAAATCCCAAGAGCTTGAGCATAGACATCTGCATCTCGGCTTTGTGGATACGCATACCGCCGCCGCCGGCCTCGAAGCCGTCCATGACAAAGTCGTAGGTGCAAGAACCGGCTGCCAGCGGATCTGCCTCGATCTTGGCGATGTCGGTCTCGGTCGGCAGAGTGAACGGCTGGTGCTCGGCAGCGTAAGCCTTGCGATCCTCGTCCCAATGGAACAGCGGGAAGTTGACGACCCACAGGAAGTCGTGACCCTCGCGCTTGATCTCGAGTGCGTTGGCCATGTGGGAACGCATACCGCCCAGGATCTCGTCAGAGAGCAGGCGCGGACCGGCGGCGAACATCACGAGGTCGCCGGGCTCGACGTCCATGCGCTCGCGCAGAGCCGCCATCTCCTCGTCCGAGAAGAACTTGACGATGGGACTGTTGATGGAGCCGTCCTCGCGGAAGGCGATCCAGGCCAGACCCTTGGCGCCAAACGTGGAGGCCACGCCGGCGAGCTTATCAATCTTGGCACGTGCCCAGGCGCCGGCGCCCTTGGCGTTGATGGCCTTGACGACGGAACCCTCCTCGTTTGCGGCGGTCGCAAAGACCTTGAACTTGGAGTTGGCAAAGATGTCGGTCAGGTCGACCAGGTGCATGCCATAGCGGGTATCGGGCTTGTCGGAGCCATAGGTGTCCATGGCCTCCCAGTAGTTCATGCGACGCAGCGGCGTGGGCATCTCGACGCCCATGCGGCCGAAGGCATCGGCCAAGACCTCTTCGAGCGCGCTCATGACATCGTTCTGGTCCACGAAGGACATCTCGATATCGACCTGGGTGAACTCGGGCTGACGGTCGGCACGCAGGTCCTCGTCACGGAAGCACTTGGCAACCTGGTAGTAGCGCTCGACGCCACCGACCATGAGCAGCTGCTTCAGAAGCTGCGGGGACTGCGGCAGGGCGTAGAAGTTACCCGGCTGAATACGGCTGGGAACGATGAAGTCGCGGGCGCCCTCGGGCGTGGACTTGAACAGGGAGGGCGTCTCGACCTCCATGAACTCACGGTTGTGCAGCGCCTCGCGAATGGCAAAAGTGAAGTCGGAGCGCAGCTTGAGGTTGGCCATCATCTCGGGACGGCGGAGGTCCAGATAGCGATAGCGCAGGCGGGTATCCTCGCTGGTCTCGATGCCGTCCTCGATCTGGAACGGCGGGGTGACGGACGTGTTGAGCACCTCGGCGTGGTCGGTCAAGACCTCGATCTCGCCGGTCGCGAGCTTAGTGTTGGTGGTCTCCTCGCCACGGGCGCGCACGACGCCGTGAATCTTGATGGGCCACTCGGGACGCATGGTCTCGGCGATCTTAAAGGCGTCGCCGTCGGAGTGCTCGGGGTCGAAGGTGAGCTGCGTGATGCCCTCGCGGTCGCGAAGGTCGCAGAAGATAAGGCCGCCGTGGTCACGGCGACGGCTCACCCAACCGGTGAGGGTGACCTCTTCGCCCACGTTCTCGAAGCGAAGCTCGCCGCAGGTACGGGTGTGCATGGAATGCTCATCGATGGGACGGGTCTGGCTCATACCAGTGATCCTCCTTTATGGATCTGTGCCGCCCCGTGTCGTTCCGGGCGGCGTCGTACAGATTTGCCCAGCCTGCGTAAACCGCGCAGCCAGACATGGCGTTATATCTTATCGCACCCGCGTCGATGTGCCGCGAAAAAGTAGCTCTCGCCCAAAGACTTGACGGAGACGAAACAATTGACGCGGCCTGGCCGTCGCCAAGGCGCGCCGCGTGCGACAATGTGCCCCAATACAACCGCACTCGGAAAGGCCCGTTATGACCGCACGCCTCATCGTTATGGATATCGACTCCACGCTCAT
Source organism: uncultured Collinsella sp. (assembly GCA_902489945.1). Classification (GTDB taxonomy): domain Bacteria; phylum Actinomycetota; class Coriobacteriia; order Coriobacteriales; family Coriobacteriaceae; genus Collinsella. The sequence goes on from CABUBZ010000003.1 coordinate 41,228, forward strand.
CAACCAGGAAGTCATCGACCTGTTGGGCGAGGAGGCCGGCGTGGGCGAGCAAGTTGCACAGATCACCGAACGCGCCATGCGCGGCGAGCTTGACTTTAAGCAGGCGCTCGAGGAGCGCGTGGGGTTGCTTGCCGGCTTGGACGAGAGTGTGTTCGAGCGCACCTTTGAGCGCGTGACGTTTACCCCCGGCGCGCTGGAGCTTGTGCGCTCGGCACACAGCAAGGGCTGGAAGGTCGGCGTGGTAAGCGGTGGCTTCCACGAGGTTGCCGACAAGATCGTGGCCGCCGCGGGCATCGATTTTTGCCTGGCCAACCGCCTGGAAGTCGTGGACGGCAAGCTCACCGGCAAGTTGGCAGCCGACATTGTGACCAAGGAGTCCAAGCTCATCCAGCTGCTGGACTGGGCAGTTGAGTGCGGCGTCGATATGGCACACACCGTGGCAATCGGCGACGGCGCCAACGACATCCCCATGATTCAGGCCGCGGGCACGGGCATCGCGTTTTGCGCCAAGCCCAAGACGCGCGAAGCCGCCCCGTTTGCCATCGACGAGCGCAATCTGATGCTCGCCATGGACATCATCCTGCGCGACTAGTCAGTTTGCCTCACAACTTCATCTAATCTGACATGTCAGATTTCCGAACAATTATGCTCTAATGTTCGGAAACAACCCTTCGCGTGCTAAACTTTTCTGAGTCGAAGGGAACTTATATGGACAAACGAGATCTTGAGCAATTGCTAAGTGACGTGGCAGACGGAAGCATTACGCCTGCCGATGCCCTCACGCGCATCCAGACGGCGCCAACCGCCGACCTGGGCTTTGCACAGCTCGATCTTTCGCGCGGGGTGCGCCAGGGAGCCGGCGAGGTTATCTACGGCGCCGGTAAAACCGCCGAGCAGATTGCCGCCATTATCGAAGCGCTTCTCGATGCAGGCCAGGGACACGTCCTGGTCACGCGGCTCGATGCCGATAAGGCTGCGCGCACCGCTGAGCTTCTTGCCGACGACATCGACCTTGGATATATCCCGAACGCACAGCTCGCCCTCGTGGGCGGCAAGCCCTCCCCTACTGGCAACGGACGCATCGTCGTCGCCTGCGCCGGCACGAGCGACCTGCCCGTCGCCGAAGAGGCCGCGTTGACGGCCGAATTCTATGGCAACGAGGTCGACCGCCTCTACGATGTGGGTGTCGCCGGCCTGCACCGCCTGCTCGCGCATGCCGAGGAACTTGCACAGGCGCAGGTGATCATTGCCGTCGCCGGCATGGAGGGCGCGTTGGCGAGCGTCATCGGCGGCCTGGTGAGCTGTCCAGTCATCGCCGTTCCCACGAGTGTGGGCTACGGTGCAAGCTTTGGCGGCGTGGCAGCACTGCTCGCCATGCTCAATTCCTGCGCCAGCGGCGTCTCGGTCGTCAATATCGACAACGGATTTGGTGCCGCCTACCAGGCAAGTCTTATCAACCATCTGAGCGTCGGCACGCCCCGCGCCCGCTAAGGAGCATTCCATGTCCAACCATCAGCACACGCTTATCATCGACGGCACCTCGGGCATCAGCGGCGATATGACCGTCGCGGCCCTGCTCGACCTGGGCGCCAGCGAGGAGCATCTGCGCGAACAGCTCGCCACGCTTCCGGTCGACGGCTTTGAGATTGCCGTGACGCGCGTAAACAAGCATGGCATCGACGCCTGCGATTTTGACGTCCAGCTTGCAGAGGAGCTCGAGAACCACGATCGCGATATGGCCTGGCTCTACGGCAACGAAACAGTTGTCGAGCACACGCACGAGCATGAGCACCACCATCATGACCATGGCGAGCACGAGCACTGCCACGAGCATGACCATGAGGCCCACGGCCATGGTCACGAGGGTCACCATCACGCCCACCACCATCACCACCGCTCTTTGGCCGATGTCACGACGATCATCGACGGCTCGCAGATGAGCAACGGCGCTAAGCGTCGTGCGCTCGCCATCTTTACCGCGCTCGCCGCCGCTGAGGCCAAGGCTCACGGCAAAACGCCTGACACCGTCATGTTCCACGAGGTGGGCGCCGTCGACTCCATCGTCGACGTCTGCTCAGTCGCCATCTGCCTCGATAACCTGGGTATTGAGGACATCGTTGTCGAGTCGCTCTCCGAGGGCCACGGCACCATCCACTGTGCCCACGGTCTTATGCCCATCCCCGTCCCCGCTGTCGTCAACCTGTGCCAGGCGGGCAATATCGCCCTCACGCCCGCACCGGTCGCCGGCGAGCTCGTGACGCCCACGGGCGCCGCCATCGTCGCCGCACTGCGCACGACCGAGCACCTGCCGGCCTGCTACCGCATCGAGGCCGTCGGCTACGGCGCAGGCAAGCGCCCCTACGAGGGTTGCTCCGGTACGCTCCGTTGTCTGCTCGTTCACGTGGATGCATAGCCATGGATGCCCGCAAAGAAAAAAGCCGCGCTGCCATCGTTGCGGCGTTCTCCGAGCTGCTACGCGAAGAGGACTACGGCAAGATTACCGTCGGCGACATCATCGCGCGCGCTCACGTAGGCCGCGCGACATTCTACGGCCTCTTTAAGAGCAAAGACGACCTACTGTCCGAGCTCGTGAGCGACATCTGCACCCACGCCCTCGACGACGATGGTACGCCGCTCGACGACCCACTCGTGCAGGTCGAGCATATCCTCAACAACCTCTGGGAGCGCCGCCAGGGCGTTCGAGCCCTCGTAGCCGGCGCCGGCTCCCGCGTCTTCGCCGATTGCTTACGCAAGACCATCATGTCACGAGCAGCCGAAACCGTCCCTACCGACCCAAACGGCCCCGCCGGCACCATGGATCGCAGCTTCCTACTACACCACATAGCCTCAAGCTTCGTAGGAATGGTCCAATGGTGGGCCTGGCACAACTTTCAAGCAAACAAAGCCGACGTAGCCAAAGACTACCTATCAGCCATCAAGCCCCTCTTCAGATAGACGCCCCCTCCCAAGGCATCGTCCCTTCCCAAAGTACCGCCTTCATCTCAAAGCACCCAACAGCCAAGCGCCCACCACATCCAAATTCAGATATATATGTTGGGTTGCTTGTACGAACACAGCCAAGTATGCCTAGGGCTCGGTAAGGGTTAACTTCCCAACGCACTCCGCAGGACGCAAAAAGGCTCGCCGCACAAAGTGCGCAGCGAGCCTTTTTGCATGTCCGAGGACGCGTTGGGAAGTTAACCCTTACCGAGCCCGGACCTTATAGAGCCGTCCTTCGACTAGAACATGCCCAAGAAACCATGCACAAACAGCGCGGCCAGAGCGGCACCGACAAACGGAGCGATGCCAGGAACAAGCAGGCCGTACTTCCAGTTGTTGTCAGCCTTGTTCTTGATCGGCAGCACCTGATAGGCCATGCGAGGACCAAGGTCACGAGCCTGGTTCATGGCGAAGCCGGTGATGCCGCCCATGCCCATGCCAACAGCCCAAACGATCAGACCGACGCAGATAGCGAGCATCAAAACGTTCTCGCCAGCGCGGTTAGCGGCAGCAAGGATGGCGCTGATGAACACGAAGGTGCAGATAGCCTCGCAGAAGAAGTTACGGGCATAGTTGGTGCCCTCGGTAGTGGGGTTGGTCGAGAAGATGTTGCGCTGAGCAATGGGATCGATGACACCATCGGAAGCCTTGAACTCATCGGCATACATCAACCAAGCGATTACGGCGCCCACAAAGCCGCCGAGCATATCGGCAATCATGAAGGGAATGCAGCTGCTCCACGGCACCAGGCCTACGATGCACTGGGCAAGCACCATGGCGGGGTTCATGCACACGGCGCCGCCAAAGACAAACAGGCAGACCGAGATGCCAAAAGACCAGGTGGTAATGGCAAACATGTGGCCAGAGCCCTGATACTTGGTGCCCTTGAGCACGGTGTCGCAGTGCACGCCCACGCCAAAGATGATCATAAGGGCCGTCGCGCCGAATTCGCACAGGAGTTTGGTAAGCATAAAACCTTATCTTTCTTGTCGGTTATAAACGATTCGTTTAGGCCGCGTACTAGTGCTGCGCGACAACAACGCCCAGGCCATCGGGAATGACGGCCACCTTGGCATCGGCACCCTTCATCTCAAAGGCGAGCTTGAGCGCCTCATCGAGGGTGTTGACCGGCGTCATGTGCATATCCTTGATCATCTGGTGATCGCACAGATCGGTAACCATGATCACAGGGTGATGCGCCAGGATGCGGGCAAAGATCTGGCTCGTCCACTGGTCGGGCAGGGTCTCGTCCTTAGGACGGTCGATGCAGGCGCGCTCAAACTCCGCAGGATCATTGTCGGCGATGTTGTGATAGAAGCCCTCGCCACCGTGACCGTCTGCACAACCGGCGACGTCGATGATCACACCGTCCTCGGGAAGTGTGGCCTCAGCAGAGCACATGCCCTTCACGGCCTGGTAGATGTTCTGGTCGAGCGGGTAGCCGCCGTTGGTGGTGATGGCAATCTCGCACTCAACGGGCTCAACGCCGGCAAGGCTCTTGACGAACTCGCAGCCAGCCTCGTGCGCCTTGTGGATATCGCCGGCAAAGGAGCCGATGACCTCGTGCTTGCCGTTGAGCACCACGTTGAGCACAAAGGCAAGGTGAGCCATCTCGGCAGCGGCAAACATGTCCTCGCTCACGTGGTTGTGGCACAGGTTGCCGGCACGCGAGTGGGAATCGTTCACAAACTGACCGTTGTGGTTGTACATGATGGTCTTGTAGCTGGCGATGCCAGGCAGGACGGACTTGCGGCTACCAGAGAAACCAGCAAAGAAGTGCGGCTCAATAAAGCCCTCGGCAAGCAGCAGATCGCAATCGGCGGCAATCTTGTTGATGATGCACTCGCCACCAGAAGGCAGGGTGCCGATCTTCTTCATCATGCTGTCGTCAGTCGCGACGTGCATAACGATTTCCTCGTTGGCAACGATCTCCTCGCCGTACTTGTTGACGAGTTCCTCGTGCGTCGACGGACGGTGCATACCCGTAGCAACCAGAATGCGAACGCGCGCCTCGGGCGCAGCGGAATGGATGTGATGCAGCAGAATAGGCATCGTCACACGCGAGGGAACGGGGCGCGTATGATCGGAGCTAATGATGACGATATCCTTCTTACCAGCACAAAGCTCCTCGAGCGAAGGGGAGCCATAAGGATTGGCAAGCGACTCCTCTACCAGCTCTTCCTGCGATTTTGTAGTCTTAAACTCGTTTTGATGACCTTCCATCACACCCGCGAAGTTCTTATCCTCGAGCTCCAGATGCAACGTCTTGTGGTCAAACGGCAGTTCACATTCAAACAATGACGAGCGCCCTCTTCCTTTCAACTGACACACTAGATAAACCGTTGGAAGGATACGCCGCTCACCGAAAAACACCACCGTCCACCGACTCATTAACACAACGTTCATATTTGACCCACAACAAAACGACCGCGATCCCAAACGGAGCCGCGGCCGCCCGTAAAAGACACAATAGAAAGGATGACTTACACAGCGCCGAGGCAAACATCTACCCCGAGACGTACGCACGTAAAGCATTTTGCATAAATGCGTTAACAATTGCATAAAATGGCGCATGGATTTCTAGCCGTAACAGGGTAGTACCCTCCGGAGCGTGCATTTTTGCGAGTATTCAGCATCGCGGGATTAGATTTTGGTGTCAAAAGTCTTTCAAAAAGTAGATAGTCCTCATGACTCGACCCATCTGGATAGCATGCGGCGAGAAACCAGCTATATATGGACATCGCCAAGGCCCAATTGTCGTGCAAAAGCATCAACAAAGGCAGCGAAAGCCGGCTATGGCCTTATGCATCAATCTTTGGCTGCTGAAAACTCCGTTTTTTGTACGTCGCCCCAAGCACCACCCTCACCCAGCGGCCAATCCGCTGAAGACCGGACATCGCAGGGCCCGCCATCAGTTTACTTTTAGGCACACTCCGCAGGACGCAAGAAGCCCTCGCCGCACTCCAAATGAGGCGCGAAGCGCACCATTCTTCCCTCAGCATTAATCCCCGAAGACCGAGGACGAAGGGACCCGACGGGTTTCCCTCTGAATGCATTCCGCAGCACGAAGCCCCCTTATCCACAGCTCCGAAGGAGCAGGATAAGGGGGCTTCAAGTGCGAGGACGCATTCAGAGGGAAACCCTTCGGGTCCCGGTGAGAGCCACAGGGCTATCGATTACCCCGTGTTCTGCAAACCTGCCGAGACGCCGGTCACAGTCGAAAGAATCAGGCTCATGTACTCGGCCTTCTTCTCCTCGGCCATCTCGTCCTGGTTCATACGCACCTCGCGAAGGGCGCGGACCTGGGCGATGGACAGGGCGTCGACGTAGGGGTTACGGACGCGAACGGCGCAGCCAAGCACGCGACGGCGCTGCAGCGGCCATTCGTCACCGACGATGGCAAGGACCCACTTACGGGTGAGCTGCATCTCAGTGAAGACCTTCTCGGACAGGTCCTGGCGATCGCCCAGGTGCAGATACATCTTGGCGATGCGCTGGTCGGTCTTGGCGATCGACATCTCGATGTTGTCGATGAACGTGCGGAAGAACGGCCACTCCTGGTAGGCAGCCTTAAGCTGCTCAAGGTCGCCCAGCTGCTCGCAGGCGGTGCCCAGGCCGTACCAAGCGGCCAGGTTAATGCGCGCCTGGCTCCAGCTGAAGATCCACGGAATGGTACGCAGGTCGTCGAGCGACTTGGCGCCCAGGCCGCGCTTGGCGGGACGCGAGCCGATCGGCAGCAGACCGACCTCGGTCAACGGCGTCACGGTCGAGAACCACGGTGTAAAGTCCTCGGTGTTCAGCAGGTCCAGATAGCGCTCGTGGCTTGCGGCGTTGAGCTTCTCGGCCATATCCCAGAACTTCTGCGTGGTCTCGGTGTTGGTCTTCTCGACACTCGGGGCCGACTGCAAAAGCGTTGCGGCGGCAACGGACTCAACATGGCGCTGAGCCAGCGTGCGGTTGCCGTAACGGGCAAAGATGACCTCGCCCTGCTCGGTGAGCTTAAAGAAGCAGTTGACCGAACCCTTGGGCTGCGCCAGCACGGCCTTGTTGGCCGGGCCGCCGCCACGGCCCACGGCGCCGCCGCGACCGTGCATGAGCACCAGGTCGATATCGTTCTTCTCGGCCCACTTGGCGATGCGCTCCTGCGCGGAGTGCAGCGCGAGCATGGCCGTGGTAGGACCGGCATCCTTGGAGGAGTCGGAGTAGCCCAGCATGACCTCCATGCGGCGGTTGGTCTGGGCAAGGCGCTTTTGCACCACGGGCAACGTAAGCATCTGGTCGAGCACGTCGACGCAGCCCTCGAGGTCCTCGAGCTGCTCGAACAGCGGGATCACGTCGAGCTCGGGAACGTCCTCCTCGTGCGCGAAGGACAGGTGGGCCAGCTCAAAGACGTCAGCCACGTGCTGAGCGCTCTTGGTAAACGAGATGATGTAGCGGTGCGCCATCTTCTTGCCGTAGCGCTTTTGGATGGAGCCGATGGCACGGAAGGTATCGATGACTTCGCGCGTCATGGGCTGCAGGTCGCCATGGATACCGTTCTCGTGGATATCCTTGAGGGCGCGGGCATGCACCACGGAGTGCTGACGGAACTCCATCTCGACCATATGGAAGCCGAAGGACTCGACTTGCCAGATGATGGTCTGGACCGGGCCGTAGGCGGCACGGACGGCACCGCAGGCGGCCAGCGAACGCTGGACGACGCGCAGGTCATCCAGGAACTCGTCGGCGCTGTGGTACATGGTGTCGGTGATACGGCGCACGGTGGCGTTCAGACGGTCGGCCATGACGAGCATGACGGCGCGATGCGGCTCGTGCTCGGAGATCAGCTCGGCGCGGGCCGTGTACCGAGGGCTCATCTCGACCTGATGGTTCCACAGGTTAATGAGCTCGGCCGACGGCTTGCTGTAGGTAGCCTCGAGCGTCAGGTTGCGGCCGATGTGGCGGCACTTGTCCTCGAGCTTGAGCACCATGTGCGTAAAGTACTTGGCGGCGACCTCACGGCTCACCTTGGCGGTGACGTTGGGGTTACCGTCGCGGTCGGAACCGATCCAGCTGCCGGGATGGAAGAACGCCGGGCACAGCGGCGGCACAGTACCGGCCTTGTCGCCCAGCACCCAATCGTCAAAACGACGATAGATAACGGGGATAACGTCGAACAGCGTGTTATCGAAGATGTCGATGATGGTATCGGCTTCCTCGACCGGCGTGGGCTTCTTGAGCGCGATGGGGCTCGTACGCACCAGGGCGTCGATCTCCTGCAGCATATGGCGCTCGTTCTCCACCAGGTCGGAGCCGCCCAGACGCGGACGCTCCTCCAGCAGGTTGGAGATACGGCGGATCTTGCCCTCGACGGCCTTACGACGGGCCTCGGTGGGATGTGCGGTAAAGACAGGGTGGAACTCGAGCTTGTCGAGCAGCTCGTTGGCACCCTCGACACCCAGCTCATTCACCAGCTGGTGATAGGCAACGGTAAGCTCGTTGGCAGGATCGACCTCGGTATCGGTCGACGCACCGGCCTCGCGCTCGCGCAGCTGCGCCACACGGTAGTTCTCCTCCGACAGGTTTGCCAGATGGAAAAAGCTCGTAAAGGCGCGGACAATGACCTGCTGCTTATCGAGCGGCAGGCTGTCGATCAAATCGACGACCTCACGAAATGCCACGGCAGTGGGCTCGTCGGCGGTGGGCACGCCCTGCTCGTCGACGGCTTCGTCGGCAGCGCAGGTACCGGGGTTGCCGGCATTGACCACAATCTCGGCTGTCAAAATCTTGTCGAACAGGTCCGCGATCTCGGGATCATACTCGCTAAGCACACGGCGCTCCAGGCGCAAGAACAGCGCCAGATTGTCGCGCAGCTCCTCGGGGATCTCGATCTCGGCGAGACGCTCCCTGGACTCGGCATTCGAGCCGATTCGGTTAACGAGGCGGTTGACCACGGCAGCGACGCGCGCCGCGGCTTCGGGTACAGACTGGTTGCTTAGGTTCTCAGCCACGTTTCCTCCCATTCCTCCTTCTATGCACGTAACATGCGGTATTCATTATAGGCGCTTGAGAAATACTTTCGACACTGATTGCGCTTTACCACACAAAAGTATTTTCTGCATTGCAAAGGTTTTTGCCCTAAATGGTCGTATTTCTCGGTGGGCGGCATACGTAAACGGGGGCATTCCGCATAAAAGCGAAACACCCCCGTAACAATCGCTCTCCATGAGCAGGGCACGTTAGCAGGCCCGAAGCTCAAAAAGATGCGCTACAGGCGCTCGCGAACCGCCTCGACGACGTTGTCCAGATCGGCGAGCACCTCGTCATGGCTCTGCATGTCGCGCACTTTGACCTTGCCGGCGGCAAGCTCGTCGCCACCCAGGACCAAGATGAGCTTGGCGCCTACCTTATCGGCTTGCTTAAACTGGGCCTTGAGCGAACGACCCTGATAGTCGGCCTCGGTCACAATCCCTGCGGCGCGAAGCTCCTGCGTAATGGCAAAGACGTTCTGACGCAGCTCCTTGCCGGCGTTGGCGACATAGACGCACGGGGCCTCATCGGCACCCAAATCGCTGCCAAAGGCCTGCAGGGCCAGCAGGGCGCGCTCAAAACCGACAGCAAAGCCGACGCCCGCCGTGGGCTTGCCACCCTCGAGCTCGACCAGGCCATCGTAGCGGCCGCCGCCGCCGATGGAGCCGACGCCGGCGCCAGGGGCCTCGACCTCAAAGACAGTACGGGTGTAGTAGTCCAGGCCGCGCACCAAGGTGGGATCCTCGACATACTCGATACCGGCGGCATCCAGATAGCGCTTGACCTGCTCGTAGTGCTCGCGGCACTCATCGCACAGGTTGTCACCCATCAGCGGAGCCTCGGCCATGATCTCGCGGCAGTGGTCGTTCTTGCAGTCGAAGGCACGCAGCGGGTTGAGCTCGGCGCGCTCGCGGCACTCATCGCACATCTCGTCGGCGTGATCGAGGATGAACTGCTTAACCTGCTCGCGATAAGCCGGACGGCACTGGGCGTCACCCATCGAGTTGATGAGCAGACGAAGCTTGGAAAGATCGAAGCCCAGGCGCTTGTAGAACTCCATGAGCATGATGATGCACTCGGCATCTGCCGCCGGATCGGGAGCGCCGAGCCACTCGATGCCCACCTGGTGGAACTGGCGCAGGCGGCCCTTCTGGGGACGCTCGCCGCGGAACATGGCCTCGGCGTAGTACGCCTTAAACGGCGTGGAGCCCTGGGGCACCAGATTGTTCTCGACGACGGCGCGCACCACGCCGGCCGTGCCCTCGGGGCGAAGTGCTAGGCGCTGCTTGGGCTTGAGTTTGGTGTCGGTGCCCTCGGTAAAGACGCGCTCCAGGTTGGCACCGCTGAACACACGGAACATTTCCTTGCGCACGACGTCGGTCGACTGGCCGATACCGTGGACAAACACGTCCACCTGCTCGATCGCGGGCGTCTCGATGGGTTTAAAACCAAACGGCTCGAACACGCCGGCCGCAATCTGCTGCATCTTTTGCCAGGCGCGCATCTCGGCGCCGATAAGGTCGCGGGTTCCCTCCGCCTTCTGTGCCTGCATGGGCAAACACCTTTCTTTTGTATCGCGTCATAGGTAGTGGTCATTATACGGCACAAACTCAAACCGCGGCGGTGCATCTGACCGAACGAGGGTATGGGGACTCGTTCGGCCAGATGCGCCGCCGCTGTTTGCGATCCGTTTTTTCTCCGTCCCCTTCGGATCACGCGACCCCTTGGGGACGGAGGAAAAGGGATCATTTCGTAGGCCCGTGGCCGCCTTGAAAACCGAATGATGGTACGAGCATCCATTCGGCTTCCAGGGCGACCACGGACAGAACGGGGCGAACAGAAAAGAGCGACGGACGTCTACTCCCCCGCCACGCTCGCGCGCAGCTTGGCAGCGATGGGCTCGGACGCCAACAGGAACACAAGCATAACCACGGAGCACATCAGGCACACGATCCAGGTGCTCGCAAAGGAGCCCGTAGCGTCGAACAGCACACCCGAGACGATGGCGCCCACGGTACCGCCGACCATCTCGAGCGAGGTAATAGTGCCCGTGACCTTACCCAGGTCGGCCATGCCAAACTGCTTAGACGCAGCGATCGTGGGCGTAATGGTGCCCATGCACGTTCCGATACCAAAGCTCACGGCAGCCACGATGGGGCCGAGGTCGGTTGCGGGGAAGCACAAGGCGACGCAGGCGACGATGCACGCAACGGACCCCAACACATTGCCAAAACGCAGGCCAAATCGATCATAGATGGCGCCAAGGGAGATCTTAGCGATAACGACGGTAACCATGTAGGCCGAAAGCACGGTACCTGCCCACATGGGGTCGTGGCCGCCCGTGACGATCTTGGCGCCGTTGACGGTAACGCTCGTCATGTTGGTGACCTGGTTGGGCAAGACAGCGCCGTTAACGAGCCCCATAAAGAGGAAGGCGACGACAAGCAGCCAAAACGCCGGGCTCTTCTTGATGCGAGACCAGCCAACGTTAACCTCGGGCGCCGTGTGCTCGTCCTTGTCGCCGGCCGTCGAGACGGACGGATCGCCCGGGTTCTCGCCGAGCGGCTTAAGGCCGATCTCGGAAGGCTTGGTGCGGAAGGAATAGGCCGTGATGGGCAGCGCCGCCACCATGCAGATAGCCGAGAGCACCAGGAAGGCGGAACGCCAGCCAACGCTCACGATAAGCGAGCTCACGATGGGAGACAGAATAGCGCCGCCAAAGCCCGAGCCCGAAAGTGCGATGGAGATGGCAAGGCCTCGCTTGGCCGTAAACCAGTTAGCAGTGACGAGACTAATGAGCAGGCGGGTCGAGGCAACGGCAAAGCAGCCCGAGACGGCAAAGAGCACGTAGACCTGCCACAGCTCACCGACAAAGCTCATGCCGGCGAGAACGGCAGAGGTGGCGACAACAGTGAGGGAACCCAAAACGCGACCGCTCACTTTATCGGCCGCATGACCGATCACAAGTGAGCCGATAACGCTCACCACGGTGGAGATGGCATTGGAAATGTTGTACTGCGCAAGGGAAATGCCCAGGTCGCTAACGATCAGCGGCTGGAACAGGCTCATGCAGTTGACGAAAATCGTGTAGCACGTGGCCATGATCACGAAGCCGGAGGCTACCACGAGCCAGCCGGGGAAGAACTTACGCTGCTGGGACATACTGCTCCTTATTTAACAAACGAATAGCCGTCGCCGGGCGCCGGTAGTGCCCAAGATTGCCCTGAAAGACAAGGGCATAGGCCTTACGGCCATGCCCGCAGGCTTGAAAGGCAAGGTTGGGTGCTACCGGTGGTCGGCGATATAGCCCAAAGCGACGGCGGTATAGGCCGCGGCACCGAGCGGCAGCTCGGCATCGTCAAAGCGCGCCTTGGGATGGTGCTGGGCAAAGTGTTCGTCCGTGTCGGTTACGGCCGCGCCCACGGTAAAGTACGCACTCGGGATCTCGCTCGAGATCAACGCGAAGTCCTCACTCGCCATGGCGTGGAACAGCGGCAGGAAGGCGGCCTTGGGCAGCACCGCGCCCACGTAGCCAAGCGACGCCTGCGTCATATCGTCATCGAGTACGAGCGGGGGAACATCCGAGAGCGTCTCGATGGTCGCCGGCGTGCGATACGTTGCCGCTACGCCATTGACGATCTCCGCGATGCGGGTCTTGAGGTGCTCCATGAGCTCGACGTCGAAGCCGCGCAGCGTACCTTCGAGCACGCAGGTATCCGGGATGACATTTGCGGCCTGACCGCCGGCGAACTTGCCAACGGTAAGCGCGACCTCCTTGGCCGCCGGCACCTCGCGGGAGATGAGCTCCTGAAGTGCCAGATGCACGTGCACACCCGCCGTAATGGGGTCGATGCAGATCTCGGGGCTCGAGCCATGACCGCCCTTGCCCTGCAGCGTGACGCGGAAACCGTACACGCCCGAGAGCGCCGGACTGCCGTAAAGCACCAGGCCAAGCGGCGACTGGCTATTGACATGCATGGCAAAGGCGACCTGAGGACGCGGGTTCTGTAGCAGACCGTCGGCGATGGCGGCGCGGGCACCCTCAAAGGTTTCCTCGCCCGGCTGGAACAGCAACTTAACCGTGGCGTTGGCATCAACAAGCTCTGCCTCGCGCGCTTTGAGCATACGAGCCGCACCAAGCAGCGCCGTCGCGTGCATATCGTGTCCGCATGCGTGCATGCAGCCGTTGGTGGATGCAAAGGGCTCGCCGGATTCCTCGGTAACGGGCAGGGCATCCATGTCGCCACGCAGCATGATGACCGTACCGGCCTGTTCGTCCGTGCAGACGCCATTGCCCTGGGCCGAGGCGGCACCGGCGCCGACAAGGCCCACAACACAGGAACCATCGACGAGCGTGGCAAATGGGATGTCCATCTCGGTCAGGCGCGCTTGGATATACGCAGAGGTCTGTGGGAGGCTATTACCCAGCTCGGGCATCTGGTGGAGATCGTGTCGCCACGTAGCGAGCTCGTCTGCAAAAGCCTGAGCTTCTGCAACAAGACCGTCACCGATAGCGGCCTGCGCCGCCGCGGTGGTCTTGGGCGCTGATTGCGGTTGAAGATCGGACAAAGCTGGTGCCATAGATGCCCTCCAGTATCGTTTTTGCAGCAAGCACTTTGATAGCGTAAAGTGCAAGGTACAACTTTAAGGGCGAGGCATAAAAAATGCCGCCCCGGGAGGGCGGCGCAACAAGTTGTTTACAATTGCGGGCGCGGCTTTCGACGCAAAAAATCGAAGTGAGTCTCGCTCAAGATAATCGACAGGAAGATAAGCACGAAGCCGGCGAGCAGGCGCGAGGTGAGCGCCTCCCCCATCAGCAGCACCGAGAACAGCACACCCGAAGGCGACTCCATCGAAAGGAGCAGCGAGCCCGTCGAGGCCGGGACATGCGCCAGGCCGACGTTTTGGATGAGCAGAGCCGCGCATGTGCAGCCCACCGAGAGAAACGCCATCGCACCGATAAAGCTCGGCGTCCACACGGACAGAGGCGCTTGGGTCTCGAATAGCAGCGACGTTGCCAGGCTCAGCACGCCGTTGCCCACAAACATCCAAAACGTGATGACGTTGATGTCCATTTTGCGACCGTACTTGGCAGTCACCGCCATCTGGATGGCGAAAAAGGCCGCACCCGCCAGCGTAATGACGTCACCAATGTTGAATTCAACGCTATCGAGTGCGACGAGGCCAATGCCCGCTAGGCACAGCAACGCGGCGCCCAAGTTGTAACGGGTAAGCTTTTCGCCGCTTAGAACGTAGCTCGCAAACGGAACCAAGATGCAGTACGTGCCCGTCAAAAATGCACTCTTGCCTGCCGTGGTCTGTGCCAGGCCGATCGTCTGCAAACCGTAGGCACCCCACATGAGCGCGCCCATGCCAAGTCCAACAATCAGGTTTCGAGCGTTGAAATGGGCAACAATGCGCTCGTGGAAGATGGCAAGCATGACCAACGACGCCGGAAGAAAACGAATGTAGAGCAGCTCGAACACCGGAATGGTATCGAGCGCATCCTTCATGGTGGTGAAGGAATAGCCCCAGATGACCGCCACCGAAAGCAGCAAGACCTTCCAGAACAGCGGCGAGCGCGCACCGGCACCGCGAGAGGCACCGCCGGCACCTAGGTCTTCGCGGGCTACAGGGCTATCGGGCATATTCTCGATTTCGTTGGCAGCGTATTGGGCCATGGAACATCCTCACACTCAATCTGGGCGTGGTGTCCGCACGCGTATGGCTGCGTGCCGCCTCATGGTCAAATAAAAACGGGGCGCACCGGACCCCCGGCACGCCCCGCTACTGTAGCAACAACCAGCGTTGCATCGCAATCCAGCATAATAAAGTGTCAAACTGGAAGACCTCGATGTTCCGACGGCGTTTACGTGGCTGAACTAGATCAACTTAGTTGATTCCAGCTTTTCGATAATCCAGTCGTTAGCTTTGATGACCGGGCGGCGGAAGACGACGCCCAGGGCCAGCGACGGAATCAGGTAGCTCGCCAAGATACCCAGCTCAATCCAGTACTCCATATGGTAGGCACCGGCCATGGCGGCGTGCATGGCGTTGATGCCGTGGGTAAACGGCAGGAACGGGTAGATCGCCTGGAACACGGGACCGGTCATCTCGATGGGGAACGTACCGCCCGAACCGCCGACCTGCATGACCAGCAGCACGACGGCGAGGGCCTTACCGATATCTCCAAACGATACCGTAAGCGTGTAGACGATATTGGAGAACACGAGGCTCGCGACCCAGCCGGCAAGCACAAACTGCAGGGGGTTGTCGCACTGAATGCCAAAGAACAGAATGTCGCCCGCGCACACGAGCGTTGCCTGCAGCAAGGCCAGACCGCCAAAGAACAGATAACGGCCCAGGTAGATCTCGTGCAGGCGCACGGGAATGAGCTCGTTGATAAGCTCATCGTCAACCGAGACCTTCATCATGGCCGCCAGAACAATCGAGCCCACCCACAGCGACAAAATCGTATAGAACGGCGCCATGGCCGAGCCGTAGTTGCGGATCGGATAGACCGGCTTGCGGTCGAGCGCGACGGGACCGGAAAGCGACACGGCCAGACCCTCGGGGTCGTTGCCGATCATCGTCTTGATCGTGGCCAGGTCACCCGAGATCAGAGCGCTATCAAGCTCGTCCTTAAAGGCACTGATCTTGTCCGACGCCTCGCCCAGCTGATCGGAAGCCTTGTTGACGAGCTTTGCAGCCTTGGAGAGACCCTTCGCGAGCGAACCAGAGGCGTCGGTCAGACCGCTCACGGCGCTATCCAAGTCACCCGAGATACCGTTCAGGGAATCCAGAACGCCCGAAATGGTCTTCTTGAGCTCCTTGGCCTTAACCGAGAACGTAGAATCGTAGTCGGACTTGGCACCCGAGATACCCGCCTTGGCATCGGCGATGGCCTGGTCGACCTCGGCACGCGAGTTGTTGGCCTCCGCCATGCTGTCCGAAAGGGACTTTGCGGTCGCCGTCAGGTCCTTCGCATTGTTGCGGTACTCCACGGCAATTCTGCCCAGCGACGTCGCAGCGGACTTGAGGCCGTCTTTGAGCTTGTCATCCTTCACCTGGTCGGCAAGGTTGCGGAGCTGATCGGCCATCGCATCGA
Organism: uncultured Collinsella sp.; assembly: GCA_902489945.1. GTDB lineage: Bacteria > Actinomycetota > Coriobacteriia > Coriobacteriales > Coriobacteriaceae > Collinsella. The sequence continues at coordinate 57,345 of CABUBZ010000003.1, forward strand.
TATCGTCAGCACGCGTATTGAGCGCCGCTGCGGCTTCATTGAGCTGAGACACCGTAAGGTCAACATGCTGATTCGCGGCATCGAATGCCTTCGCAAGCTCGGCGGACACGTTGTCGAACGAGCCCGCGCTTCCGTCAATCGCCGCGTCAACGGCATCGTTGGCGGCCTTGAGCGCTTCCTTGGAATCATTGATGCCGCTCTTGGCGTGCTCCATCAGCTGCTTCGTCGACTCATCGACGGTGCCCGTCTGCTTGAGCATACCGCCCGCCGACGTCAGCGAATCGGACGTGGAGCTCAAAACGCCCGCCAGCGACGTTGCGCTGGTCTGAACGTCCTGCAGGTCCTCGACCGAATCGCCCAGCGTAGAGGACAGATTGGCGATAAAGTTGCTCACCTGGTCGGTGCTCATATAGTCGAGCAGGCTGGACACGGTTTTAAGACCGATGCTCGTAATGGTCTTGGTAAAGGTCTCGTTGACCTGACTCTGGACGGCGCTCGAGCCTTTCTCGGTCACGATCTGCGCGATGGCATTGGCCTTCTGGTTCTCGTAGAACTCGATATCAGCGTGCTTCACCTCGGTCGAGAAAAGCGTCATCATGTCGGCGCTAAACGTTTTAGGGATAACGACGGCAGCGTAGTACGCGCCCGACTTAACGCCCTCAATCGCCTTATCGCGGTCGTTGAGTACGACCCAGTCGAAGTTCTCGTTGCCGCGCAGAGTGGCGGTCACGTTTTCGCCCACGTTGACCTCGACGGGAATCAGATCGCTCTCGTAGCCCTCGTCGGTGTTGACCACGGCGATCTTAAGGTTGCCGGTATTGCCGTAGGGATCCCAGCTGCCGGCGATGTTAAACCACGCGTACAGGCACGGCACGATAATGAGGCCCATCACAACAATCATGCCGATCACGGAGCGAGACACGTTTTGGACATCGCGCTTAAACAGGTGCAGGATGTTTTTCATTTATGCCTCACCTCCTTTAGAGTGCTTGCCAAGCGGGGTGGTGTCCCCGTCGTTTCCGTTTACGTTGTCAACGCCGTCGGCATCTTGAGCCTTACGATGCGCACCGATATGCGGCAGACGGCTCGTGGGCTGTTCGCTGTCCTTGGTGCCCCGCTCGCTGGCGTTGAGACCAAACATGCGACGGGCGGCAGGGATGGCAGCCGTATGCTCGCGCATCTCGCGGCGAAGGTCCTCGTCCGAAAGCGCCGAGATGCGCATCTGGGTATTGAGGCTCGCACGGATGTACTCGATGTTGATGAGCCAGCCACAGATGGCGATAACCGAAATGATCCAGATAACGAGCAGGATAATCTTGCCGTTATTGTCGATATCGAGAACCGTCGACAGGACAAAGAGCAGGACCTGAACGCCCACCACAGCGGCAAAACCGCCCTTGATGTAGTACGGGTAGCGATGCTCAAACGCCACGGCATGGTCGAGCACCTCGCGACGGTACGAATCGGAATCGAGCACGACGCGCATGGCCGTGCGCAGCGAATAGCGCTGGCGCGGCAGGTCGTTGGACTCGCAGATCATGAGGCCCGTCGTGGAAAGCTGCTTATCAAAGAGCAGGTTGAGGTTGAGCAGCAGCGGACGCAGCTGCAGGCCGATAAAGAGCGCCACGATCAAGAACACGCCCAGGATGCACAGGTTAAACAGGTAGTTGAACGAGTACATGCCGCCGACCGTCTCGCGCAGCAAGTTAATTCCATAGGTAAAGGGCAGCAGTGGGTGCAGCCACTGGAAGAAGCCGGGCATCATCTCGATGGGGTACATGCCCGACGAACCCGGGATCTGCACGATGACGAGAATGACGCCGATAGCCTTGCCGATATGCTTAAACGTGGTGGACAGCGCATAGATGATATTGACGTAGGTGAACGAAATGGCGATGCCGCCCAGCACGAACAGCAGCGGGTTAATGCACTGCACGCCAATCACCAGATCGCCTACCGTAACGATGATGGCCTGCAACGCGCCAAGGATCACCAGTAGCAACCAGCGGCCAAAGTAGCCCTGACGCGCGGTAAAGCTGCCGATGCCTTCGCGGTCGACCTCGAGCTTGTAGATGGCGATAAGCACGTAGCCGCCCACCCAAAGCGCCAGATTGGTGTAGAAGGGAGCGATGCCCGAGCCAAAGCTCTTGACCGGATAGATCGACTTGGACGTCAGCTCGACCGGAGAGGCCATGAAATCTGCCACGTCATTGACATCGACGCCCATAAGGTCGGCGAGCTCGCCCATAGACTCAGAGGTCTGCAGCGCCGCGATGTCATTGGCTGCGGTCGCAAGCTTGTCCTGGACCTTGGCAAGCGAGGAATCGGTCTGGGACAGCGTGGTCTTGGCCTGGCCGAGCGTAGCGTTAAGCTGCGAAAGCGTACCGCGCGCGCTTGCAATCGTGGGCGTGAGGCCAGATACAATTCCCGTCAGATCGCCCGAAACGGCGGCAAAGGAATCGAGCGCGCTCGAGGCCTTCGGCAGCGCGTTTTGGCCCAGGCTTGTTTGGGCCTGGCCAAGGTTGGTCGCACCGGTCTGGATTGCGTTATTGATAGCGTCGCTGGCGCCCGAAACAGCCGCGGCGTCATTCGCCATGGCGCTCGACTGCGCGGACAGACCGTCCTTGATGCTCTGCAACTTCTCGTTCTGCTCACGGAGCGTATTGATGGTCGATACAATGCGCGCGTCAATTTCCTCGGAACCTGTCGACGTGTCATTGGCGAGAATCTCCAAGTGCCCGATAACGGCCTTATTGTGGTCGATCGTCGCTTGGAGAGACTCGAGCGAGTTGTCGATACGGGTGGTCGTAGATGTGACCGTGCCCGTCAGCTTGCCGATGGCAGCGTTCGCGGAGGCCGACGTCTTGGTGAGCGCAAGGCTGCCTTCCGAGAGCGCCTTGGAGAGCGAGGCGATAGAGTTGCCCACCGTGGTGCGAGCTTCACCCAGCAGGTCGTTGCCCTGAGAGATCGCTTGCGTCAGTGACGGCGCCTGACCCTGCATGCCGGCAAGTGCCGCATCGGCCGAGGCGATAGCGCCACTCGTCTTATCGATAGCGGCATTCATGTCGCCAATCGAATCGCGCACCTCGCCCAAGGTATCGGATGCCTCGGAGACAGAACTTGCCAACGAATCCCGAGTCTGGGTTGCCTTGTCCTTTAAATCGACTCCGGCATCCTTGGCAATGCTGGCAACGGTCTCGCCCACCGTGGAGACAAATTCCGAGTTGATCTGCTCCTCGATGGTGCTTGCGCCGGTGTCGGTAACCTTGGGCGCAATGGCGCTCTTCTTCTCGTTAACGTAATACGTAAGCTTGGGCTGGCGGTAATTCCCATCGAGCATCGAGACAAGATTGTCGGAGAAGTTCTTGGGGATCACGATGGCGGCGTAGTACTCCCCGCTCTCGACGCCCTCTTTGGCATCGGCCGCCGAGTCGACGAAGGTCCAGCCCAGCTGATCGTTTTCCTTGAGCTGATCGACGACCTGGTCGCCCGCATTGAGCTCGCCCACCAGGTCGTTTTGGGTTCCCTGGTCGTTGTTGGCGATGGCAATCTTGATGCCCTGGGTGTTTCCGTACGGATCCCAGTTTGCCACGATGTTGTACCAAGCATACAGCGAGGGAATAACACACACGCCGAGGGTAACCACCAAGGCGACGGGGTTCACGAGCAATCGCTTGATGTCACGTTTAAAGATCGCAAAGGAGACCTTTGCGTTGGATAGTTTGCTGCCGAGACTCACGCTTGGACCATCCATCCTGTCGTTGAATCGAATCGTACTATCGACAACCATTGTACGTAGGCGCTTTAGTGCCTCGCGGCACAATGGTGCTGAGTTTTGCGGGTAGCAATATACTACGAAGATGAGTTAGCGTACAGTTGTACAGTATCTTTAATTTCAGCAGGTCACAAAATCACAACCCGCACAAATTAGCAACCCAACTATTCATTTAAGAACGTCCCCAATGACTAGTTTGGGCCACGGTAACGCCGATGTTTTGGCGCAGACAGCGAAAGCCCGCCAGAGCGAGCAAGGTGCCTTGAAACGAGGCGGCATTGATCTTTTGATCATGCCGCCGAAGTTGAAAGGCAGATTGCCGCTC
>CABUBZ010000004.1 GCA_902489945.1 uncultured Collinsella sp.
ATTTCCGGCGCGGCCCGCTTGGGATCGCGCTTAGATTCACAAGGTTGCGGCAGTCGGTGCCCTACTTTGCGTCGTAGGCTTCGGCATCCCACCAGTCGAGCTGGGCGATGTTGTCGCGGATGTGCTGGCAACTCTTGTGGAAGCCCTCGAGCTCGTGCTCGGACAGGTCGAGTGTGTAGACCTCCTCGACGCCCTCGGCACCGATCACGCACGGCAGGGAGGTGAAGATGCCCTCCTCGCCATACTGGCCGGTCATGAGCGTGGAGGCGGAAAGCACGGCGTGCTCGTTGTGCAGCACGGCGGCGCAGACGCGCGCGGCGGAGTTGGCGACGGCGTACTCGGTGCACTGCTTGCCCTGGTAGGTCACATAGCCGCCCTTGCGCGCGAGCTCCTCGACCTCCATGTGGTCGAAGGCGTACTTGTCGGGGTTCTCGGCCTGAAGCTCAGTCAGGCTCTTGCCGGCGATGGTCGCGGCCTTAAAGGCGGCCAGCTGGCTAAAGCCGTGCTCGCCGATCATGTAGACGTCGATGGACTTGGGGCTCACGCCGACCTTCTTGGAGATCTCGGTGCGCAAGCGTGCGGAATCCAGACCGCAGCCCGAGCCGATGATCTTCTTGGGATCGTAGCCGGTCAGGTGCCACAGCTCGGTGCACACGACGTCGCAGGGGTTGGAGATGCTCACGAAGATGCCGTCGAAGCCGGCGTCGACGATGCGCTTGGCAAAGGTGCGGGCGGCGTCGGTGGTAAAGAACAGCTCACCGTCGCGGTTACCGGCGGCCAGTGCGACCTTACCGGCGGCGTTGACGATGACGTCGCAGCAGGCCAGCTCCTCGTAGTGGTCGTAGCAGTTGACGATCTTGGTGTTATACGGGACAAACGAAAGGGAGTCGCGCAGGTCCTGGACCTCGGACGTCACCTTGGCCTCGTTGATATCGCACAGGTACAGCTCATCGGCAATGCCCTGCATAAGCAGGCTGTTGGCGACATGTGCTCCTACGTGGCCCTGGCCGACCACACCGATCTTACGCGTCTGGTACATATGAGTATCCTTTCGGCCGAGTTTTTCGCGTTGAAACATTGTAGCGTCCTGCCGTTACTTTGCTAGGCTAAAGTGCAGCAGTTTTTAGAGACATGCCTTAATTTCTACTTTTGGGGCGTTTTGGGCCGTTGGCGGCATCGCTGGGCGATGTGCTCGCGCGAATGGGGCCGCTCGTTGTACCATAACTGCAACTGACTCGTAAGGAGCATCCATGCCCATTCGCATTCCAGACGCCCTCCCTGCCGCCGCGCAGCTCGAGAGCGAGAACATCTTTGTCATGACCGAGTACCGCGCGCTGCACCAGGACATCCGTCCGCTGCGCGTACTCATCCTCAACCTCATGCCCACCAAGATTGCCACCGAGACGCAGATCATGCGCAAGCTCTCCAACACGCCGCTACAGGTGGAGGTGGACCTGCTGCGCACCAAAACGCACGAGGCCACGCACGTGAGCGCCGGCCACCTGGAGACGTTCTACCGCACGTTCGACGACATCCGCGACATCCACTACGACGGCCTGATTATCACGGGCGCGCCGGTGGAGCAGATGCCGTTCGAAGAGGTCGACTACTGGCCCGAGCTCTGCCAGATCATGGACTGGTCCACCACGCACGTGCACTCTACGCTGCACATTTGCTGGGGCGCGCAGGCTGGCCTGTACCATCATTACGGTATCCAGAAGTACGACCTGCCGGCCAAGGCAAGTGGCGTGTTCGAGCATTATCTGGTGAAGCCGCAAAGCCCGCTGGTCCGCGGCTTCGATGACCGCTTCTATGCCGTACATTCGCGCAACACCGACGTGCGCCGCGAGGATGTGGAGGCCGAGCCGCAGCTTGAGGTCGTGGCCGTGTCCGACGAGGTGGGCCTGTACATCGTCAAGTCGACCGACAGCCGTCGCTTCTTTGTATTTGGCCACCCCGAGTACGATACCGACACGTTGCGCCTGGAGTACGAGCGCGACGTGAAGCGCGGGCTCAACCCTCAGGTGCCGGCGCACTACTTCCCGGGTGACGACCCCGCCGCCGAGCCGCGCAACGTCTGGCGCAGCCAGGCTCAGCTGTTCTACACCAACTGGCTCAACTACTACGTCTACCAGACCACGCCCTACGACCTGGCCCGCGCCGGCGAGGAGCATTAGGCTGCGATGGTACTGCTATAGCCGTGGCTGATGTGGCGGCGGTTAGGCGCTGATGATGTTGGGCAGCGGCAGGTCGTGGGCATCGGTGGGGATGTGGTCGACGCGCTGTTCGTCAAAGGCGATGCCGATGATTTGGCATGCGGGCGAGAGCATGGGCAGGTAGCGGTCATAGCAGCCGCCGCCGTAGCCCAGGCGCGCGCCGGCGCGGTCGAAGGCTACGAGTGGCACGACGACCATGTCGAGAGCTTCGGCAGGCACGATAGGGAAGCGGTCGCTGTCGATGTCCACGGCCGCGAAGGTCCGCGTGGGGTGGGCGATAAACGGTGCCGCGGATGCATCGTCGGCGGCAACTGCCCGCATACACATGCGCTGGCCACAAGCTGCGGCGTCTGTTGCCGAGAGCATGCACGGATAGGCCACGCACCAGCCACGTTTGGCGGCAGCTGCGGCAAACGCGGCTGGGTTGACATCGGAACCCATCGCGGCATAGACGGCAACGGTGTGCGGTGCCGCGGGATCCGAGCGACCCAGTCGCTCAACCAGCCGCGCACAGATAACGGCAGACTTCGCCGCCCGCACATCCAAATCAAGAGCGTCACGTCGGGCAATCACCGCCCGTCGCAACTCAGCCTTGTCCATCCCAACCTCCTCTAGCAAACCTGCCAAAAAGGGACAGGTTTATTTTGGCAGGTTTTATCTGGGCAAACAGCGAAAACCACCACGAAGGGAACACAGGCACCCTCGTAGTGGTTTTGATGGCGACTCGTCTCTATTACAACGCCGCGGCGATTGCTTCGGCCACAAATTTGTTAAGCGATTCACCCTTCTTTGCCGCCGCCAGTGCTGCCTGCTTGTGAAGCTCGGAGCCTGTTCTCACATTGAATGAGCCCTTAAAAGCCCGCTCTGGTTCCTTGCCCTTTTCGGCACAAAACTCAAGGTAATCGTCGACGGCGTCGTGGAAGCATCGCTCCACTTCTTCAACCGTGGAGCCTTCAAATACAATTGCGTCCCTAATGCCGGCGACCATACCTGTCAGCACGTGCTGTTCGGCATCGAACTCGACCGGGGCGAAATAACCCTTGTAAGCCAAAACGTTACTCATGGCTGCCTCCGACATCTTGTAGAAATCGAACGATGTTTCGGATGGTTCCCGCCGTCAATTCGTCAGATGGATGGGGTGCGTGCATCACGAACATTCTGCCGTCCGATGGCCTGTAGAAGCGAATGCGCGATCCGGATGTCCTGCCTTTGTTGTCCATTTCAAAGCCATATGAAGCCATAACTTTAAGAAAGTCAGCAAATCTATACGTTGAAGGACGGCTAAGCAGCTGGGCGATGAGTTTGTCGATCCGAGTCATCCTGCCTCACATCCTGCAACTATATTATAGTTGCAATTTAAGTCCGATGCAAACACTCATAATATAGAACATGTGTACGTATAGAACAAGCGTTCGAATCACCACTGAGAAAGGGGACAGGCACCTTTGTGGTGGTCTGTGCTGTGATGGGCGTCTGCGGCGGTTTGTCTCGATCTGTAACAGTAACTCTGCAAAATCTGACCTAGATGTTACAGATCGAGACAAAGGGCCGGCATCATCCGAAAACGTCTCGATTTGTAACATCTGGATCCAATATTACCGCCTAGATGTTACAGATCGAGACAAACCGGCAGACTGCGGCAAAAGAAAAAGGTAGATTTTCAGGCATGTCCCAAAAATCTACCTTTGTGCGTTAGCCCAGCAGGTCGATGACGTTAAAGCCGGCGTTGCTCTTGGCGATGACGTCTCGGCCGCCAAAGACACAGGTGGGTGAGACGGCTGCGATGCGCGTCACGTCGGCGCCGAGCGAGCGCAGCTCACCGGGCGTGGCGGCGAGCATCTGGGCGCGACGCTCCTCGCGCGCATGCGGATCGAGCCCGGCCAGGTAGGTCGTGTTGCGGCGCTTGGTGAGTGCGTACGGCTTCACCGGCGCGTCCATGCCGCTCACACAGCTCACGATAAAGCCCTCAAAGGCGGCCTCGTCGGGCTCAAAGCTGCTAAGCCATGCACCCGCGCGCTCCACGCGCTCAATCGAGGGGTCGATTGCCGGGTCGCGGTAGGTGTAGAACGCCGCCTGACGCTCGCCGGCTGCGCGGAATCCGCAGCCGTACGCGCCGCCCTTCACGCGGATCTCGTTCCACAGGTAGTCGTAGGAGAGTGCGTTGGCGGCAACCGCCCAGGCGCCCGTCACGTCAATGCCCAGGCGACGCGGGTCGCACGCGCTTGCCGCAAAGCAGATGTCGCTGGGGATGACAAAAGCCTCGTGGCGGTCGCGCGGCGTTGGCACCACGAGCGCGTCGCGGCCGGCATCGGTGCCGTCGCCAGCGCCCAGCCCCAGGTTACCCGCGGCGGCCCAGTATGCGTCAAAGTCCTCGTCGCTGCCGGTAAAGCTCGCCATGCAGCCATCGGCCACAAAGATGCGCTCCGCCAGCTCGGCAAGCTTGGTACGCAGCCCGTCCACGCGCTCGTCAAAGTGCTCGAGCAGATCGCGCAAGAACAGGTAGAAGTCTACGCCCGAGAGCTGCTCGCGCACCACGGCCGAAGGCGAGCTGTAGCTCATCGCGCGGCCGAGTGCCGCCGAGTGGCCGTTGTTGATAAAGCCCTGCTCAAGCCCAATGCGAATCTGCGTGAGCACGTCGCGCACTCGGCCGGCGTCGGCATCGAGCAAAAGCGTGCTCGACCATACCTCGCGCGGCAGACTCGCCAGCGCATCGATCTTCTCGGACAGGGTGCCGGCGCTCACCAGCAGGTAGGGGCGCACGCCGTCCACTTCGGGCTGCGTCATGACTTCGGTCGTAAAGCTCAAAAAGCCGAGCTTGCCAGCGAGCAAGTTGTCGAGTTCCTCGGCCGAGTGCTCGCGCGTGGGCAGCTGCTTAAGCAGGCGGCAGAGCAGTGTCACATAGGGCAGGTCCTCAAACGCGACGCAGCTCAGGTCGAAATACTGCATGGCGTAGGCCAGACGGTTGGTGGGGATGCCGTGGCGCAGGCAGGGGATGGGCGCGGTCGTGTCCACGACCAGCGGCGGCTCGGGGCGCGCCTCGCCAATGTCGGACACGCGCAGGCGCGGCAGTGTGGCCTTGGCCTCGGGTGTGTCCTCGGCCTCCTGCGCGGCACGCAGCGCGGCCGTGCGCTCGACCACGTCGGCCAGCTCGGCATCGGTCATGGCATCGCGCTTGGCTGCCAGCTCGGCGGCCTCGGCACCCTCCGCGCCCTCGGCGGCGTCCACCGGCACCAGCTCGACCAGTGCCATGTGGTCGTTTTCCAGCACCAGCTCGCGCAGCAGGTCCTCAAAATAGCTGCCGTCCAGCTCGCTACGCAGCTCCTCGTACACCGGGCCGTACTTGAGCGCCAGCGTCGCGGCGTCGTCATCGTAGAGCCATGTGCTCAGCGCGTCGCACGCAATGGCCACGCCGTCGGCGATACCGTAGTCGCGCTGGCGCAGGTCGTATTCGTTGCTGCTGATGATGGCTTCCAGGCGCTCGCGCGGAACGCCATGCTCGCATAGGTCGCGGCAGGCGTCCTGGAACACGCGGCGCAGCTCACGCGCCACGCCGGGCTGTGCGTTTTGCAGCATGATGAGCTCGTAGGGCTGCAGGCTCTCGGCCGCGGTGTAGCTCACCACGTTGCCGCCCAGGCCGGCGGCCAGAATGGCCTTCTTAACCGGCGCTTCGTTGGAGCCCAGCAGTGCCTCAAACAGGATATCCGCCGCGATCGTGCGCTTGCGGTCGAGCGCGCTGCCCAGCACAAGGCCCAGGCCAACCAGAGCGTTCTCGGGCGTGGTGGCCATCTCGACGCGCTTGTACTCGCAGGTCACGGGTGCCTGCACGCCCAGCGGATTGGGCGCCAGCGTGGACGGGTCCTCGCCGGCGGCGACGGCAGCGTCCATGCGGCGGCTCGCAGCACTCGGCTGCGACAGATAGCGCTCGTCCAAAAACGCCAGCGCGCGGTCCACGTCCAGGTCGCCGTAGAGCGTGATGTAAGAGTTGGAGGGGTTGTAGTGGCGCGCGTGCGTGTCCAGGAACTGCTCGTAGGTGAGCGCGGGGATCGCGCGCGGGTCGCCACCGCTCTCGTGTGCATAGGCGGTGTCGGGGTAGAGCGCGGCGTTGACGGCGTCGTCCAGCACGCTCATGGGGTCGGACAGCGCACCCTTCATCTCGTTGAACACCACACCGTTATAGCGCAGCGTGCCCTCGCGCAGGCTCGCGGAGCTGCTGTCGCCCTCGGCGTCCTCCGGCAGGTCCAGCTCGTAGTGCCAGCCCTCCTGCTCAAAAATGGTGGGCTTGGTATAGATGGCCGGGTTGAACACCGCGTCCAGATACACGTCCATCAGGTTGTACAGATCCTGCTCGTTGGTGGTGGCAACGGGGTAGATGGTCTTGTCGGGGTAGGTCATGGCGTTGAGGAACGTCTGCATGGAGCTCTTGATCAGGTCGACAAACGGCTCCTTGACGGGGAACTTGGCCGACCCGCACAGTACCGAGTGCTCAAGAATATGGAACACGCCGGTAGAATCGGCCGGCGGCGTCTTAAAGCCAATGGCAAAGGCCTTGTTTTCGTCGTCGCACGCCAGGTACAGCAGGCGAGCGCCCGAGGCGGTGTGGCGCAGCACGTAGGCGTCCGAGTCGAGCTCGGGCACGGTCTCGCGGCGCTCGACGGCAAAGCCGTGGCAGGTGGTGCCGGGCACCAGCAGCGCGGCGGCAGCGGCGCGCGGGTCGGTTGAGGTGGTGGGCATATGCAGTCTCCTTTGACGCCCCAGCGGGGGCGAATCGAGTCGAATCCTCGAGAGTATACCCATATGGGGCCACGGCTCTGCAACGAACTGGAGACGATGCTGGCGGATTGGGCAAAGGCCCCGCGTGCCCGCTGCATGAGCATGGATAATTGGACACTCGCCAAACGAGAGTGGATGTTCGGACGGACGAGCGAGGATTTCCGGATACCTATCGAACGAGAATGGATATTTGGACGGAATCTGCCGCAAAAGCCCCAAAAACCGTCCGAATATCCACTCTCGATATCCGACCGTCCGAAAATCCTCGCTCGTCCATCACTCGCGTATCTCTCGTCTCTCATTCGTCTCTAATATGAGAGATGACAGGAAGATGAGAGAAAAATATGAGAGATAACTGAGCAGCAAAGAGACAGGCAATCATGGTATTGTCTCAATACCGATTGTTCTACCAGCAAAAATATGTATAAATGAAGCAAATGGTAGACATTCCATCTCTATCTATCTCTTATCTCTAAGCCGAGAGATAGAGAGATAGATGAGAGATAATTACGAGAGATAACTGAGAGACGAGGGAAATCTATCCGCGGCATTCTCCGCGGGACCGAGCGAAAGGACGTGCAGATGAACGAAAACGAGCTGACCGGTCTGCTTGAGTCTTTAAGGCGTATGGGCTCGGATGATCTTAACGTCGAAGTGAAGGAGAGCGCCACGACGCTTTCCCGCGACGTGTGGGAAACGGTGAGCGCATTCGCGAACACTGCCGGCGGAACCATCGTGCTCGGAGTGAGTGAGCGCGCAGGTTTTGTCCCGGTTGAGAACTTCGAGACCGAGAAAGTGCTCAACCAATTCGTGGCGGGCATGGGCGATGCCGGCGGTCGCGGAAAGCTGGCCAATCCGCCCAAATACACGATCGAGCGAGTGGAGCTTCAGGGCGTCATCGTTCTCGTCATTACGATTGAGGAGCTCGATCCGTCGAGCAAGCCCTGCTATGTCATAGAGCGGGGCGCCCAGGGCGGCAGCTACAAGCGCATCGATGACAAAGATGTGCCGCTTTCATCGACCGAGGTGCTCGCATTGGCGTCATACGGTCGAGCGACTCCGAGCGATCGCGACGCGGTGGCGGGTGCGGGCGCGGACGATCTCGACGAGACGCTGGTCGACCGTACGATAGATCGGGCTTTCTCGTTGACGCCCCGGGCAATGCGCGGCGCGCCGGACAAACAAACGAAACTGGAGCGCCTAAATATCCTTGATTCCCAGGGCAATGTCACCAAGGCTGGACTCCTAGTTGTGGGCACCTACCCTCAGCAGTTCTATCCCAAGCTCTTCATTGACGTGGCTGTCCATGCGGGAACTCAGAAGGGCATGGCGGGGCCGCTGAGATTCATGGACCGCACAATCTGTGAGGGAACGTTGGGCGAGATGATCTCGGATGCCGTCGCAGCCGTCGCCAAGAATTTGCGGCGAACCTCGACCGTCCAAGGCGTCTCGCGTGTCGACTCGCTTGAGATTCCCGAGGAGGTTCTGCGCGAAGCAATCGCCAACGCCGTAATCCATCGAGAATACGGGGATCGGTTCTGTGGACAATCGATTGCCGTCGACGTCTTTGATGATCGTGTCGAGGTGACGAATCCTGGCGGCCTTTACGGGGGAAAGACTCGCGAGAACTTGTTTGACGGCAGCTCCCGATGCCGTAACGCGACGCTTGTGAAGCTCATGTCGATTGTCCCGCTGCCGGATGGCGCAGGTTCGCCGGCCGAGGGCAATGGCTCGGGCATCCCGATGATGATCGATGCCATGCGCGCGCATGGTCTGGCCGAGCCCCTGTTCTGCCTGGGATTCGATCGGTTCAAGGTCGTACTTTACCGTTCAAAGATCGAGCCGGTCGATCATGGCGGGGGCTTAATTGTGACGGCACTCAAACACTACGGCGAGCTGGGGACGCGCGAGCTGGCAGAGCACACAGGGCTCACAATTTCCCAGGTTAGGTCGCGCGTCAACGCGCTCATTGCTCAAGGCGAGCTTGAGCCCACGGCGCCGGCGACGAGCCGCAACCGCAAGTATCGACTGTCGGAGCGCGTGGGATAGATGCGTTAGTGGACGAGGCGACCCAATAATCGACCCTCGATTGGCGTCCATTAAGGTAAAGCGGTTGTTGTCCAGTCGACGGTGATGCTAAAGACTCGGCTTACGCCGGCATGGCCCCGAACCCGTCTATCAAGAACAGCCTAAGAACCAGCTTGATGGCATTTCCCGGTTTGACTTCGGCCGTGCCAAAGACGTGGCGCTCGGCGAGCTCGCTGCAGTATGCATAGATGTCGCGGATAAGGTCCGCGCCCGAAAGCGTAAACATGTAGCCTGCGTCCGAAAGCGCATTGGGCGCGGCGGGCAACTTGGCCATGTGGCAGAACGTTTGCAGGTCGGGCGCCATAGCGTCCTGGTAGCCAAGATGGTTGCCGTCTTCTTGTGCGGCGAGTTCCAGCTGGCGTACTCGATCCAGCGCCACTGCCAGCACAAAGCTCGGCGTAGGCGCATTGACGTCCTGAGTGGTCGCCACAAGCCTGCCCGCTGCCTGCGTGACAAGCCAAGCGACCTCGCGCTGGCAACGCACGGCCTTGCGCGTAACCGGCTTGATGGACGAAGAAGAAACGCTTCCCTTAGGCGGATTCGAAACAGCCACAAGAACCTCCCATGAACAATCCGGCCCAACAAGCCCGGATGAAACACGTGCTACATCAGTATACAGGGAAGTGGGGCAGCGGGGTACAAACGCGCCAGCGGCAAACCGAGAGCATCAACGATGTGCCGATCGCGGAATGAGATCTCGTAATAATTGACTCTCGGCCATATTATTGAGGGGCATGACTCGCGTTCGTATGGTTGTAGGTGCTGGCGATGAACGACATTGACCTTGCTGTTCCGTTGATGGATGGACCAAGCTATGACCGCGCCTGCAGTCTCGTGCCTTCCGAATACGTTGAGGCATGGGAGTGGTTTCTGGATGAGGAACAGCGCGGCGGCGTTTGGACCAGCCTTCCGCACCACACCAAGGAAGATAGCCCTCAGTATCAGTATCGTTTGAGAATTGGCTCGGACTTCTTTCCCGTAACGCGGGATTCAGGGATCTTCTGGCCGGGCCAGGATCGGGTGAAGCAAGATCCCAATAAGATCTTTGCGCTTTCGGTCCATAACTCTAAAAAGAGCTTCTACACCGATGTGCCTCCGCTCTATTTGGACGATGGTACGTGGGTCATTAAGTACTCGGTTCAAGCGCCGGGTACCGTTGGTTTTCGAGACCAGAATTACAACCGTAAAATGCTCAACTGCATGGAATGTGGCGTTCCGGTCGGAGTCATATTTGCAACCGAGGTGGGCTATAAGGTGCTCGGCCTTGCGTTTGTTGAGCGGTTCGAGCCCGAAAACGGATGGTTTGTTCTGCACGGTCCTGTTCATAAAGGCGGACCGGACCCTCGTTTTGCACCCGACATGAGTTATCTGAAGCACATGCCCGTCGATATTGAGTTTGCCGGACAGGGTGCGACCGACGACGAAAAGGTCCGCTATGCGTTAAGGCGCGAGCGATTGGGGCAGCAATGGTTCCGCAAGCAGCTCGTTGCCGCCTATGACGGACGTTGCGCGGTGTCGGACTGCGGCGTCAGCGAAGCTCTGGAGGCTGCACATATCGAGAATTACTCGGGACCCAAATCGCAGGTTGCCAGCAATGGCATTCTACTTCGGCGCGATCTTCATTCCCTATTTGATGCTCACCTGATTTCGTTTGAGCCTGTTTGCGGCGAATATCGGCTGTGCGGATCGTACCTGCTGGATAAGACCGGCTACGCTTCCTTTGCGGGTGCGACGCTAAGGCAGCCGAATGAGCGTCAGTGGCGACCCAATACGGTGTTTCTTGAGGCCCATCGCATTGAGTTCGATCGCTCGGAAAAGAAGCGTGAAAAGGCGGGGCTTCTGCCGTATTAGCGTATTTGGCTTTGGCATTCTTTGACGATCGTGTTGTTTGATCGGATCGCGTGGCGATGCAATCTCGCGCCCGCCCGCCGGTGCATGCTCTTCCTGTTTTGTATAGCGAGAGGGGAGCGTGTATGAGCTGGCGAGGCGATATTGCGATGGGGAAGTACGGAAAACTGCCGTGTGCCCTTATAGACAACAATATGTTTCCGAGCGTAGAGGTTGATTGCGGGTCGTTTGTCGTCACCTGCCCTTGCTGCGGCTCGCAAATACCGTGTCTCGACATTCGGTTCATCGATGCGCGCGACAGACTCAGCGACGAAGTGAGAAAACGGACAGGCGTTCATATGCCGGTGTATCCGGAGAAATGCCCTGTTTGTGGCCTCGATATCGTGTATGACGCCGGCGACGAGGGATAGGTGATGCGGAGGAGTTGGCTGTGAGTGTCTTTTGCCTCTACAAATAAATCCCCTCACCGAGTTGCTTGTGGAACTCGGCGTGATGGTCGCGTGCCCAGGTAAAGAGCGCCTGGTCAAAGTCGGTACGCGTGGCCGGGACGCCAAAGACGCCGGCAACTTCGACGCGCACAAACTCCAGTGCCGGCAGCTTGTTGATGGCAGTGAGGGCAAATGGGGACGAGGGCTCCTCGAACAGATAGCGGCTGCCTTGCAGCGCGTCGCAACTGGTGCACGTGTTGCCGAGCGACGGGGCTTTGGAGGCTCGCGCGCCTACGGGCTTGTAGCCGCAGCGCTTATGAAGGTAGTCGCGGATCTCGCCTGGCACGCAGCCAAGAGCGGGCACGATGGCGAGTGCGTTGGCGTTGGCCGTGTCGATGGCAATGTGCCCGGCTTCGTTGGGCGCGTGCGCGATGGCGATGCTTTCGTCGTTATCGGCTCGATAGGGAATGCCGAAGGCCGCGACCGAGGTCTCTTTGTGACATTTCCAGCACTCGCGCGTGCCCAGTACTAGATATATATACGGCGCTGAGGGGTCGGATCGGTCAACACCGGGCAGCCACTCGGCAAAGGGCTCGGGGTCGACGCCGCTGGGTACATACCAGATCTTCTTGGTCCGGTCCCATTTGGCGCCCAGCGCCTTGGCTTCTTCTTTGTGCGAAAAGGGGACATCGAGCTCGGTGCGCATGGCGGCTCCTTGGTGCTGCAGGTGCAAGTGGCTCAAGGATACCGCAGGGCGCAGACATCGCGGCGTTTTGCTGAGAAGTTGCGGCTCGGATGGGTTCGAGACGTGTCGGTCTCGGCCTCGGTGACTATTGGGGCGGTTTTGATTGACTGCGGAGTCAGCCGGGATAGGCACTTGGGTCGCTGACGCGGTTTTGTGTATGGGCAGGGTGGTTGCTTGGGCGGTTGGAGCTGCCAGCGGATTTGGCGACATAAAACAAAACAGCCCAGAGGGCATAGCCTCTGAGCTGCGAACATTTGGTGGGCGTTAGAAGATTTGAACTTCTGACCTCTTCCGTGTCAGGGAAGCGCTCTCCCCCTGAGCTAAACGCCCGATCAAGGGTGCGCAAGCGCGCAAGGGATAATATAACGGAGCCTGAACTCGGTGGCAAGAACATTTTTAAAAATCGCTTACATTGTGGAATTCGGGGGCTTTGTCGTATCCATTTCAAAAGAGCCTGCTGCCGCGATTTGGCTGTCGCATAATGCAAGGCCATTGCGGTATCGAGCTATGGAAAGACACCTGCGGAATTGTCCTACCGATAAGCGGACAAGCCTCCAGCTGGTGCCTTCGCCGTGGTAAGGTAAGCCGAATTGCTTCCAGACTGTTTCGGGGGAGTGGAATGAGCAAAGAGTGTGTCGAGCAGGTCGAAGGCGCAGGGACTTCGGTGCCGATGACCGATATATCGAACATTGATGTGCCCGAGGGCACCGACGAGCTCAGCCGCAACACCCGTCGCGCCTGGCGCGAGCGCCTTAACGATGCGTCGTCGCGCAAGATGATCACGGGCGTCTTGGCTACGCTGGTGGGCGGTTCGTTTTGGGGCTTCTCGGGCACCAGCGCGAGCTTTCTGTTCGATACCTACCACGTCGACACCTTGTGGCTTATGAGCGTGCGTCAGATTCTCGCCGGTCTACTCTTTATGGCCGTGGTTGTTACGCGCGACCGCGAGCGCCTGATTAAGCTCTGGACCACACCCGCCGATCGCAAGCAGCTGCTGCTCTTTACCGCTTTTGGCCTGCTGTTCAACCAGTTTTGCTATCTTTCGGCCGTGCGCCTGACGAACGCCGGAACCGCGACGGTGCTCCAGTGCCTGCAGCTCGTTATCATCATGGGCTACGCCTGCGTGACCGATCGCCGCATGCCGCGCACTCGCGAAGTCATCGGCATTGGCCTGGCTCTGGGTGGAACCTTTTTAATCGCCACCGGCGGCGACCCCACCAGCCTGAATATCTCGCCGCTTGGCCTGGCAGCAGGTCTTATGTGTGCGGTCAGCGCCGCGTGTATGGCGGTGATTCCCGCCAAGATCCTGCCCGAATACGGCAGCCCCATCGTCACGGGCTCGGCAATGCTCACGGCGGGCGTGGTCTCGTGCGTCTTCGTGCAGCCCTGGGCGCATATGCCGGCGCTCGACGCCGCCGGTATCGAGGCGCTCGCGGTGTTCGTGGTTATCGGCTCGTTTTTTGCTTACATGCTCTATATGCAGGGCGTTAAGGACATCGGCTCGGTGCGTGCGAGCCTCATTGGAACTGTGGAGCCGGTTTCGGCGACCATCACCAGCGCCGTTATGCTGGGCACGGTGTTTTTGCCGACCGACCTTATCGGCTTTGCCATGATCATCGTGATGATGTTCCTCACGGTGTAGCTGGCGCCTCCGCCAAGACAGAAAAGGTGTTGTGCCGCATTTTCGCCAATTGATGTCCGTGTCTGGAGTTTAGCTGTCGATGCTCAAAATGCCATAAACTAGCAACGTTATGGACTTTTTCATTGCGACTCAATTGCGAGGATTTCTTTATGGCTGGTAATCACTTTAAGGGCAGCGATAGCGGCCGCCCTGCAGTTCCGCCGCGTCCGAACGGGGCTGGTAAGGCCGGCACGCCGGGCGGCGCTGGACAGGGCGGTTCCGGTAAGCGCGTGTCCCCGGGCGAGACGGCGATGTTTACCGCTCTGTACGAGCAGTCTCAAAAGGCAAAAAAGACCGGCCGTGCAAGAGGAAATGTCTTTGCGGGCGGTGCAACCTCTGCGTCGCAGCCGAGCGGGGCTCCTTCGGTACCTGCGAACAACGCAGGTGCTGCCAACGCCGCGAATGGCGCCGGCAACGTTAATGCCGGCAAGGCCGACAACAATACTCCCTCTGCCGGTGGCGCGGGGCTTACGGGTAACCTCGGCACGATTTACACCGGCGCCTCCGAGACAGGCACGTTCGCCCGCCTGGATGATAGCGGTACCGAGTTTGCGGGCTCGGGTTCCAAGGAAGATTATTACGATTTTGGCTTGAACTACGGTAGCGATGCTTCGTCGAGTTCGACCTCTGACGGTCTGGTCCGTCATCGCCATCGCAAGGGCGAGCGCAAAAAGCGTCACACCGGCGCCATTATTGCCGCTGTAGTCGCGGTGCTTCTCGTTGCGCTTGGCGCAAGCGGCTTTATGCTGCTTAACTCGGCAAAGACCGTAAAGAGCGAAGCGAAGGAGGCTGTCGAGATCGTCGGTGGCCTTAAGGACAAGGTCACGTCGGGCGATTTTTCGACGCTGCCTGACGACGCGAAGAAGATCGATGAGCTCTGTAACAGCATGAAGGCGGAGACCTCGAGCCCGCTGTGGACGGCGGCTTCGTTTATCCCGGTGTATGGCAGTGACATCAACGCAGCCCGCACCATGATTGACGCCCTGTCCGATGTCTCGAGCAATGCGCTGGTTCCCATGGCCGACAACCTCTCGCAGGCTACGCCCGGCAAGCTGTTCCAGGACGGCATGATTAACGTGTCCGCGCTGCAGGCGGTCGCCGATTCGCTTTCCAGCAGCTCGAAGGTGTTCAAGAGCGCCAACGAGAAGATCCAGGGCATTGGCGATACTCATATTTCTCAGGTGACCGAGCTGGTCGATAAGGCCAAGGACGGCTTTGCCACCCTCAACGGTGCGGTTGACGCGGCGGAGAAGGTCGCCCCCGTCCTTCCCCAGATGCTCGGCGCCAACGGCCAGACGCGCAACTACCTTATGTACGCCATGAACAACGTCGAGATTCGTGCTTGCGGCGGCTTTGGCGGTTCGCAGGGCCTGATTTCGGTCACTGACGGCCAGATGTCGATTGGCGAGTTTGTTCCCCGCATTGGACTCAGCGAGGAAGAGGCAGTCGAGAGCGTCGACGAAGAGGATGAGGCGCTGTTCGGCAACCACAGTAACCTGTACAACTCGGGCAATACCTATTCGCCTGATTGGCCCCGCAACTCGCAGCGTGTCGCCGCGCTGTGGAAGTCCCAGTATGGACAGGACGTTGATGGCGTCATCGGTATCGACCCGGTGTTCCTGCAGTATCTGCTGGGCCTGGTCGGTAATGTCTCGCTGCCCGACGGAACGGTTGTCGACGGCACCAACGCCGCAAAGGTTCTCATGCACGATGTGTACTGGAACTATCCGGTCGAGGAGTCTGACGGCATCTTTGCATCCGTCGCCAGCGCTGCCTTCGACAAGATCCTTGGCGGTATCGGCGATGTCGATGTTACGAAGCTTGTCAGCGCCGTTGAGCGCGGTGCCGAAGAGGGCCGCCTGATCGCGTGGATGAGAAACGATGATGAGCAGAATGCCATCAAAGAGACGGGCATTGACGCTTCGCTGCCCGATCCGGATGACCCGAGTGCCGATCCTGTTGCCGGCGTTTACTTTAACAACCTGAGCTTCTCCAAGCTCGACTGGTACCTGAACGCCGATACGCAGATTGGCCAGGGCATCAAGAACGGTGACGGCGCTTGCTCGTATCGCATCACCGTTACCCTGACGAACATCATGACGCAGGAGGAGGCCGGCAAGCTGCCCGACTACGTCGCGGCGAGCGCGCCCGATGCCGCGCGCGACGACGAGCGTCTGAATGTCTCGTTGTTTGCCCCGACGGGCGGCAACATTACTGATCTGACCGTCGAGGGCACCCAGTTTGGTCTTGGCGCCGCTACGTGGCATGGAATCCCCTTCTATTCGGGCACCGTTGACCTGCATGCTGGCGAGACGACGACGATCACATATACGCTGACCACGTCAGCCGAGGCGGGGGACAAGCCGCTTACGCTGCGTCAGACTCCTACATGCCAGGCGGCTCGCGACAGCGCGTCGGCGTAGGGTTTTTCTGGTAGCGCAGATAATCGAGTACCATTTTGGGGCGGACAGGCAATCTGTTCGCCCCTATTTTGTAAGGAGAGCGCATGAAGTACTTTGGCACCGACGGCTTTCGCGGTGAGGCTAACGTTGGGCTGACGGTAGAGCACGCTTATAAGATTGGCCGTTTTGTGGGCTGGTATTACGGCGCCAACCGCGAGCGCAAGGCGCGTGTCATCGTGGGTAAGGACACGCGTCGCTCGAGTTATATGTTCGAGGCGGCGCTGGTGAGTGGCCTGGTCGCGAGCGGTGCGGACGCCTATATGCTGCACGTGATCCCCACGCCGGGCGTAGCGCATCAGACCGTGGAAGGCTGCTTCGATTGCGGCATCATGATCAGCGCGAGCCACAACCCGTTTTGCGATAACGGCATTAAGCTCGTCAATAGCGACGGTTTTAAGATGGACGAGGACGTACTGGAGCTCATCGAGGACTACGTCGATGGCAAGAGCGAGGTGCCACTGGCCACGGGCAACCACATCGGCGCCACGGTGGACTACATGCAGGGCCGCAACCGCTACATTGCCTCGCTCATCGCCAGCGCGAACTTTTCGCTGCAGGGCGTCAAGATCGGCATCGACTGCGCCAACGGCTCGGCGTCCTCGGTGGCCAAGCCGGTGTTCGACGCGCTGGGCGCCGACGTGCGCGTGATCAATGCCGCGCCTGATGGTTTTAACATCAACGTCGACTGCGGCTCCACGCATATGGAGCGTCTGCAGCGCCACGTGGTGGAGCAGGGCCTGGACGTGGGCTTTGCCTATGACGGCGATGCCGACCGCTGCCTGGCCGTGGACGAGCGCGGCCGCGTGGTCGATGGCGACCAGATCCTGTACGTGTGCGGCGTGTACCTGAACAAGCACGGTCGCCTTTCGGGCGGTACCGTGGTTCCGACGATTGCCAGCAACTTTGGCCTGATCAAGTCGTTGGAGCTTGCCGGCCTGAGCGCCGTGACCAGCGGCGTGGGTGACCGTCACGTGTATGCCAAGATGCGCGAGGGCGGCTACAGCCTGGGCGGAGAGCAGACGGGCCATACGATCTTTGGCGATATCGAGCGCACGGGCGACGGCATTATGACCTCGCTGCGCGTGATGGAAGTGATTCGTGCCGAGCGCGAGACGCTCTCGCAGCTCACGGCTCCGTGCAAGCTACTGCCGCAAGCGCAGGTTGCCGTGCGCGTGGCCGACAAGGATGCCGCGCTCGAAAACATGGGCGTGCAGAATGCGATCGCCGAGGCCGAGGCCGCGCTGGCGGGCGAGGGCCGCGTGCTCGTGCGCAAGAGCGGAACCGAGTCGGTGATTCGCGTTTTGGCCGAAGCCCCCGACCAGGCAGCCGCCGACGCCGCCATGAAGCGCATCGCCAGCGCGCTAGAAACTCTGTAAGGTAGTCATTGGGGATGTTCTTAAACGACTAGCCATCGGGGACACTCTTCGCCATCCGGCACTTGGGGACGTTCCTATTGTGCCGGCATAAAAGGAACGTCCCCAAGTGCCGGATCTCTGGCTTAGATGAAAAAGGGGCGCCGCGGAACCAACCCGCGGCGCCCCTTTTGCGTTGGCGTGTTGCCTAAGCTTTACAGCTCGTACAGTGTGGTGAACTTGTCCTGCAGGTAGCTGCAGTAGTAGCGGGCGTCAAAGTCCATGCCGCAGGCGCCCTTGATGAGCTCCGGCGCGTCCTTGGCGCGGCCCCACTGCCAAATGTGCTTGCCCAGCCAGGCACGGACGGGCGCCAGATCGCCGCTCGCGCAGGCACCAGTAAGGTCGACGCCGTCGCGGCACATGGCCGGCACGAACATGGCGTCGTAGGCGCTGCCCAGCGCATAGGTGGGGAAGTAGCCAAACGAGCCACCGCTCCAGTGCGTATCCTGCAGGCAGCCGTGCGTGTCGTCGGGAACGGGAATGCCCAGGTACTCATCCATAAAGCGGTTCCAAAGCGCGGGGATATCCTTGGCCGTGGCCTCGCCGGCAAACAGCATGCGCTCGATCTCGTAGCGCACCATAACGTGCAGCGGATAGGTGAGCTCGTCCGCCTCGGTGCGGATCAACGACGGCTGTGCGATATTCACGGCGTGGTAGAGCGTATCCTCGTCCACGCTGCCATAGACCTCGGGCGCATGACGGCGCAGCACCTCGAGCAGCGGCCCCATAAAGGCGCGGCTGCGACCCACGGCGTTCTCGAAAAAGCGGCTCTGGCTCTCGTGGATGCCCATGGAGGTGCCACCTTCAAGACAGGTGCGCGCATAGGCAGGATTGACGCCCAGCTCGTACATGGCGTGGCCCGCCTCGTGGATGATGCTGTAGACGTTGGAGATGCAGTCGTTCTCGTAGATGTGCGTCGCGATGCGCGCGTCGCCCACGGCAAAGCCCTCGCTAAACGGGTGCTCGGTAAAGGCAAGCGTGGTGTCGTTCAGGTCCAGGCCGACGAGCTTCATAAGGTCAAAGCTCATGGCGCGCTGGGCGGCCTCGGGCACGCGGGCGTGCAAAAAGTCGGCATCGGGCTGCTGGCCGCGCTCGCCGATGGCGTGCACGAGCGGCACGACCGTGGCCTTGACCTCGTCGCAAAACGCATCGAAGCTCTTGGTGGAAAGGCCGCGCTCATACTGATCGAGCCAAACATCGTATGGGTCGCGCTTGGGGTCCATGAGCTCGGCCTGATGCTTAAGCTGGCCGACGATTCTATCCACATAGGGCTCAAAGCTCGCCCAGTCATTGGCCGTCTTGGCCTTGTGCCACACGGCGTCGGCCTCGCAGGTGAGCCTGGTCCAGGCCTCGGCCTCCTCGGTGGGAATGACGCTCGCTTCGCGCTGGTCGCGGCCGAGCACGCGGATCTCGTCGAGCAGCTGCGGGTCGTCAATCTTGCCGCCGGCGACGGTCTCGCGTGCTAGCGAGCGCACAAGTTCGACAGACTTTTCGCTGGTCAGGAGCTTATGGTGCTCGCCAGCAAGGGTGCCCATGGCGTCGGCGCGCGCTGCGGCGCCGTTGGCGGGGGCAATGGTCGCGCCGTCAAACTCGGCAATCTTGAGCAGGTACTCGCGGGTCCACAGCTTGCCCTCGAGCTTGCGGAATTTTTTGACGGCCTTATCGACCTTCATGCCTTTGGGCGTCTTGTCTGCTACGGGTTCGACCTTCTTATCGTGTTTCTTTCCCATACCTATATCCTTAATCTCGCAGGTCGCACCGCCACCGGGCGGCACGGCCGGTTTGCACAGCTACCCGCCTTATACCCAGCGCGACCAAACCGGAACGCTGCGACGGGCGCGCGTATTGTGTTATCCTATAGCCCAATGCGTTGACGGAGAGGGTTTTGCCCGCCGCGTCGCCGGCAAGAGAGGGAAGGTCATAGGCTGCAAGCCTTCCTGCGGTGGCAAGGGCCAAGCGTTCACTCCCGAGCAGCGACCTCAACGGGCGCGCGGCCAGCGGCGGCGAAGCCCCAGTAGGGAAGCCGTGAGCCTCGCGACAAGGGGCGCAGAGTGGGCACGGCGGGCCAGACATCCGCCGGGTCAAACAAGGTGGTACCGCGGAATTCAACCGTCCTTGGGCAATGCACATGCCCGAGGACGGTTTTTTGTTGCCGAACCGGGCCGCGCACCCGCAGCACCGTGTGGCTCCAGCCGCCGCGGCGAATGGATGCGCGAGAGACGAAAGGGAAGACATGAGTCTGATTGATGATCTGGTCAAACTCGAGGAAGAGGCCAAGGAGCTCGTCGCCGGCGCCGATGACGCAGCCAAGCTCGAGGCCGCACGCATTGAACTGCTCGGCCGCAAGGGTCGTATTACCGGCCTGATGCGCATGATGGGCAAGCTCGCCCCCGAGGATCGCCCCGTCATGGGCAAGCGCGCCAACGAGATGCGCCAGCTGATCGAGGGCATGCTCGACGAGCGCACGACCGAGATGAAGGCCGCCGCCCTCAAGCATGCGCTTGAGCACGAGGCCGTCGATATCACGCTGCCGGGCATCCGTCCGCAGATCGGTCACCAGCACCTGATCAAGCAGATTATCGAGGAGGCCGAGGACATCTTCTGCGGCATCGGCTACACCGTCGAGTCCGGCCCCATGGTCGACACCTCCTACTACAACTTCACCGCGCTCAACGCGCCCATGGATCACCCGAGCCGCTCGGCCCGCGATACCTTCTACGTGGTCGATAACAACCCCGGCAGTGTCGCGCACCCCGAGGCTCACGCCCACGGTGAGTCCGACGTGCTGCTGCGCACCCAGACCTCGGGCGTGCAGATTCACACCATGGAGTCGCAGAAGCCGCCCATCTACATGATCTGCCCGGGTACCGTCTACCGTCCCGACACGGCCGACGCCTGCCACCTGCCGCAGTTCAACCAGATTGAGGGCCTGGTCGTCGACGAGGGCATCACCTTTGGCGACCTTAAGGGTACGCTCGACTACTTTGTTAAGTGCATGTTTGGCGAGGACCGCAAGACGCGTTACCGCCCGCACTTCTTCCCCTTCACCGAGCCCAGCTGCGAGGTGGACGTGAGCTGCCACGTGTGCGGCGGCAAGGGCTGCAACTTCTGCAAGCACAGCGGCTGGATCGAGATCCTGGGCTGCGGCATGGTTGATCCCAACGTCCTTATCAACTGCGGCATCGACCCCGAGAAGTACACCGGCTTCGCCTTTGGCATTGGCGCCGAGCGCGTCGCGGCCCTGCGCTACGACCTGCCCGACCTGCGCACGTTGATGACGGGCGACATGCGCTTCCTCAACCAATTTTAGGCTTGCCCAGGCACCTCATCTTGGCGTTCAAACCGTCGCTCGCGTACCTTTAGTACGCGTCGCTCCTCTTTCACGCCAACCTGGGGCACCTGGACAACCCTAAGGCGAACGTCTTCATTTGATATTCCTCCCTTTGCGGAGATTAAGAACTAGGAGAGCTACATGCGCGTTTCTTACGACTGGCTCAAGACCATGATCGATATTCCGGAGGATCCCAAGACCCTTTCGGACGAATATATCCGTACCGGCACCGAGGTCGAGGCGATCGACACCGTGGGCGAGTCCTTCGACCACGTGGTGACCGCCAAGGTGCTCACCAAGACCCCTCACCCCGATAGCGACCACATGTATGTGTGCTCGGTCGACGTGGGCGACAAGAACCTCGACGCCGACGGCAACCCCGCTCCGCTGCAGATCGTCTGCGGCGCGCAGAACTTCGAGGCCGGCGACCACATTGTCACGGCCATGATCGGCGCTGTCCTGCCCGGCGACGTCAAGATCAAGAAGAGCAAGCTTCGCGGCGTCGTGTCCATGGGCATGAACTGCTCCGCGCGCGAGCTCGGTCTGGGCGGTGACCACTCCGGCATCATGATTCTGCCCGAGGATACGCCCTGTGGCATGCCGTTTGCCGAGTATGTGGGCTCGAGCGACACCGTGCTCGACTGCGAGATCACGCCCAACCGCCCCGACTGCCTGTCCATGATCGGCATGGCCCGCGAGACCGGTGCCATCTTCGACCGCGATTTCCACGTTGAGCTGCCCGCTATCAAGGCCGAGACCGGCCGCGCGACCGACGATGAGCTTTCGGTCGAGATTGCCGACGAGGGCCTGTGCGACCGCTATGTCGCCCGCATCGTGCGCAACGTGAAGGTCGGTCCGTCGCCCGACTGGATGGTCAAGCGCCTCAACGCCCTGGGCGTGCGCCCGCACAACAACATCGTCGATATTACCAACTACGTGATGATGCTCACCGGTCAGCCGCTGCACGCCTTTGACCTGGACACCTTTGCCGAGCGCGATGGCCGCCGTCGCGTGGTGGTCCGCGCCGCCCAGCAGGATGAGAAGTTCACGACGCTCGACGGCGAGGAGCGCACGCTCGACGCCGGCATGGGCCTTATCACCGACGGCGAGCGCCCTGTGGCTCTGGCCGGCGTTATGGGCGGCATGGATTCCGAGATCGAGGACGACACCGTCGACGTGATGGTCGAGAGCGCCTGCTTCAACGCCGGTCGCACCTCGCACACCAGCCGCGATCTGTCGCTGATCTCCGACGCCTCCATTCGCTTTGAGCGCCAGGTCGACGAGACCGGCTGCGTGGACGTCGCCAACGTCACCTGCGCGCTGATCGAGCAGATCGCCGGCGGCCAGGTCGCTCCCGGCTACGTGGACGTGTTCCCCGCGCCCAAGACCATCGACAGCATTAAGCTGCGCCTGGCCCGCGTACATGCCATCTGCGGTGCCGACATCGAGCCCGACTTTATCGAGCGTTCGCTCACCCGTCTGGGCTGCACCGTCGAGCGCGACGGCGAGGACTTTATGGTCACGCCGCCGAGCTTCCGCCCCGACCTGCCGCGCGAGATTGACCTGATCGAGGAGGTCCTGCGCCTATGGGGCATGGGCCGCGTGACGGCGACCATCCCGGCTGCCAAGAACCACATCGGCGGCCTGACCCGCGAGCAGAAGCTCACCCGCAAGGTCGGCGAGATCCTGCGCGCCTGCGGCCTCAACGAGACCACGACTTTCTGCTTTGCCGCCCCGGGCGACCTGGAGAAGATCGGTATGTCCACCGAGGGTCGCGGTTGCCCCGTGGTGCTCATGAACCCGCTGGTAGCCGAGCAGACCGAGATGCGTCGTTCGCTGTTGCCGGGCCTGCTGCAGTCCGTGGCCTACAACGAGGCGCACGGTACGCCCAATGTGCACCTGTACGAGGTCGGCAGCCTGTTCCACGGTCGCGAGAACGCCAGCCTGCCCAAGGAGACCAAGTCCGTGGCGGGTGTGCTCTCGGGCCAGTGGAGCGAGCAGTCTTGGAACATGAAGTACCGCAAGCTGCGTTTCTTCTTTGGCAAGGGCATTGTCGAGGAGCTGCTTGCCCAGCTGCGCATCGAGAAGGTTCGCTTCCGTCCCGTCGAGGGCGAGAGCTACGCTTTCTTGCAGCCGGGTCGTGCGGCCGAGGTTCTGTCCGGCGGCACCGTGCTGGGCTGGGTCGGCGAGATTCATCCCGAGGCGCGCGAGGCGATGGGCATCGATGAGGTCGTCGTTGCCTTTGAGCTCGATCTGGACAAGCTGATCAAGGGCGCCCGCAATCAGGAGAACTACCGCGAGTTTTCGCAGTACCCCGCCGTTGAGCACGACCTTGCTATCGTGGTCGACAACACCGTGACCTGCGAGGATCTTGAGCGCCGCATTACCAGCGCCGGCGGCAAGCTGCTCGAGGGCGTGCGTCTGTTCGATGTCTATCGCGATCCGGTCCGCGTGGGTGTGGGCAAGAAGTCCATGGCCTTTGCGCTTACGTATCGTTCCGACGACCACACGCTCACCAGCGAAGAGGTCGAGAAGGCGCACCAGAAGATCGTCACCAAGGTATGCAAGGGCGTAAACGGCGAGGTCCGCGGATAGGTTTGCTTGCGGCTTGGGCTGACGCGCAAGGCAAGGGCACCGACACTGCCGAGTCGACACGGGCGGTGTCATGACAGCGTCGCCTGTCACCTTTCGTCTGTTACACCTGTATTGCAAAACGGCGTGCTGCTTTGTTGGCGGCACGCCGTTTGCTATGATTGCCCGCGGCGTGTTACGAATTAGACAATACGTAACACTGGCGATATGGTCCAAACGGCACCGCAATTCCGCGCGCCGAAATTCAGGAGGCATCAGATGCACATTCCAGATAATTACCTGTCCCCGCAGACGGACGCCGTCATGGCGGTGGCGATGGTGCCCGTATGGGTTCACTGTATTAAGAAGGTGCGCGCCACGCTCGATCGCGAGCACATGGCATTCCTGGGCATTTGCGCCGCCTTCTCCTTTTTGCTCATGATGTTCAATGTGCCGCTGCCCGGTGGCACCACGGGCCATGCCGTCGGTGGCGCCCTCATCGCGCTGCTGCTGGGCCCGGAGGCCGCGACTATCGCGGTTTCTGTTGCTCTGGCCCTGCAGGCGCTGCTTTTTGGCGACGGCGGCATCCTGTCCTTTGGTGCCAACTGCTTTAACATGGCCTTTGTGTTGCCGTTTGTGGCCGCCATCGTGTTTCGCGCGCTCAACAGCCGTCTGCACGACAAGAGCTGGGGCACCTCGGTTTCTGCCATCGTGAGTGGCTGGGTCGGCCTGTGCGTGGCGGCCCTGTGCGCGGCCATCGAGTTTGGTATTCAGCCCATGCTCTTCACCAACGCGTCCGGCGCCCCGCTCTATTGCCCCTTCCCGCTGTCGATTGCCATTCCCGCCATGTTGATCCCGCATATGCTGGTGGCCGGTGTGGTCGAGGGTGTGGCGACTGCCGCGATCTACGCATTCATTAAGAAGACGGCGCCGAGCATCATCGTCGGGCCCGAGGCCGTTGACGGCCAGCTTGCTGCCAATAGCGCTGCCGCCAAAAAGATCTCGCTGATCCCCACGCTTATCCTGGTTGCCGTACTTGTCGTTGCCACGCCGCTGGGCTTGCTCGCTACTGGTGACGCCTGGGGCGAGTGGGACGGCGAGGGCGCCGCGACCGCTGTTCAGGAGGCTGGCGACGACAGCTTGCAGGCTTCGGTCGGCCTGGATGCCCCGACCTTTGCCGATTCGTTGCCCACGGGCGATTACCTGCAGGCCTATTCCGAGGAGCAGGGTTTTGGCTTTGCCGGCCAGGCTGCCATGTATATCCTCTCCGGCGTGATTGGCGTGGCGGTGCTCACCATCGTATTCCGTCTTATTTCGCTGACGGCCAAGGAAAGCGGGTCCCATGCAAACGGTCGAGCTGCCTAGCTGGCTCGCGGCTCAAGAGCGATACGAGCCCACGGGCGCTCGGCATCGCGTCATGCAAAAGAACGTCCTGCACCTGGCGAGCCTGCTCGAGCGGGTTCGCCTGGGCGGCGGCGCACACGAGGGCGGGTCGATTATCGACCGCGCCCTTTCTTCCGTTTCGGCGCCGGTGCGTTTGCTCGGCGTGTTTGTCTGCGTCCTGTGCGTGTGTCTGACGCAGAGCCCGCTGTACCTCATGTTGATGGCGGCTATCGCGCTGGTGTTCGTTGCCGTGCGCCCTGCACGCGGGCTGCGCGCGACCTTTGTGCCGGCGCTCGGCGCTGCGGGGTTTGCCGTGGTTCTGGCGCTGCCCGCCTTGCTGCTGGACGCTTCTGCCGCGGGCGCCATGCTTAAGATTGCGCTCAAGACCTTCATTAATGTGTCGCTGGTGCTGGGCGTTTCGTGGACCCTCACGTGGAGCCGCATGTCGGCGGCGCTCAAGGCATTGCACCTGCCCGACGAGGTCATCTTTACCTTTGACATGGCGCTCAAGCACATTGAGGTGCTTGGCCGCACGGCGCACGACCTCACCGAATCGGTCATGCTTCGCAGTGTGGGCCGCGCGCCTGCGGGTTTTTCGCGCACCGATTCGGTGGCGGGTATCATGGGCATGACATTTATCAAGGCGATGGAATGCAGCCGCGCGATGGACGAGGCCATGCTC
Organism: uncultured Collinsella sp.; assembly: GCA_902489945.1. GTDB lineage: Bacteria > Actinomycetota > Coriobacteriia > Coriobacteriales > Coriobacteriaceae > Collinsella. The sequence continues at coordinate 25,618 of CABUBZ010000004.1, forward strand.
TGCCGTGGGTTTGCCGGCGCGTATCCGGCGCCTGCCCGGAGCAGTCTGAGTTGGCGCGATGCGGTCTATGCGGCCGGTGTGGCGCTGCTCGCAGTGTTGTGCGCCGTGCTGTAGGCGCTGCTGGTTCCGGCTGGGGATGCAAATAGGGAAGGGCGACGTTTTGACGATCGATATGAATAGTGCGGCGGTCACGAACGGTGCGGGTGGCGCCGAGGTCGCGCCGCTCATCGAGCTGCGCGACGTAGTGTTCTCCTATGCGGGGCACACGGTTGTCGACGGTGTGTCGTTGCAGGTCGATCGTGGGGAACTCGTTGCCCTGCTCGGTCCCAACGGCTGCGGCAAGACAACGATTATGCGCCTTATCAACGGACTTGAGGTGCCGCGCGCGGGTACGTATCTGTTCGATGGCGAAACGGTCGATGCGGCTTACCTCGCCGATCCCGTGCGCTCGCAGCGCTTCCATCAGCGCGTGGGTTTTGTGTTCCAGAACGCCGACGCCCAGCTGTTCTGCGCGACCGTGGGCGAGGAAGTCGCCTTTGGCCCGGCTCAGATGGGCCTGCCGGCAGACGAGCTCGAGCGCCGCGTGCGTGACGCGATGGAGCTGTTCCACGTTGCCGACCTCGTCGATGCTTCGCCCTATCAGCTTTCGGGCGGGCAAAAGAAACGTGTGGCGCTGGCTGCCATCGTTTCTATGAATCCGGATATCCTGGTGCTCGATGAGCCCACCAACGGGCTCGACGAGGACTCGTGCGACATCGTTGTCGGCTTTCTTTTGGCTTATGTTGCGGCAGGCAAGACGGTGCTCATGAGCACTCATCATCAGGATTTGGTACACCGCCTGCAGGCTCGCGCTATTTATATCGATCGGAATCATCACGTGGTCGATGCGCCGACGCCCTCGTATGGGACCGAAAGTGACGCTGTCCGGTAGGGGCTGCGTGGGGCGCGTGATGCGCTTGTAACGCCGCCGTGCAGGCGGCCCCGAATGGTATAGTTATCCGAGTTTTACGGGGGTGGCTATGCCAAGTTGGAATATTCATATCGCTCAGACGGAGCGCTTGCTGGCGCGTGCCGGTGCCGTTGCCGATACCGTGCGCGACCGTAATGCCTTTTTGTTTGGCTGCGTGGTGCCGGATATCTTTGTGGGCTACATGGTTCCCGGTATTACCGATCCCATTCCATATCGTATAACGCACTTTGCCAAGCCCGAACCGATCCCCAAGCCTCGTGAGCACGAGTTTTGGGATACCTATGTGGCCCCACTGCTGAGCGGCGCCCCGGCTGGCGCACCGGCTGCGGCGACCTCGATCGTGGAGGAGCGCGAACGACTCAATCGAGTTCACTATCCCCAACGCTATGAGGGAGCCGAGCCCGTGGAAGGCCCCGATACGTCTGAGTTTTCGATGGCATCCGAGGATGTGGCGCAGTCGTTGCTCGATTTAACGCTGGGCGTTTGGTCGCATCTGGTGGCCGATACCGTGTGGAACACGCGCGTGAACCAGTATCTTCAGGCGCATGGCGGCAAGCCGTGCGAGGAGTTTCGTATTAAAAAGCAGGGCGATTTTGACTGGTTTGGTAAGACGCTGGGCATCGTATCCATTCCGCGCGCGACCGACCGCCTGTATACCGCTGCAGCTCGGTTTGGGCAGTACCCCATACAAAAGGATTATGTGCTCAAGACCATTGGAGTTATGCACGAAATCGTTCGCGAAAACCCCGGCGAGCCCGATCATCCGCCGTATCGCTTGCTAACCGAGGAGTTTTTCGATGCAACGTTTACCGAGGTCATCGAGCTGACCGAGGCAGGATTTGCGGCTCGCGTTGCTCCTTCTGACGTTCCCGCAGTCCCCCTGATCGCTAGCTGCTAGCCGGCCGGCTTAACGGTGAACAGTTCAACCCAATCGACCAACAGCTCCCGTCGCAGGGCATTTTCAGCGGTACGTTCCTGATCGGTCTTTGGGATGTAGGGGAGCCCCGCCTTTTTATGAATGAGCTCGGCGATGTTGTTAAAGCTCTTCGTGTCTTTGATTTGCTCATAGGTTATCTGGATAACGTCATAGCCCATGCTTGTGAGGGCGGTGGTGCGCTCGGCATCGGAGAGGCTTGCGGCTTCGCTGTCATGGGCGGAGCGGCCTTGGCATTCCAAAATGACGCCCATGCTGTCGGTGTTGCTCTCTATGAGGATATCGGCGTAGCAGCAGGTTTTGTCATACAGTGAGCGCGCGGCGTCGCTGAGTGGGATGCGCACGTTGTTTGCGATGTTGATGCCCATGCCGCCCTCGTTGCGGGGGAGCGAGGCAAGCATGGAGGTCTGTACTTCGAAGGGCGAGGCGGTCTGCCCCGTCATGTGCTCGGCCGCCCAGCGCAGTTGTTTAACACCGCGCAGGCCTGCGGCCTGCTTGGCGAACGCGGCGATATCCGCCACGCTGAGGAGCGGTGGGCGCTTCCATAAATTGGTGCCATTGCCCTTGGTGTCGTTAACTCGCTCCCAGCCGCAGTTGGGTGGAATGAGCTTAAGCGAAATAGCTTCATCGAGTTGTTGTTGCGTTCGCTCGCAGGGCTTAAACACTGCAAAGGAGCCGCACATCTCGTAGCAAGCCATGAGTAACTGGTTGCGTGAGACCTGCGTAGCAAGGTTGAGCAGCGTAAACTCGGGCGACGTGACATCAAATCCATGCTCAGTCTGCCTAAACGACCCAGGAGGTGGCTCTTGGGTCAGGAGGTGCGATTTAAACAGGCTTCGCGACCCGGATTGTGCCCGAGTGAATACTAGCCTGTGAAGCGGTGTGTGAAGCAGGTCTTTTACAACTGCATGACTTCCGAGGCCGCAACATCTGCGATCCATATTGCCAAGGCTAATGGCGGGGTAAAGGCCTAATACCTGCGGCGGGATACGGTGATAGTAAAAAGCGGATTGACCGCATATCGTCAGGTCCATGACGTCCTCCTGGTCGAAATATGCTTTTGGACCGTGCGATGCCAGTGTCAATTCGGAAGTATGCGGCAAAATCTAAACCCTGTGAGCAGACCTGGCTTTTGAGGCTAGTTTATCAGGTATTTTGTTGCGAAAAAACAGGGTGTGCTCGGAGGTTTCAGAATTTGCCGCATACTCCCGAAAACGCGGTCGATTTGGAGCATGCTAAAACGATTTAGCAGCCTTGGTTGGGGTGTGGGTTTGCCACCGGGCGGACGCTACTGATGCTGGGAACGCTCGTTTTGGGCCTCGAAGGGTGGATTTCGCGCTTTTGGTAAAGAAATAGGTGCGTGTCATGCCGTGCGGTAGGCATCGGCGCACAGAAAAAGGGCCCGGAAGGCTTTGCCTTCCGGGCCCTTTGCAATGCAAACTAGCTTGCAAGTGCGATTTAGCGCACCTGAGCGACGTAAGCGACGTTGGTCGAGGAGACCTTGTCCTCGAGCTGGACGCTCATACGGGGATCGCCGGCAGTAGCGACAGTCAGGTCGCCAGTCTCGACGTAGCCGAGCTCCTTGGCGGTCTCGATCGCCTTGACGATCGTGCCGTTGACGGTGCCCTGGGTAATCTCGGCCTGGTGCGGGATAACGCCCCAGTACATGATCATCTGCTGGACGGCCCACTCGTGGCGGGAGAATGCGCAGATCGGCATGTTGGGACGGAAGTGCGAGATCAGGCGAGCGGTACGACCGGTGGTCGTCGGCACGGTGATGCACTTGGCGCCAACGGTGGTAGCCATGTTCACAGCGGACATACCCACAACGTTGTTGACGACGCGAGTGCCGTGAGCATCGGCCGGAACCTCGAGCGGAGCGTGAGCCGGGAGGTACTTCTCGGTCTCGAGAGCAATGCTGGCCTGCATCTTGACGGCCTCGACCGGGTACTTGCCGGCAGCGGACTCGCCGGACAGCATGACGGCGTCGGTGCCGTCGTAAATGGCGTTAGCAACGTCGGCAACCTCGGCGCGCGTCGGGCGCGGGTTCTGCTGCATGGAGTCGAGCATCTGCGTAGCGGTGATAACGGGCTTGTAGGCCGCGTTGCACTTAGCGATGATCTCCTTCTGGATGTGCGGAACGAGCTCGGGCTTGATCTCGATGCCCAGGTCGCCACGGGCGACCATGATGCCATCGGAAGCCTCGAGGATCTCGTCGAAGTTCTCGACGCCCAGGGCGCACTCGATCTTCGGGAAGATCGTCACGTGCTCGCCGCCGTTCTCGCGGCAAAGCTCGCGGATGCCGCGGACGGACTCGCCGTCACGGATGAAGGAAGCGGCGATGTAGTCGATGTTCTCGGTCAGGCCAAAGAGGATGTCCTGACGATCGCGCTCGGTGATGGCGGGCAGCGAGATGTTGACGTTGGGCATGTTGACGCCCTTGCGCTCGCCGATCAGGCCGTCGTTCTTAACGACGCAGGTCATGTCCTGGCCGTCGACGGACTCGACCTCGAGGGCAACCAGGCCGTCATCGATCAGGATGAGGGAGCCCTTCTCGACCTCGGAGGGCAGAGCCAGGTAGTCGAGGGAGATGTGCTCAGCGGTGCCGTGGAAATCCTCGGACGTGGGCTGAGCGGTGACGACGATCTTGTCGCCGGTCTTGACGGCAACCTTCTTGCCATCGACCAAAAGGCCGGTGCGGACCTCGGGGCCCTTGGTGTCGAGCAGGATGCCGACGGGCATGCCGAGCTCCTTGGAAATACGGCGGACGCGCTCGATGCGACCGTGGTGCTCGTCGTAGGAGCCGTGCGAGAAGTTAAAACGGGCGACGTTCATGCCCGTCTTGATCATCTCGCGGATGGTCTCGTCGCTATCGCAGGCGGGACCCATGGTGCATACAATCTTGGTGCGCTTGTACATTCAGACCTCCATCTGACATCGTCTTGCGCTGATAGATAAACCATAAGAAATAAAACTGAGATGATTATAACGAAATGCCGACCGAATACCCCAAAAAATCGACCGTATGCCGAATTAGAAGTTCATTTTTTGCGGAAAAACGGTATATGCAAAAACTTTACCAACCGTTCTAACCGCTGCTATCTGGGCGATATTTTAGTTCGATGATGCGCCGAAGAAAAAACGTTTTATCAATCTTGAGCATCACACTGTCTGCACCGTTGCGCCTGTGCCGTGTTTCCAGATGGAATGTTTTGGCTAGACGCGTCGCTTTGGGGTACCATAGCTCCACTGTCAACTGCCGCTCAGCACGGCAGCCTTGATGAGCCCTTGCCCTTCTCCTGGGAATTATGATCGGGCATCAATCTGCTGAGTGGCCCGAATCCCAGGAGGGGACTCTATATGCAAAAGGAATACCTGTCCGCCGCGGCGGAGGTACTCAGCGACCAGGGTGTCGATGAGAACCTCGGCCTGAGCAACGACGAGGCGTCGTCGCGCCTCGCCAAGACAGGCCCTAACAAGCTTGAGGAAGCCGAGAAGACGCCGCTGTGGAAGCGCTTCTTTGAGCAGATGGCCGACCCCATGGTCATCATGCTGATCGTTGCCGCCGTTATCAGCGCACTTACGGGCATGGTCAAGGGCGAGCCCGATTTTGCCGACGTCGCCATTATCATGTTCGTCGTTATCGTCAACTCGGTGCTGGGCGTGGTCCAGGAAGCCAAGAGCGAGGAGGCCCTCGAGGCCCTGCAGGAAATGAGCGCGGCGCAGTCCAAGGTGCTGCGCGACGGCAAGCTCGTACACCTGCCGAGCGCCGAGCTCGTGCTCGGTGACGTGATCATGCTCGAGGCGGGCGACTCGGTCCCGGCCGACTGCCGCGTCCTCGAGAGCGCCACGATGAAGATCGAAGAGGCCGCACTCACCGGCGAGTCCGTGCCGGTCGAGAAGCACGCCAACGTGATCGAGCTTGCCGCGGGCGCCGACGACGTGCCGCTCGGCGACCGCAAGAACATGTGCTACATGGGTTCCACCGTTGTGTACGGCCGTGGCCGCGCCGTCGTGGTCGGCACCGGCATGGATACCGAGATGGGTAAGATCGCCGGTGCCCTGGCCGAGGCCAAGGAAGAGCTCACGCCGTTGCAGGTGAAGCTCGCCGAGCTCAGCCGCATCCTCACCATCATGGTTATCGTCATCTGCGTCGTGATCTTTGGCGTTGACATCATCCGTCACGGCGTGGGTAACGTCCTTACCGACCCGACTGCCCTGCTCGACACCTTTATGGTTGCCGTCTCGCTCGCCGTCGCCGCCATTCCCGAGGGCCTGGTCGCCGTCGTGACCATCGTCCTTTCGCTCGGCGTGACCAAGATGGCCAAGCGCCAGGCGATTATCCGCAAGCTTTCCGCCGTCGAGACCCTTGGCTGCACACAGACCATCTGCTCCGACAAGACCGGTACCCTTACCCAGAACAAGATGACCGTCGTCAAGCACGAGCTCGCTGCGCCCAAGGAGAAGTTCTTGGCCGGCATGGCGCTGTGCTCCGATGCCCAGTGGGACGAGGAGCTGGGCGAGGCCGTGGGCGAGCCGACCGAGTGCGCACTCGTCAACGATGCCGGCAAGGCTGGTCTTACTGGCCTGACTGCCGAGCACCCGCGCGTGGGCGAGGCTCCGTTCGACTCGGGCCGTAAGATGATGTCCGTGGTCGTCGAGACCCTGGACGGTGAGTACGAGCAGTACACCAAGGGCGCGCCCGACGTGGTGATCGGCCTGTGCACCCATATCTACGAGGGCGATAAGGTCGTCCCCCTGACCGAGGAGCGCCGCGCCGAGCTCGTGGCAGCCAACAAGGCCATGGCCGACGAGGCCCTGCGCGTGCTGGCGCTGGCGAGCCATACCTACACCGAGGTCCCGAGCGACTGCAGCCCCGCTGCGCTCGAGCATGACCTGGTCTTCTGCGGCCTGTCCGGCATGATCGACCCGGTCCGTCCCGAGGTGGCCGACGCTATCCGCGAGGCGCACGACGCCGGTATCCGCACTGTCATGATTACGGGCGACCACATCGACACCGCCGTGGCCATCGCCAAGCAGCTGGGCATCGTCGCCGATCGCAGCCAGGCTATCACCGGCGCCGACCTCGATCGCATGAGCGACGAGGAGCTCGACGCGAACATCGAGGATTACGGCGTGTACGCCCGCGTCCAGCCCGAGCACAAGACCCGCATCGTCGAGGCTTGGAAGTCGCGCGACCAGATCGTGGCCATGACGGGCGACGGCGTCAACGACGCCCCGTCCATCAAGCGCGCCGACATCGGCGTGGGCATGGGCATTACCGGCACCGACGTCACCAAGAACGTCGCCGACATGGTGCTCGCCGACGATAACTTCGCCACCATCATCGGCGCCTGCGAAGAGGGCCGTCGCATCTACGACAACATCCGCAAGGTCATCCAGTTCCTGCTTTCGGCCAACCTTGCCGAGGTCTTCTCGGTGTTTATCGCCACACTCATCGGCTTTACCATCTTCCAGCCGGTGCAGCTGCTGTGGGTGAACCTGGTCACCGACTGCTTCCCCGCGCTTGCGCTGGGCATGGAGGACGCCGAAGGCGACATCATGAAGCGCAAGCCGCGCAACGCCAAGGACGGCGTCTTTGCCGGTCACATGGGCCTGGACTGCGTGGTCCAGGGCCTAATCATCACCGTGCTGGTGCTGGCGAGCTTCTTTGTGGGCGTGTACTTTGACATGGGCTACATCCACATCGCCGATATGATCGCCGGCAATGCCGACGAGGAAGGCGTGATGATGGCGTTCATCACGCTCAACATGGTCGAGATTTTCCACTGCTTCAATATGCGCAGCCGTCGTGCGTCGCTGTTTAGCATGAAGAAGCAGAACAAGTGGCTGTGGGCTTCCGCCGCGCTGGCGCTGGTGCTGACGGTTATCGTGACCGTGCAGCCGACGCTTGCCGAGATGTTCTTTGGCCCTGTGACGCTTGAGCTTAAGGGCGTTATCGCCGCGCTGGGCCTGGCCTTCCTGATCATTCCGCTGATGGAGATCTACAAGGCGATCATGCGCGCTGTGGAGAAAGAGTAACGTACCTGTCCGGGCCCGCCCCACGCCCTTTCTCCCTCACTGGTCCTCGCGCTTCGCGCTGCGGGATCGTTCGGGAGAAAGGGCTTCCGGGGCGGGCCCTGCGGTATCCTTGCTGGCTTTTCTCCCGTGCGGATGAAAAGGGCTGAGGGAAAGTTTGTGAGCTGGTCGGGCTTTGCCCGGCCAGCTCTTTTTGATTTAAAATACCTGCTCAGTTGTGATTTTGGGTGCTGGGAGGCGCTTGTGGGCAAGGCTAAGGCTAAGGCGAAGAAAAAGACGACGGGGGCGCGGGCTAAGCGTGATCGTCGTCGGAAGCTCGCGACCGAAGCGCCCGTGTCTGCTGAGGAGTTGCTGGCGAGTGTACCGGGGCTTGACGCACTGCAGGATGTTCCGGCGTTCGATGACCTGCCGGTCGATGCGGCTCAGCAGGCTGCATTTGACGACTTTTGCGCACAGGCCGAGGAGCCCGAGCAGATGCAGCTCGGTGCCGTGGTGCGCCTGGACCGCGGGTTTCCGCTGGTGGCGACTGCCGAGGACACGTTTCGTGCCGAGCATGCCGTAGGGTTTGCCAAGTCGCGTGGCGAGGACGAGGTCTTGCTGCCCGCCGTGGGCGACCGCGTGGCGGTTCGCCGTGCTCCCGGGCACGACATGGGCGTGATCGAGTGCGTACTGCCGCGCCGTACGAGCTTTGAGCGTTGGCGTGGCCGTGCCCGCGGTGAGCGCCAGGTGCTCTGCTCCAACGTCGACAGTGTGCTGATCGTGCAGGCGCTCGGCGCCGGCGAGGTGCTGCTCGATCGCGTGGCGCGCTCACTGGTGCTGGCGCTCGATTGCGATGCCGAGCCGGTGGTGGTGCTCACCAAGGCCGACCGCTGCGAGGCCGAGGAGCTCGAGCGCGATCTGGACCGCGTGCGCCGTCTGGTGGGTCCGGACGTGCGCGTGATCGTGACATCTTCTGCCGAGGGCATCGGCTTAGACGAAGTGCGCGCCTGCGTACCTGCCGGGAGCTGTGCCATGATCTTGGGCGAGTCGGGCGCCGGCAAGTCAACGCTGCTCAATGCGCTGCTGGGCCACGATGCGCTAGCCACTGGCGGCGTGCGCGAGCGTGATGACCAGGGTCGCCACACCACGGTTGCGCGCGTGATGGTGGCGCTGCCGGGCGACGCCGGCGTGATCGCCGATGCCCCGGGCCTGCGCAGCCTGCCGCTCGTGGGACATGAGCGGGGCCTGGCGCGTGCCTTCCCCGAGATCGTCGAGGCGTCGCGTGCGTGCCGGTTTGGCGATTGCACGCACACCCATGAGCCGGGTTGTGCCGTTCGCGAGGCCGAGGACGCGGGACAGATCGACAGTCTGCGTCTGGAGACGTTCCAAAACCTGGCGTCATCCATGCGCGTGAGTGCCCAAATGCTCGACCCAGATGTCCATCTGTAATTGAATTTTCCTATGACAGCCGTCTCCTAATTGCTTGGGAGGCGGCTTTTTTGCTGCCAAAGTGCCTCGAAATACGCGTTTTGCCGATGTTCTGACCAAAACCTTGCCACGAGCTTGACGGGCTGGTCAGCTTTTGGTCAGCAATTGGTTTGACGCGTAAAACCAAGATTGCGATTGCGCCGCTTTGCGCCCTGGTCGCCCAGACAATGGTGGTACGGGCATGTGCCCGGCACCGCCATGAGAGGAGCGGCCGTGAACAAGAGCAAGCGCATCGCCATCAGTCTGGTCGCGGGCGTGCTTGCCGCGGCGCTCTGCATGGTCTACGGCTCGTCGATCCGCTCGCAAGCCGAGCAGGCCCAGGCCGAGACTTTGGCAAAATACGGCGGCGACCGCGTTGAGGTGTGCGTCGCGGCGCGCGATATCGATGCGGGTGAGACCCTCGACGAGACTAATGTCATAACTCAGGAATGGCTGGCGAGTCTGTTGCCGCGTGATGCGGCGACCGAGCTGCGTCAGGTGCGCGGTGACGTGACGACCTCGCGCATTCCTAAAAACGCCGTGATTTGCAATGTCTACACCAAGGCCGAAAGCCACAAGCTCGAGGTGCCTAAAGGCAAGGTTGCCGTTTCGGTGGCGGTCGATGCCGAGCACTCGGTCGGCGGCGCCACGGGCGTGGGCAGCTATGTGGACGTGTACGTGCAAAAAGATGGCGTGACCGACCGACTGTGCGGCGCGTACGTAATCGATACCAGCGAAGATGCCGGCACCACGCGTGAAGGCAAGATCGAGTGGGTGACGCTGGCGGCAGACCCCGAAGATGTCAAGGAATTGCTGGGAGCCTCGGGAAAGGGAACGGTCAGTTTGACGATTCCCGCCACGGCGCGCGGCAAAAAGAGCGGAGGCGACGAGTGATGAAGGCGATCTGGCTTGCGTGCTGCGCGTGCGGCGATTACGGGCTGCTACAGCAGGAAGTCGAGGGTCGCGATGTGGGCGCGCAGGTGCTTCGCGTGGGCGACCTGGACGGACTGGTGTCCATGGCGCGGGCGTTTCCATCGCGCCGCGGTGCCGCCATCATCGCGGCGTCTTTGTTCGATACCGAAGACGTGCGGAAGACCGTTGCGCGCCTGACGGCCGAGGGCCGTGTGAGTCGTGTCGTCGTGTTGATCGAGACGCTCGACCCGTCGGATATCGAAGGGCTGTTTCGCGCAGGGGCGACCGAGGTCATCGCTGCGCACAGTTTGTGCGGCAACGGGCGCGCGGGTGAGGGAACGGTTGATTCCGATCGGCGCATGACGATTGAGCCCGATGCTTTTGCTGATAGGGAACCCGGGGCGCCTCGCGCTACAAGAGGCCCGCGTGTTGATGAATATGGAAAAGCGGAAGCCGAGCATGGTCGGCGCCCCCGGGACCCCCTTGCATACGATGACGCTGGAGGGCCGGTACCGTATGGCGATGACGTTCTGGCTGAAGATATGGGATACGTGCACGGCGTAAATCTGGCCGATGAGCTCGACGAGGTCGAGGGTTTTGCCGGGGCTGGCGAGCCGTGTGCCGCTGCGTCTTTGGCTTCGGAACCGCAGCCCGGGCAGCCTGCCATGCCGGCTTGGGCTCAGCGCGTGACCGCGGCGGGGGAGACGGGGATGTTGTCGCCCGCGTCCGTGTCGCCGGTTCCTGCACCGTCAGCCCCCGCGCTGTCGGCGGACGCTTCGGTTCCGTCGCGTCGGGCACCGGTCGTCTGCGCCGTTTCGGGTTCGGGCGGTTGCGGCAAGTCGACGATCGTTGCCACCATGGCGCATGCGGCGTCGCTGTTGGGTTTGCGTGCCGCTGTGCTCGACTTGGACCTCATGTTTGGAAACCTATACGATCTGCTGGGTGTCGATGCCCCGCACGATATGGCGACGCTTATCGAGCCGTCGGCGGCGGGCGCGCTTGCCGAGCCGGATATCGTGGCCGCATCGATGCGCGTCGCCCCGGGCGTCACGCTCTGGGGACCTGTCGCGGCCCCCGAGAAGGCTGAGCTCATGGCACGTCCGGTGGAGCTATTGCTCGATGTTTTGCGCCGCGAATCCGACGTGGTCTTTGTCGACACCTCGGTCTTTTGGGGCGATGCCGTGGCCGCCGCGGTGGCGGCGAGCGACCGTTGCCTGGTCGTAGGCGATGCGGCAGTATCGTCCGCGACATCCGCTTCGCGCGTCATTGAGCTGGCGAGCCGTGTGGGCGTGCCACGTACGCGCATGAGCGCCGTGTTCAACCGGTTTGGTGCGCGCGGTGCCGACGAGGACGTCGCCATGCGCTTCGAGATCGCCTGCGCACTGAGCTCCAAGATCCGCATCGCCGATGGCGGTCAGGACTTGGCCGCGCTCATGGCATTCGGTCGCGCCGACGAGGCAGTGGGTCAGACGAGCGCTTTTGCGACCAGCGTGCGCGAGGCCACGCGCGAGCTGCTCGTGGAGCTGGGCTGCGCCGTCGGTCCCTGGAGCGATATGGTCGCCGACCGCGCGACCCGCACCGAGCGCCCGCGCATCCGTCTTCCCTGGTCGCGTGAGGGTGATTCGCGATGAGTCTGCAGACGAGGATTAAAGCCGCTGGCGCGGCCGCCGCGGCTGCCCCCGTTGATGCGGGACGCCGCCGTGCCGTTAAACGCCGCACCAAGCGTGCGGTGATGGACCGCATGGGCTACGACGAGGTGGCGCGCATCAGTGCCTACGTCGACCCGGCCCTTGCCCGTTCCGAGCTACGTCCGGCGGTGGAAGCGGCGCTCAACGTGGAAGAGCCGACCGACTTGGCGACGCCTGAGCGTGAGACCATCATCGACGAGATCCTAGATGACGTGGTGGGCTTGGGACCGCTGCAGCCGCTCATCGAGGACGACACCGTTACCGAAATCATGATCAACGGCTGTCGCTCTGCCTTTTTTGAGCGCAGTGGCGTTTTGTATCCCATCGAGCACGCGTTTGAGGACGACGAGCAGATCCGTGTGCTCATCGACCGCATCATCTCGCCGCTTGGCCGTCGCATCGACGAGCGCAGCCCTATTGTCAACGCCCGCCTCAAGACGGGCTATCGCGTCAACGCGGTGATTCCGCCCGTGGCGATCGACGGGCCAATCCTCACCATCCGTAAGTTCTCGGATCGCATTTGCTCGCTGGACGAACTTGTGGGGTTGGGATCGCTGCCGCTTTGGTATGCGCAGCTGCTGTCGTGCGCGGTGTCGTTGCGGCAGGATCTTGCGGTTGCGGGAGGCACGGGCTCAGGCAAGACCACGCTACTCAACGCACTGTCGTGCGAGATTTCCACCGGCGAGCGCATCGTGACGATCGAGGATTCCGCCGAGCTCAAGTTTGCGCATCACCCGCACGTGGTTCGTCTGGAGGCGCGCGAGGCGTCGATTGAGGGCGAAGGCGCGGTGACGATTCGCGATCTGGTAACCAATGCCCTGCGTATGCGCCCCGACCGCATCGTCGTGGGCGAGGTGCGCGGCGCCGAGTGCTGTGACATGCTGCAGGCAATGAATACGGGCCACGATGGGTCGCTTACCACGCTCCATGCGGGCACCGAGCAGGAGACCGTGGTTCGCCTGACGCTGCTCGCGCGCTACGGCATCGATTTGCCGAGTGAGCTTATCGAAGAGCAGATCGCCATGGCACTCGACGGCATCGTGATGTCCGAGCGCCATGCAGATGGCAGGCGCTTTGTGTCCTCATATTCGGGGGTTCACCGCGGCGCGTCGGGCGGTGTGGAGCTCGAGCGCTACGTGACCTTCGATGCCGCCGAACGCACTTGGACGCTCGACCGCGAGCCGCCGTTTATTGCGGAGGGCTTGCGGTCGGGAACGCTCACGCAAGAGGAGGTGGACGAATGGAGATCGCTATGCCCCTCGTCGTAGGGAGTTTGGCGGGGCTTTCGGTTGCGACGGCGTGCGGGGCGGAACCTCGTGTGCCGCAGGTACCCCCGGCGGAGCTGGCGCGCCAGACGCTCGAATCGATGGCGGGGAAGCTGCCCCGTGAGCTGGTGGAAAACGACTTGCTGACAAAGATTGCCCGTTCGTGGGCGTCGCTGGTCCCCACAGATCGCCTGGGCCTCGCTATCGAGGACAACGCGGCTCGTCTGGCATTTCTGCTGCTGTCGAGCGGTGCCTGTAGCGTTTTGCTGGCTATTGCATCGTTGTCGCCCATCGGCTTTGTCTTGGGACTGGTGGCTCCGTTTGGCGTTGGCGCCGCGCGTGACACTTTCGACCGCCGACGCGAGCAACACGATGTGGAGGAGGCCATGCCCGAGGCATTCACGGCGCTATCCATGTCGCTTGCCTCGGGGCATTCGCTGGCACAGGGCATGCGCTTTGTGGGCGCCCATGCGCAAGAGCCGGTGCATACCGAGTTTTTGCGGGTGGCGGCGGCGATCGATTGCGGCATCTCGGCGACCGACGCGCTCGACGACTTACTCGTTCGCATCGATGCCCCCGGGCTTTCGCTTGTCACCCTAGCGCTCAAAGTGTCGCAGCGTACCGGTGCGCCGCTTGCCGGTTTGCTATCCGAGGCGTCGAGCATGGTGGGGGAGCGCATTGAGCTCAAGCGCCGCCTGGACGTTAAGACGTCGCAGGCACGCATGTCGGCGCACATGGTCGCGGCGATGCCGGCGGGTATGTGCGCGGTGTTGGCGCTGCTTTCGGCTGACTTTCGTCGCGGTCTTGCGACGCCGGCTGGTGCGGGCGCCGTGGTGCTGGGGCTTGCCCTCAATGCCGTTGCCCTGGTAGTTATCCGGCGCATTATGCGGGTGGAGCTATGAGCGCCCTGGTTGGGGTCGCGGCTTGTCTGTGGGCACTCAGCGTATTTACCGCGACAGGTTTGGAACGTACGGAGGCTCACGAAATCGCGGAGGCGTGCAAGCGCGAGGCAGTACTGGTCGTTGCCGCGGGCCGTTCGGCGATCGATGCCCTTACTGTGCGAGTGAAGGGTGCGATTGGGGCGGGCGGCTCGACGCAGGTGTCGCTCGGCGAGGTGTCCGAGATGATCGACGTGGTGCGCCTGGGGCTTTCGGCCGGCCTTTCGTTTGACGCGGCACTCGAGATTTTTTGCGCCAATCGTCGCTCGGTGCTGGCTGTTCGTCTGGAGCGCGCCTGCATGGCGTGGCAGGTGGGCGTGGGGACGCGCGAAGCCGAGTTGTTGGCTGCCGCGCGCGATCTTGACGTGCGGGCGCTCGAAACCTTTGCCATCACGGTGGGGCAGGCACTTGCCCTGGGCGCCCCGCTGGCCGAGACGCTGGCTGCCCAAAGTCGCGAGATCCGCGCGGCCCATCGCGCCGCAGTCGAGCGCGAGATCGAGCGCGCGCCCGTCAAGTTACTGATTCCCACCGGCACGCTCATCTTGCCGGCGTTGCTTCTGTCCATATTGGGCCCGCTGCTGGGAGCAGGCGGGATGATGTAGGGAGGAATATATGAACACGATGACCGACATTACGGGCAAGGTTTGGAGCTGGGCTTTTTGCCAGGCAATCCGCGCTCGTCAGCGTGCCAAGGCGCTGTTACAGGAGGAGAGCGCGCAGGGCACTACCGAATACGCCATCTTGGTCGGCGTGCTCGTGGTGATCGCGATTATCGCCATCGTCGCGTTTAAGAGCAAAGTCGAAGAGCTATGGAACGCGATCAAAGACGGCATCAACAGCCTGTAGGAGACAGGCAGCCTGTTGGCTCGCTGCTGGTATGTGCCTGCTTAACCGTGGCAATAGCGGCGGCGCTTTGGGGGCTGGGTGTTGCGCGACAGCAGCGTCCAGACGCTACCGCCAATTCGGGCTCGGGCTCGGCGGTAGCGTCACAAGCGGAAGACGCGCGGGATGCGGGCGCTCAGGATGCCGCCGTCACGGCTCAGACCTTTTTGCAGACGCTTGACGAGCGGGCGGCCAGCGAGACGGAGTCCTCTGCAGACAACGCGATCGCGGTTCGGCTCGCATGGTCCGAGGATCGGCCGATGACCGAGGCGGCGGCAGACCTGTTGCGCGCCTATCGCGAAGTGCCCACGGCACAGCTTGCCCTGAGCGGCTACCTCGATATTAAGGGCAACGTATGGGGCGCTATCGTGCGCGATGGACGTGGCTGGGTCGACATGGTGACGGTTGCCGCGGATGCCGGCGATGCCTCGTGCCGCCTGCGTGCCGTGCGTCTGGTTCCGCAAACAACGGAGTCAAAGGAGGGGTCGTGAAATGCATGGTGTCCTGCGTGAGGAATCTGCTCAGTCGACCGTCGAATACGCCATCGTCACCGTTGCGCTGCTGTCGATTGTGCTGGCGATTGCGGGGCTTTGGCGCGCTGGCACCGATGGGCGCTTGGCGGCGCTGGTCGAGCGGGCAGCGTCTCATGGCGTCGCTCCGTCGTCGGTCATCGATGTCGCGACGGGTGCCAAGGATATCGCCCTGTATTGATATCGCGTGCGAGGATCGGGCGCAGTCTACGGTCGAGGCCGCCTTTTTGCTGCCGACGTTTTTGACACTCATTCTACTCGCGTTGCAGCCGGTGTGCCTGCTCTATACGCGCGCGGTCATGGAGTCTGCCGCCGCCGAGACCGCACGGCTTATGACCACGACGACGGTGGAGGACGACGATGACCTTAAGGAGTTCACCCGCCGTCGACTTGCCGCGGTGCCCAACGTCTCGATTTTTCATGCCGGCGGGCCGCTGTCGTGGGATATCGAGTTGGGGCGGGCCGATGCCGGCGGCACCTCGTCCGTGTCTGTTGCCGGTGAGGTTAAGCCGCTGCCCGTGATCGGTGCATTTGTGCAGGCCATGGGCAGTGCGGGTGAGGGCGGCTATGTCGAGCTCAAGGTCGACGTCTCGTATCGATCGCGTCCCGAATGGCTGGAGGGAGATTATGATTCATGGATTGCTGCATGGGATTAGGCGCTGCCTGCTGCGGGTGACGCAAGGGTTTGCGGCCCGCCGTCGACCAGGCACTCGCCACAAGCGGGGCGGCTTTATGGGCCGTGCCGGTATCGACTTGTTTATTGAAGACGGCGCCTACACCACGCTCTCCTCTGCGGTTGTCATTCTGGCGGTGCTTACGCTGCTGTTTTCGTCGACCGCGGCGATATGGAGCATGTCGCGCGCCGGAGACACCCAGGTGGCGGCCGATAGCGGTGCGCTGGCGGGTGCCAACGTGGTGTCGTCCTATCACACGGCCGCCACGGTGGTGGATGCGAGCATTTTGAGTTTGGGTCTGGCGGGGTTTGCCACGATCGGCACCGGCTTGGTCGCCATCCTCATTCCGGGCGCCGAGGTTGTCGGCAGCGATATCATCGACACGGGGACCCAGATCATTAAAACACGCAACAAGTTTGCCAAAAGCGCGGCAAAGGGCCTGCAAAAGATCGAGACCGCCTTGCCGTATCTGGTTGCCGCGCGTGCCATGCAGGCAGTATCGGCGCAGGATACCGACGGCGTGACCTATACCGGTACGGCACTTGCCGTGCCCAGGACATCCGAGTCGGATTTTGTTGCGCTCGAAGGATCCGAAATCTCGACCGATGCCATTAAAGATGCATCGGAAGATCTGGAGCGCGCGGCCGAGGAGCTGCAAAAAGCATCGGAGGAGACGGCGAAGGCCAAAGAGCGCGCCTGGCTAGCGGATTGCGGTGGATCGGATAAAGGTTCGGTCGGCAGCTGTTCGTGTATGTGGGAGCGCGCAAAAAGCCTAACGGATCTCTCTGGTGCTCAAAATCCGCATTACTCATCGAGCGTTACGTGGGAGCCTCAAGTTGCCCTTGATCGCGCGAAGGACTACTACCATTGGCGTCTGACAAATGAGAAGCCCCAAGGCTCGAGTGTCGAGATGAAGGCAGAGTCTGCAGCGCGTAAGGCGTTTTATACCTATGCGTGCGCGGAGGTCGATCGGGCATATATAACCGAGAACGGAGACAGGGTTTCCTCCTATATTCCGCTGCTGCCGCGCAACTCTGATGAGGTTCGGGCGACGGAACTCTATACCGATGCGGTGTGGCCGACGAGCGTGAACGATGGCAAGGCGCATCTGCATTACGGAACGACCTGCCCTAACTATAAGAAAGGAACGCCGAGCGGATTTGCTTCGGTTGCCGATTACGATGGGCAGGATAAATGCAGCAAATGCCATTTTGGTGTTTCGTCGCTTGGTGCTGTTGCGGCGCCTTCAACCTCTATCGAAAATGGCTTCGAGTATCACTTTGACAAGTTTAAAGACGCCCTGGAGGACTACGTCGACTGTCGCAACAAGGAGCTTGAGCTCGAGCGTCAGACCGAGGACGAAGCCGACCGTGCAGGCAATGCGTTCGATACCGCCATCAAAGAACTATCCGGTGAGCGTCCGCGCATCGCCCCGCCCGGTCGCAACGGCGTGGTCGCCTTTGCGGTCTCGGGCGATGTCACGAGTCCCGACGAGCTCAACTCTTCGTTTAACACGGCAGTTGAGCTTGGCGATCGTGGTGCAATTTCTGCTGCAGTGCTCGCGCCCGATGATGCGACGGCACAAAATAACGTTCTCTCGCGGTTTTTCTCGACGCTGGAGGAGCGTTCGGGCGGCGTTGCCGGTGTGCTCGATGGCGTTATGGATGTTTGGGGTCGCCTGCTTGTGGGGTACGGAGACATCCAGGGTGCGGCCGACGAGCTTATGGGAGAGCTGATCGGTGGCTTGGGAGGGGGTAGCGGCGCGTTGGGCTCCATCGCGTCCTGGCTCGGTGACACCGTCTCGTCCTCCGTGGCGGCGCTGGGACTCGAACCGTGCGATTTGCGTCTGCGAAAACCGGTGCTGACCGATACCGCCAATGTCATCAAAAGTCCGGGGTCCGATATCGCAGGCATCTCCAAAACTCAAGATACCCTGCGAAAAATCCCCTTGGGCGTGACTGACCCCAAGGCACTTTGCGAGGCCTTGGAATATCACGTCGAGCGCACCATCAGCGGCGCGGTGTTCACGCTTGCGGAGATCCCGCTGCCGGGAGGCGGCTCCATCCCGCTCACTGTCGATGTTGCCACGCTGGTGGGAGCTTTTGGCGGTGGGTCGTAATGGGCATTCGCACGGCCTTGCACGAGGAGCGTGCCCAGGCGACGGTCGAGATGGCCGTGGTCACGCCTGTCCTGCTCGTGCTGGCTCTCATCGCGTACAACGTCATGATCTTTGCCGGCGCGGTCGCGCGCTTCGACCGCGTGGTGCCCGACATCGTGCTGGCGCACGCTGTGGCGCCGGGTGGGGAGGGTGACGAGAGCTCCATTGACGCTTCCGCGACCGTTCAAGCTCAGATTCAGGATGCCATGGAGGGATATGACCTACAGGTCGAGGTCTCGAGCGAGCAAGGCACGGCGTCATCGGATGGTGGTCTGCTCTCTCTTTCTGGCACGTTTAGGACCTATACCTGCACCATGCACTACGAGCCGTGGCCGAGTTCGCTGAGCATCGCCGGCGTTTCCCTGGGGGCGCCGGCCGTGCTCACGCATGAACGCGCGGTGACGGTCGATCCATGGCGTCCGGGGGTGGTCATGTGACCGCGGTCTCGTCCTATATCGCCTACGCGCGGGCGCTCAACAGGTTGGGCTGGACGCCGGCCGAGTTTGTGGTGGCGGAGTCGTTTACCGTGCGTCTGCGCGGTATGCTGGGACGGCGGCCGATTGCCGCCGGCGGACTGCCGTTTGTCATGGCATTTCCGCGCTGCTCCTCGGTTCACACCTGCTTTATGGCCTATCCCATCGACATCGCCTTTATCGATCGCAATGGCAATGTTCTTACTTGCTGCGAAAACGTTCGCCCTTGGCGTATGTGTTCCTGCCCCGGCGCCTGGGCGGCACTCGAACGCCCCTCAATCATTGTTTCGCCCCCTGTTCTCCAACGCGTGCCGGCATAAGAATTGGCGACAGCGGACTTTCGTCATACGAAATTGGGTAAGATGGAGGAGAAGATGCATGGATGTTGAGATCCATCCCAACGCCAAAAAACACCTGACGGAAAAGCAGGTGCTTGGTGCCTGGCGCGCGGTTACCGAGTGTATTCGCCGCGAGTCGGAGGACGAGCCGCCGAGATGGCTTGCCATTGGATGGCTTCCAGACGGTCGAAGTGTGGAACTTGTTGCGGTCGAACTAATTCGTGGATGGCTCATTATTCATGCCATGTCTCCGGTTCAGAAGAAATTCTGGCAAGAGATTGAGCGAGCACGGCAAAGGGGTCGATGATGGGCAAGACATATACGACCGCTAATGGTCAGGTTGTAACGGATGAAATGATTGACGCGTGGTGTGAGTCGTACGAGCGCGGAGAGTTTCCGGATGGCGAACACACCGTTGGTGGGATCGTGCATGGACGGCCCCCGCTCTCGGGTGAGGGGGCGGCAACGCTATCGGTCAAGATTCCTCTGGGAATGAAGGAAGCTATTCGTCGGCGGGCGGCTGCCGAGGGGATGACGCCAAGTGAGTTTGCCCGTGCGGCCCTGAGTGAAAAACTTCTTGCTGCCGGTTGATGCTTCTGACGTGCCGTTCTATAGGAGCGAGATCGTGGCCGATGTCGTGCTCAAAAACTTTTTTAAAATTCTCGGTTGACCGGAGCGCGTCCTTGGTTATACTAATCAAGCCTTGAAACAAGGCACACCTCAAATGGCTGGGTAGCTCAGTTGGTAGAGCAGAGGACTGAAAATCCTCGTGTCAGGGGTTCGATTCCCTTCCCCGCCACCTTGACTTGATAAGGACCTCTACAAAGGGGTCCTTTTTCTTTTATGTAGCCATCGCACGGAATCGAACCCCGTGAGGGCGCGGAGCTGAGTAAACGCGATAGCATTTGCCAGCGGAGCTCGCAAGGCGCGGAAGCGCCGCAGCGGTCCGTCCGCGCGGAGCGCGGGCGCGATTCCCTTCCCCGCCACCTTGAATTGACTAGGACCTCTGCAAAGGGGTCCTCTTCTTTTACCGAGGGCTCCTGCGGAAACTGCATCCCGGAATAAAGCCTCAAAGCGGGATGCGCGGGCTCCGTCTGCCCGGACATTCCTCCCACTTTTGCGCCACTTTGTAGACCGTTCGGTCGCCTGTCCGCACGCGCGGGTATACTCAAAACGATACTTTTCCTATGCAATACGATGCAGGCTCGACCTGCGCGATTCGAAGGGGGCCGTGATGGAGAGGATTCTCGGCGTTAATCTCTCTGGCTGGTTTATTCCCGAGCCCTGGGTGACCCCGTCGCTCTATGCAGCGACCGGAGCATCCAATGCAGCCGAGCTGCAGGGGGCCATGGGCACCGCTGCCTATAACGAGCGCATGCGTCGCCATTACGAGACGTTTGTGAGCGAGGATGATTTTCGTCGTATGGCGCAGATCGGTCTCAACGCCGTGCGCCTGCCGGTGCCGTGGTATGCCTTTGGCTCGCAGGAGTCAGACGCCTCCTACATCTCGGTCGTCGATTATATCGACCGTGCTATTGAGTGGGCCGCCAAGTACAACATCCGCGTACTGCTCGATCTGGCGACTGTACCCGGCGGTCAGGGCGATTCCAACGATTCGCCCACCACGCCGGAGGCTGTTGCCGAGTGGCATTCGTCTACCAATGGCCGTCACGTTGCGCTCGATGTGCTCGAGCGCCTGGCCGATCGCTACGGTGAAGCCGAGAGTCTGCTGGGCATCGAGCTGTTGGATACGCCGCAGATGAGCGTACGCAAGAGCCTCTTTACCATGACGGACGGTATTCCGGCGCACTACCTGCGTAACTTCTATCGTGACGCGTACGAGCTCGTTCGTTCGTATATGCCCGAGGACAAGATCGTCGTCTTTTCCTCTTCGGGACACCCTGGCGAGTGGAAGCACTTTATGCGCGGTGCCAAGTACAAGAACGTCTACATGGACCTTCACCTGTACCATTACCGCGACGAGTATGCGCTCGACATCACGAGTCCCCGCGGGCTGACGACGGCGATTTCGCGTAACAAGCGCGAGCTTAAAGAAGCGATTTCGACAGGGTTCCCCGTGCTGGTGGGCGAATGGTCAGGCGCGGCGATCTTTGCCAACTCATCGGTTACGCCCGAGGGCCGCAATGCCTACGAGCGCGTGTTTATCGCCAACCAGCTGGCTTCGTTTGCGCCGGCTGCCGGTTGGTTCTTCCAAACTTGGAAGACCGAGAAGCGTATTGCAGCATGGGACGCCCGCGCGGCACTCGGCACGCTCGAGCGCGGCATGATTGAATAGGTTGATATGACGCAAAACAGCGCCCATACGGGCAAACTCTATGTGGTCGGCACGCCCATCGGCAACCTGGGCGACCTGTCCCCGCGCGTTGGCGAGGCGTTTGCCGCCGCCGATGCCATCTGCTGCGAAGACACACGTGTGACGTCAAAGCTGCTGATGCACCTGGGCATTTCCAAGCCGCTTGTCCGTTGCGACGAGAATGTGATCGCCAGCCGCGCCGCCGGTCTGGTCGACCGTCTGCTGGCGGGGGAGACCCTCGCCTTTGCCTCGGACGCCGGCATGCCGAGCGTGTCCGATCCCGGCCAGGCGCTGGTCGAGGCGGCGCGTGAGGCCGATGTGCCCGTCGAAGTTATTCCCGGGCCCTCTGCTTGCGTCACGGCGCTTGTTTCGTCTGGCATTCCCTGCGAGCATTTTTTCTTCGAGGGCTTTTTGGGCCGAAAGCACGGCGACCGTGTGCGCCGTTTGCAGCGCCTTGCCATGGTGCCCGGTGCGCTCATCTTCTACGAGTCTCCACATCGCATCGTGGCGACGCTCGAGGCCGTGGCGGAGGTCTTTCCCCAGCGTGAGGTTGCCATCTGCCGCGAACTCACCAAGCTGCACGAGGAGGTCTTACGCGGGTCCGCTGCCCAGCTCGCCGAGGAGCTGCGTGCTCGCGGTGAGGTAAAGGGCGAGATTGCGCTGGTCATCGCGTCACCGAGCGAGGATGAGGAGGCCGGCATGGTGCCGGTTGGCGCCGCGGCAGCGGATCCCGACGAGGCTCTGCGCGAGGATATCCGCGCCGCGCTCGAGGAGGGGGAGCCCGCCTCTGCGGTGGCCAAGCGCCTGTCTCAGAAGTATTCGCGCCGCAAGCGCGATGTCTATGCCATGGTGCTCGATATGCAATAGATGGAGGATATCCAGCCCTTGCGCTAGAATCATCCCCTGTATGCAACGTTTTTCTGGAGGACAAACCCCATGGATCAAAGCAAGCCTTCGTTCTTTATCACGACGCCCATCTACTACGTCAACGCCGATCCGCACCTGGGCACGGCTTATTCCACCATCATTGCCGACGTTCAGGCTCGCTATCGCCGCTCCGCCGGCTATAACGTCAAGTTCCTGACTGGCATGGACGAGCACGGCGAGAAGGTCGCCGAGGCCGCAGCCAAGCATGGCATGACGCCGCAGGAGTGGACCGACAGCCAGGCTCCGCACTTCAAGGAGCTTTGGAGCAAGCTCGAGATTTCCAATGACGACTTCATCCGCACCACCGAGCCGCGCCAGCATCATGCCGTGCAGTACCTGTGGGAGCGCATGAAGGAGTCCGGTTACCTGTATAAGGGCAGCTACGACGGCTGGTATTGCGTGCCTGACGAGACCTACTTCACCGATACGCAGGTCCAGAAGGGCGACGAGGAGTACGGCAGCGTCGGCCAGCACCTGTGCCCCGACTGCCACCGTCCGCTTGAGCGCGTGCAGGAGGAGTCCTACTTCTTTAAGCTTTCCGCTTTCCAGGACAAGCTGCTCAAGCTCTATGACGAGCACCCCGACTTTGTCGAGCCCGCGTTCCGCATGAACGAGGTGCGCAGCTTTGTCGAGGGCGGTCTTAACGACCTTTCCGTGAGCCGCACGAGCTTTGACTGGGGCATTCAGGTCCCGTTTGACGAGGGTCACGTGACCTACGTGTGGTTCGATGCGCTGCTCAACTATATGACGGCCGTCGGCTACGGTGTCGACACCGACGAGGCGCGTGCCGAGCTGGCCTATCGCTGGCCCGCGCAGTTCCACATCGTGGGTAAGGACATCATCCGCTTCCACTGCGTCATTTGGCCCGCCATGCTCATGGCCATTGGCGAGGCCCTGCCCGAGCACGTCTTTGCCCACGGCTTCCTGACCGTGCGCAATGCCGAGACCGGTAAGGCCGAGAAGATGTCCAAGAGCCGCGGTAACGCCATCGCTCCGCAGGATGTTATCGACATGCTGGGCGTCGAGGGCTATCGCTACTACTTTATGACCGACGTGGTGCCCGGCACCGACGGCGCCATCAGCTTCGAGCGCATGGAGCAGGTCTACAACGCCGACCTGGCCAACAGTTGGGGTAACCTTATCTCGCGTTCGCTCAACATGAGCGGCAAGTACTTTGACGGTTGCGCGCCCGCCAAGCCTGCATCGTTCGAAGCGTTCGACAACCCGCTGGCAAAGATTGCCGATGGCCTGGTCGATCGCTACATGGCCAAGATGGACGTGCTCGATTACGGTGGAGCCAAGGACGAGGTCATGGAGCTCATCCATGCCGCCAACCACTACATCGAGGACTCCGAGCCCTGGGCGCTTGCCAAGGACGAGGCCAAGGCTGACGAGCTGGCGTTTGTGATCTACAACCTGCTCGAGGCCATCCGCATTGCCGCTCACCTGCTGATGCCGCTCATGCCCCAGACTTCTGCCGAGGCCCTGCGCCGCCTGTCCTGCGAGGACGAGGCCGCGAGCGACGACCTCAAGGGCATTTGCGCTTGGGGCCTGCTTGCCGGTGGTCAGCCCGTCGAGAAGGGCGAGCCGCTGTTCCCGCGTCTGGGCTAAGCCGCTGCGCGCCATATCGGCAATTTGCTGTTTAGATGTAAGGGCATGGCCGCAACGGTCCGTGCCCTTTTGTTTCAAGACGCCGCCACCATGCTAAGGAGGCAACTATGACAACTTCGCCTTTGGCAAACCCCACGGCAACAAGGGAGCTGCTGGAGGAGTTTGGCCTTGCGACCAAGCATCGCCTGGGCCAGAACTTCTTGATCGACAACCATGTGATTGAGCGCATTTGCGAGCTTTCCGAGCTTGCGGGCGATGAGCGCGTGCTCGAGGTTGGCCCGGGCGTTGGCACGCTCACGCTTGCGCTGCTGCAGGAGGCGGCGTGCGTCACGTCGATCGAGGCCGATCCCGAGCTCGAGCCGGTGCTCGATGCCCACGCCGCCGACTACGCCAACTTCCGCTTTATCATGGGCGATGCGCTCAAGGTGACGCCGGAGCAGATTGAGCAGGTTGCGGGCGGTGAGCCGACGGTATTTGTCGCGAACCTGCCCTATAACGTGGCGGCGACGATCATCCTTCAGTTCTTCCAGACAATGCCCGCGCTCAAGCGCGCCGTCGTCATGGTTCAAAAGGAGGTTGCCGATCGCATTGCCGCAGCGCCGGGCAATAAGACCTATGGCGGCTATACGGCAAAGCTCGGCCTGTATGCGCAGGTTACGGGTCGCTTTGAGGTGCCGCCGCGCTGCTTTATGCCGGCGCCGCATGTGGACTCGGCCGTCGTGCGTATCGACCGTGTTGACGGCGTTGTGCCCGAGGGGCTCGATCGCGAGTTTGTGGCCCGCGTGATTGACGCTGCGTTTGCTCAACGTCGCAAGACCATCCGCAATTCCATGAGCGCCAACGGCTTTGCCAAGGACGTGCTCGATGCCGCCTTTGAGGCTTGCGGTATCGCACCCACCACACGCGCCGAGACGCTTGATGTTGCCGACTTTGTCCGCCTGGCCCAGGAGCTAATCCATGATGCCTAATGCCGAGCGCGTGACGTTTACCAAGAAAAAGAAGACGGTTGCTTGTCCCGTGCCCTTGGCACCGCTTGCCGACACGCATGCGCATCTGCTTTCGTTCTGGGGCAAAGAAGTGCCTGAGACGCTCGTGCGCGCTAAAGCCGCGGGCGTCGACCTGCTGGTGACGATGTTCGACCCCATCGCCGACAAGCGTAGCGTGACGGACTATAGTGACTGGCTGGTGCGCGAGATTTTGCCGATGCGAGATATTCCGCAGATTAAGTATCTCGCCGGCGTGCACCCCTATGGCGCACCGGACTACACCGATGATATCCATGCCCAGATTGTGACTGCGCTCGACGATCCGTTGTGTGTTGGCATCGGCGAAATTGGCCTGGACTACCACATGGACTATGACGACGATGTCGCGCCGGCGCCTCATGACGTGCAGATTGATTGCATGGCACGTCAGCTTGAGGTTGCCGTACGACGCAATGTGCCGGTAGAGCTGCATCTGCGTCATGAGGACACGGACGAGGAGCGCACCTCGCATGTGGACGCCTACAACGTGTTGCGCGAGGTCGGTGTGCCCCAGGCCGGTTGCGTACTGCACTGCTTTGGCGAGGACCGAGCCACGATGGAGCGCTTTGTGGATTTGGGTTGTTACATCGCCTATGGCGGAGCGGCTACCTTTAAGCGCAACGACGACGTGCGCGAGGCATTCGCGGCAACCCCGCTCGACCGTATTTTGTTCGAGACGGATTGTCCCTATATGGCTCCGGAGCCCATTCGCGGTCTTGAGTGCGAGCCTGCAATGATTTCCATCACAGCAAACGCGCTGGTCAACGACCGCGTCGATCGTACCGGCGAGGACGCTGAGGCAATCGCTCGAGCCGCCTGGGAAAATGCCTGCAAACTTTTTCAAAAATAGTTCTTGCGTTCGCGGTGGCGCTCCGTTATTCTAATTCCTGCACGCGGGCGTGGCGGAATTGGCAGACGCGTACGGTTCAGGTCCGTATGGGGGCAACCCCATGAAGGTTCAAGTCCTTTCGCCCGCACCATGAAATGAAAGAGCTCCCAGCAATGGGAGCTTTTTTGTTATGGGCCCATCACAGGGACTTGAACCTGTGAAGGAGCGAGCGTAAAGAAAACGCGGAGCGTTTTTAGCGAGCTGGCGAGTCCGCCGGCAGGCGGGCGAAGCCGGTGCGGATCCGCGAAGCGGATACGCGGACGTCCTTTCGCCCGCACCATGAAATGAAAGAGCTCCCAGCAATGGGAGCTTTTTTGTTATGCCTGGTTGCCTCGGACGGGTATCCTAATGCCAACGTGTGCCTATCAGAGGAGAAACCATGCTGTTTTCCGGTATCATCGCTGCCCTTACCAGTCTTTTGATCCCCATCATCATCCTGTTGCTGCTGCTTCCCAACGCCTGCTATGTCGTCGAGCAGCAACATGCCGTGATTATCGAGCGCCTGGGCAAGTTCAACCGTATCGTCAACGCGGGTTTCCACCTGAAGGTGCCCGTGATCGACCGCAAGGCCGCCACGGTGAGCCTGCGCACCATGAAAAACGGTTTTGGCATCGACGTTAAGACCCAGGACAACGTGACCATCGGTCTCGAGGTCTCCGCGCAGTATCATGTGAGCTACGACATGGGTGCCGGCCCGGCGGATTCGGGCATTTACAAGAGCTACTACATGCTGCAGGAGCCCGTCGATCAGATGCGCGACTTCATCACCGATGCCCTGCGCTCCTCGATTCCCGTCTATACGCTCGACGAGGTCTTTGCCAAGAAGGACGACATCGCCAAGGACGTCAACGCTACCGTTTCCGAGCAGATGGCCGCCTACGGCTTCACCCTCGTGTCGACACTTATCACCAAGATCGCGCTGCCGACCGAGGTCGAGAACTCCATGAACGACATCAACGCCGCCCAGCGAAAGCGCGCCGCTGCGCAGGAGCTCGCCGAGGCTGATCGCATCAAGCGCGTCACCGAGGCGACCGCCGAGGCCGAGGCGATGGAAAAGGCGGGCGAGGGCATCGCCAACCAGCGCAAGGCCATTGCGCTGGGCATCAAAGATTCGCTCGAGATCATCCAGGAGACGGGCGTCGGCAACGATGAGGCCAACCAGCTGTTCATGTTTACGCAGTGGTCCGAGATGATGACGGAGTTCGCTCGCACGGGCAAAACCTCGACGGTCGTGCTGCCGAGTGATTTCTCGCAGTCGGCCTCGATGTTCGAGCAGATGCTGGCCGCTGGCAAAGTTCAAAGCGAGTCGAAGGAGTAGGCGCGCGTGAAATATACCGTTGTTTGCGTTGGCAAGCTCAAAGAGCGCTTTTGGAAGGACGCGTGCGCCGAATACACCAAACGCCTAGGCGCCTATGCCAAGGTAGATATGCGCGAGGTTGCCGATATCGATCCGACCAAGGCGGGCGGTGTGGATGCCGCGCGCGACAAGGAGGGGGCAGCGATTCTTGCCGCTCTACCGCCTCGAGCGCATGTGATTTTGCTGGCCATTGAGGGCAAGGAGCGTTCGAGCGAGGAGCTTTCGACCCGTCTCGATGAGCTCATGCTGCGAGGTAACAGCGACATCGCCTTTGTAATTGGCGGATCGGACGGCGTGAGCGATGCCGTACGCGCCCGCGCCGACGAGATGCTCAGCTTTGGACGCATTACCTTGCCGCACAACCTGGCGCGCGTGGTGCTGCTGGAGCAGATTTACCGCGCCTGCAAGATTAGCCGTGGCGAGCCGTATCACAAGTAGGTCGGCAATACGAAACAATGGCGTGGGACAATGACTTTCGTTTTGAGGAACGCATCTGAGAGGACTGTGTGATATGAAGATCGGATTTGTCGGTTTTGGCAATATGGCGAGCGCTATGGCCGATGGCTGGATTGCCGCCGGCGTGGCCGCGGACGACGTGTGCGCCTGCGCAGGCCGCTACGATGCTCTGGTTGAGCGTTGCGAGGCGCGGGGCATGGCTGCCTGCCACGATGCGGCGGAGGTTGTTGCCGCGTCCGATATCGTGGTTGCGGCGGTCAAGCCGTACATGATCGAGAAGGTCTTCGCCCCACTCAAAGATGCGCTTGCCGACAAGGTCGTCCTTTCGGTCGCCTGGACCTGGGATAGTGCCAAGTGGGAACAGGTCCTGCCAGGGGTCGCTCATATCTCGACGGTGCCCAACACGCCGGTTTCGGTGGGCGAGGGCGTTATCGCCTGCGAGAAGGCTTCCACGCTTAGCGATGAGCAGCGTGCTGCGGTGCTCGGTCTGCTCGGAAAGCTTGGCACGGTGGTCGAGCTCGATTCGAGTCTGCTGTTTGTGGGCGGTACCGTGGGCGGTTGCGCCCCGGCGTTTGTCGCCATGACGATCGAGGCTCTGGGCGATGCGGCCGTCAAACACGGTATTCCGCGCGCCGATGCCTATCGCATTGTGAGCCAGATGGTGCTGGGTACGGCAAAGCTGCAGCTTGCAACCGGCCAGCATCCCGCAGCGATGAAAGATGCCGTGTGCTCGCCCGGCGGTGCTACCATCAAGGGCGTCGTCGCGCTCGAGGACGCCGGCATGCGCAGTGCCCTGGTCAAGGCCATCGACGCTACTCTCCAGTAAACTGACCAATAAGGGACAGATTTATTTTGCAGGGTTTTCCTGCGGTTTTGTACCTCGAGCAAAAAGCGCCCCGCAACTGGCTCAATTCCAGTTGCGGGGCGCTTGCGTTTGCCCAGATAAAATCGACCAAAATAAACCCGTCCCTTTTTGGCAGGTTAGTCCCAGAAGCTGTCTTCTTCGTCCTCGGACTTGGGGCCGCGGTCGACATACATCTTATGGGTGCGCTTCTCCATCACAAAGGCAAGAATCGCAAATAGCAGGATGCCGCCGGCGAAAAGGATGGCAAAACCGGTGCGGGTGCCAAACAAAAAGGAAAAAACTGCGTCCATTGGGTGCCTTCTTGCGTAGTTGAGTTGGGTCGTAAACGCTCATAAGTATATACTTGCCCATACATGTACAAGGTTGCAACCTAAATGGAATGTATATCGCCGGAGGATCTAATGCTTGATATCAAGTTTGTTCGCGAGAACCCCGATGCCATCGATACCGCCATGGCAAATCGCCAGACGTCTTGGGATCGCGAGAAGTTCTTTGAGCTCGACGACGAGCGCCGTGCCGTCATCACCGAGGTCGAGGAGCTCCAGGCCACGCGTAACGCCGAGTCCAAAAAGATCGGCGCCCTGATGAAGGAGGGCAAGAAGGACGAGGCCGAGGCCGCCAAGGAGGCCGTGCGCGCCGTCAACGAGAAGATTGACGGTCTGGCCGAGCGCCGCACCGCTCTCGAGCAGGAGCAGTACGACTTCATGTCTCACCTGCCCAACATTCCGTGCGAGGCCACCCCGTACGGTAAGGACGAGGACGAGAACATCGAGCGTCGCCGCTGGGGCACCCCGCGCGAGTTCGACTTCGACTTTAAGCCGCACTGGGATCTGGGCACCGATCTGGACATCCTCGACTTCGAGCGTGGCAACAAGCTCTCCGGCAGCCGCTTCACCGTTCTCGGTGGCGCCGGCGCCCGCTTGGAGCGCGCCCTTATCAACTTCTTCCTGGACACGCACACGAGCCGTGGCTTCAAGGAGTGGTGGCCGCCCATCGTCGTCAAGCGTCAGACCATGTTCGGTACGGGCCAGCTGCCCAAGTTCGAGGACGATGCCTATCACGTCTCGGGCGATAACTTCCTGATCCCCACCGCCGAGGTCGTGCTTACCAACCTGCACGCCGGCGAGGTCCTCGACGCCGACACCCTGCCGCGCCGCTACACTGCCTTCACTCCCTGCTTCCGTGAGGAGGCTGGCTCCGCCGGTCGCGACACCCGCGGCATCATTCGCCAGCACGAGTTCGACAAAGTTGAGATGGTCAAGTTTGCCAAGCCGGAGGAGTCCGACGAGGAGCTCGAAAGCATGACCGCCGAGGCCGAGTACCTGCTGCAGCAGCTGGGCCTGCCGTATCGCGTGATTAGCCTGTGTACCGGCGACCTGGGCTTCTCTGCCCGTCAGACCTACGACATCGAGGTCTGGCTGCCGAGCTACAACGCTTACAAGGAGATCAGCTCCTGCTCCAACTGTGGCGACTTCCAGGCCCGTCGTGCCAACATCAAGTATCGCGATCCCGAGAACTTCAAGGGTTCGCGATACCTGCACACCCTTAACGGTTCCGGTCTGCCGGCTGGTCGTACCATGGCTGCCATTCTGGAGAACTACCAGAACGCCGACGGCACCATCACGATCCCCGAGGTTCTGCGCCCCTACATGGGCGGCCTCGAGAAGATCGAGCCGGTCGCGTAAACTAGCTGCATAGGCGATTTGCGAGGGCGCTCCTTTTAGGGGCGCCCTTTTTGTGTACGGCCATACCATGCCGTGCGGACAGCTCGATAGAAAATACACGAACAAATGTTCTGTGTACATGCATCTACCTGCTATGCTTTTGCTAACTAAGAGCAAGAGAAAGGGGATGTGATGGAGCTGTTCGACGAGCGGGTTGTTTTGTTCCAGAGCGATGAGGGCGGGGAGCACCTGCTGGTAACGTGCGAGCCGTCGGGTATGGGTGGCTTGGTGGTTCGGCAGACGAGTGAGGGACCATTGACGCAATGGTGCTATGAGGAGTCGCCGCATGTGGTCGAGACGTCTGTGGCGCATGAGGCGCTTGTCGTCCTTGAGCACTTCTATGGCGTTGGAACTTCTAATCAGGTGGCCCGAATGCTGAGCATCTCGTTTGCCGACTACGACTGTGCCCAACGGGTGCGGTCACTTCTGGGGGAGCTTGGCGTCGGGTTCGATGTGATTGAAAAGCCAATCGATCGCATGAGAAGTATTGATGCCCGCGGTGCAGCATGACAAATTCCGGTCTTGAGAAAAAAATTTGAGATTGTGCTTGACTCCAATTAACTAAAGTGGTTTTATATGTCTTGCGCTGCGGCGTTACCTCAGCTGGATAGAGGGTCTGACTACGAATCAGAACGTCATAGGTTCGAATCCTATACGCCGCACCAATTGAAATCGAAAGCCTCCGGCAACGGGGGCTTTTCTTTTAGGTGAACACCGCATGGATTCGAACCTCGGTCGAGGCGCGGGCGTAAAGAAAACGCGGAG